>DASPRR010000188.1:0-15904 GCA_035624375.1 Thermodesulfobacteriota bacterium | reverse complement strand
TAAAGTCACTATCTCCCGGTCGGCCATCAGCGGGGATCCGGAAGACACGGATGTGTACGGCTCCCAGCAGCACGTTCCCCTCATGGGGATCGAGCTTCCTAGGGAATGAACAACGGAGGAATTACCCAGAGGCTTGTCGATCTGGCAACAATACTGGTCGGTCATCCTAATCCCCCCTTTCTTCCTTTCGGAAAGGGGGGATTATTTCAAAACTCTGCTTAGAAAGGTTCGTGTCCTTTCCTCCCGGGCATGGTCAAAGAGACGATCCGGAGTTCCTTCTTCGACGATCTTTCCCTCATCCATAAAGATGACCCGGTCGGCCACCTCTTTGGCAAAACCCATCTCATGGCTCACTACCACCATGGTCATCCCTTCCTTGGCCAAATTCTTCATGACCTCCAGTACCTCCCCGATCATCTCTGGGTCTAAGGCCGAGGTGGGTTCGTCGAAAAGCATGATTCGGGGCTGCATGGCCAAGGCCCTGGCAATGGCTACCCGCTGTTGTTGCCCTCCAGAAAGCTGAAAAGGATAGTTGTCAGCCTTTTCTGGAATTCCCACTTTCCTCAAGAGGTCCCGAGCAATTCGTTCCGCTTGCTCAGAGGAACGCTTTCTTACCTTGATCTGGGCCAAGGTGATGTTCCGAAGCACACTGAGGTGGGGGAAGAGATTGAATTGCTGGAAGACCATACCGATCTCCTCCCTCACCTTGTGAATATTGGTCTTGGAGTCGGTCAGGGGGATGCCGTCAATGATGATCGACCCCCGGTCAATCTTTTCCAGATGATTCAAACACCGAAGAAAGGTTGACTTTCCAGAGCCGCTCGGGCCGATGATGACGACCACCTCGGCCTTTTGGATGGTTGTCGTTACCCCATTGAGAGCTTGCACTTTTCCGAAACTCTTGTAGATATCTCTCGCTTCAATCATAAGGACCTCAGAAGCCCGTGACTCTTTGTTTCTCCACCTTTCGAGTGTAGTAGGACAGGGGATAGCAGATGATAAAATAAATGGCCGCGACGACCAGATAGATTTCCAGGGAATGGAAGGTCCTCTCGATGATTTCCTGTCCCGCGCGGGTCAGTTCAAAAGCGCCGATTATGGCCGCCAATGAGGTATCTTTAATGAGGGTGGTGAAGAGACCCATTGCCGGGGGGATCATCCGCCGAAGGGCCTGCGGAATGATCACATAAATCATCATCTGGAGGTAGTTCATCCCCAATGATTTGGCCGCATCGAATTGACCCGTGGGAAGGGAGTCGATCGCCCCCCGGACGATTTCCGCAGTATTTCCCGCGGCGAAGAGACTCATGGCAATGGCCGCCGAAGGGAAGGTCGCCAAACGAATTCCCAATGCCGGGAGTCCAAAAAAGATGAAGAACATCTGCATGATGATCGGGGTATCGCGGGTGATCTCCACAATGAGATTGGCCGGATATCGGACCAGAAGATTTTTGGAAAGCTTGGATAAGCCCAGGATCATTCCCAAGAAAGTTCCCAAAATGATCACCAGGCAAGCCAATGCCAGGGTGAATTTTACACCGGACAGGAGATAGGGTAGATTCTTAATAATCACGTCAAAGTCGAACATATTCTGGCCTAGGTCTTATAAAGATAACGCTTTTCCACAAAAGCCTGGATGTTAATCAAGATAAAAATGAGAATGAGATAGAAGATCGTCGCCGCTCCAAAGAGTTCAAAGGACCTGAAAGTCAGGGCATTCAGGTCAAAGGTAACCCAGGTTAGCTCCACCATCCCGATGACCGACACCAGGGACGAATTCTTAACTAAAGCCACCCAATTATTCCCGAGGGCCGGCAAGGAGATCCGGAAAGTTTGGGGAAGAATAATATGGAGAAAGGTTTGAACTCCGGTTAGCCCCAAGGACTCGGCTGCCTCAATCTGTCCCCGTGGAACCGCTTCCAGGCCGGCACGGATGACTTCCGTGTTATAAGCTCCTACATAGAGAACGAGGGCGGTCAGGCCGGAGATATAAGGAGAAAGTTTAATCCCAATGCCAGGAAGTCCAAAGAAGATGATGAAGATCTGAATGAGAAGCGGCGTGTTCCGGAAGACCTCCACATACACGGCTCCCATGAGGTTGAGGATCCTAAATCCCGAAGTCCGGGCGAGCGCCGCGAGGATTCCGACTGGCAATCCGATAAGAATAGCAAGGAAGGAGATCTCCACGGTGAGGAAGACCCCCTTCAGGAATAGGGGAAGATACTTGATGATAATCGAGAAGTCGAATTGATAGGCCATATAGATTTTTTTTAAAGCGAAGCAAAAATGCCCAGATGCAAGGTAATCGAATCCTTAGAAATGAGGTGCAGAGAGGACTTCCATAATGAAAGAAGGATGAGCGTAAGGCCGCAGATGGGTATTTGGCATCGACCTATTAGCAATGAAAATGGGGTTGGACCTCCTCTCCAACCCCATGATGTTTCGGTAACTCGGCCACTACTTCAAAACTAGGAGGACGTTCTTATTCTCTCCAAACCATTTGTCCCAAAGTTTTTGATATTCGCCGCTTTTCTTCATTTTATTTAAGGCGGCATCCACGAAGTCGAGCCACTCTTTATCTCCTTTCCTCACCCCCAGTCCATAAGGAGCGGGACGGAACGGAGGCCAGCCCACGATTTTCAATTCTGGATTTCTCTTCTGAAGATCGAGAATGAGGACATCGTCCTGTACGAAGGCGTCTACCCGACGGTCTTTCAGGGCCTGGAGCGATTCGGAATTATGCTGGAATTTGATCCGCTCAGCATTAGGAACCAGTTCCCCGATGACGATATCGCCTGTGGAGCCTTGGGTGGTGGAGACCTTCTTCCCCGCCAGGTCTGGATATTTCTCAATCTTGCTATCCTTTTGGACCAGGATGAGGTGGCCGGACATAAAATAGGGGATGCTGTAATCGATCACCTTTTTTCGTTCCTCGGTGATGGTCATGCTGGCCAAGATGATATCGATCTTATTCGTGGTTAGAAAGGCGATTCGGTTTCCCGAGGTGACGGCCACGAACTCTACGGCATCCTCCTTCCCGAAGAGCTCCTTGGCCAATGCTTTGGCAATGTCCACATCGAACCCTTTATTCACCCCCTTCTCATCCACAAAACCGAAGGGCGGGAAATCGGTCTTCACTCCTGCGAGCAGTTTCCCTCTTGCTTTGGCATCCTGCAAGGTTCCTGCGATTCCCTGGGCGAATGAAATCATCGTTAAGATACTAAAGATTGACAATAAAACGAAAAATTTTCTCATTCTCATATAGATTCCTCCTTTCAAAAATACGGATTTTTAAAGTCGAAATCGAATTTATATGAGATATCCCTTTTTGTCAAGGGCAATCGATTTTCCTCCGACCCTCGGCCCTGGCCCGCGGTATCACTCTTTGCTCCCTTCTCCCACGGGGCTCGAACCGCAATCCTTCATCCGATGTTTATACCTTGTGCTGTCCACCTTACTCCCTACGGTTTCATATATTTTTTCATCTTATTCTTATCGATCTCGATCCCCAGGCCTTGCCCGCCTGGGACTTTGATTACTGAATCGTGGCATTCGAGCACCGGGTCCCTCAGGATTTCTGTCCGGAGGGGGTTCTCCGTGTACATGTGTTCAAAAATAACCAGATTGGAAAGGGACGAAGCCCACTGCACGGCGGCAGCAATGGACACCGCGCCGGATGCCCCGGTGTGAGGGGCGATGGTCACCCCGCAGGCGCTGGCGAAGGCGGCGATCTTGCGGGCCTCGGTGAAGCCGCCACAGCGGGCGATGTCGGGCTGGATCATGGGGACTTTTCCCCGCAGGATGAGATCGCGGAAGCCCCAGCGGGTGAACTCCGACTCTCCCCCTACCACCGGGATTCGTAGGGAATCGGAGAGCCGGGCATATCCTTCCAGGTCTTGCGGCGGCACGGGTTCTTCGAACCAGAGGATGTTCAGCGGTTCCAGCATCACCCCCAACCGTAGGGCCTCCTCCGCACTGAAGCCGCAGTTGGCGTCGAGCATGATTCCGATGTCCGGGCCTACGGCTTCGCGAATGGCCTTGATGTTGCCGAAGTCGGTATCCACACCCAGGCCTACCTTCACTTTGATCTTTTTGAACCCCTTCCGGACCAGCTCTTTGGCCTCCTTCACCATCTCGGAGCGCTCCATGAGCATGATGGAAGAGGCATAGGCTTCCAGCTTCTCATGATGCCGGCCCCCGAGAAGATGGGAAACGGGATGGTTCATGGCCTTCCCGATCAGGTCCCAGAGGGCGATGTCCACCCCGCTGATGGACTCGATCATGAACCCCTTCCAGTGCCCCCGGCCCTTCATGGTTGAGAACATCTTCTCCCAGAGCACGTCTACGTTGCCGGGGTCAGCCCCCAGGACCACGGGCTTTAGGATATTCTGAATCACCTCCCTGGCCGCCGATGGGCCCAGGCGGGTTAGGGCTTCCCCGTAACCGACAAGCCCGTTATCGGCCTCCACCTCCACGATGGTGGCAGTCATCTCGGCCATCACGATCCCCGCGATCTTCCAGGGTTTTGCCAGTGGAACGGACAAGGTGTAGGACCTTACATCTGCAATTTTCATAAATTCACTTCCTTCCAGAAAATTCTCATGTCCCCCCTTGGGGGGGAAATCCCAATATGCAAACCCCCAATAAATTCCAATCTATAATTTTTCAATGTATGAAGTTTGGATTTTAGCGGGCCGCTGAAAAAACCCCATCCACCGTCACTCCCGCGGAAGCGGGAGTCCAGAATACCTTGAAAAGACTAGATTCCCGCTTTCGCGAGGAATAACGACCAACGGCCGCAAAGGAATTTTTCAGCATCCTGTTAAGGATTAGATTTCGTTTGGAATTTGTCCTTTGGGGTTTGTTTGTTATTTGATGCTTTGAATTTGGCGCTTCCTATTTGAGTTACATTCCCAGGTAGGCCTCTTTGATCCTGGGATTTTCCATGAACTGGACACGAGGTCCTTCCAGGTTGATTTTTCCGTTTTCGAGCAGGTAACAGCGACCGGCCAGATCGATGGCGTAAAAAATGTTCTGTTCCACCAGCAGGATGGAAAGCCCCTGGGCAATGATCTTTTCCACCGTCGCAAAGACTGCTTCCACCAGGATGGGGGCCAGGCCGAGGGAAGGTTCGTCGAGCATCAGCAGAAGAGGATTCTGCATCAGGGCGCGCCCGATGGCCAGCATCTGTTGTTCTCCCCCCGAGAGGGTTGCCGCCATCTGGCTGGTGCGTTCTTTGAGCCTCGGGAAAAGATCAAAAACCTGGTTGAGATTCCTCTCGCGTTCCTTCTTTCCGCGCGGATTCCAGGCCCCGATGGTGAGATTCTCCATGACCGTCAGGGTAGTGAAAATCCCCCTTCCCTGGGGAACATGGGCCATTCCTAAGCTCGGGAGTTCATAAGCCGGGACACTGGCCAGATCCCGGTTCTCAAAGAAAACCTTTCCCTGATGGATGGGTAAGAGCCCCGAAATAGCCTGGAGCAGGGTCGTTTTGCCAGCCCCATTGGAACCCAGGACAGCGACGATTTCTCCGGTGTCGACCCGGATCTCGATGTCATGGAGAACCTGCAGATCCCCGTAGGCGACCCCCAGATTTTCCACTTTCAGCAATTCACCCATTCCGAACTCCTTTTTTCCCCAGGTAGGCCTCCACCACCGCCGCATTGTGGGCTATCTCCTTCGGCCCTCCCTCGGCGATCTTTTTGCCGTAATCCAGGACCACAATTCGGTCGGAGATGTTCATGATGGCCCGCATCACATGTTCGATGATGAGAATGGTCAGGCCCTCCCCCCGCAGTTTGCGGAGCAAATCAAGGGAGTGATCAATTTCCACAGGGGTCAGGCCGGCCATAACCTCGTCCAGCAGAAGCATCGTAGGGCGGGTCGCCAGGGCGCGGGCCAGTTCCAGGCGTTTTCGATCCTGGACCGTGAGGTTCTTGGCCAGCACATGCCCCACTTTTCCCAGGCCCACTCGCTCGATGATCACCCTGGATTGTTCCAGAGCTTCCTTGGGGTCCGCCGTCCGGAGCAGCGCTCCGATCAGGACATTCCCGGTAACCGTCATATTCAGGAGAGGCTTTTCCACCTGAAAGGTGCGGCAGATCCCCCTCTCCACCACCTGGTTGGCTTTGAGTTTCAGTAGACTTTTTCCCTGGAAAAAGACCTCTCCCGAATCGGGCTGGTAGATCCCCATGACCAGGCTGACGATCGTGCTCTTGCCAGCCCCGTTTGGGCCGATCAACCCGAAAATCTCGCCGCGGCGGACAGAGAAGGAGACATTGTCCACGGCGGTCAGGCCCCCAAAGGATTTGGTGACCCGCTGCAGCTCTAACAGTACCCCGTTAGCAGACTCCCCTTGGTTCGTCACCTTGGGCTCCTTTTCTTGGATTAATCAGAAAGGCATACGATGAATAAGCTCGAATCATTCATGGCGATAACTTCGCTCTCCTCCCGGCAGAAGGGCGATTAGGCCCCTGGGGCTGAAGAGGACTACGATCATGAGGATGATGGCGTAAATAATCAGTGACGCCCCCGCCCTGCCGCTACCGAAGAGGTAATTGCTGATTTCGGTCAGGGGGATCAGGATGCAGGCCCCGATGATCGGTCCCCACACGGTTCCAACCCCGCCAATGATGGCCACCAAGAGGATCTTGATGGAAAGGTCCATGCCGCATACGCTATCCGGGTCGATGTAATAGAAGTAGGCCACGTAGAATCCGCCCAGCACAGCGGTTAAGGCTGCGCTGATCATGAGGGCCTTGACTTTATTATTGGCCAGGTCGATTCCCAAATTTTCCGCCGCGTCCTGGTTTTCCTTGATTGCCTGGAGGTAATAGCCCATCCGCGAACCGTGAACCTTGTAGGTCACATAGAGGCAAAGTCCCAGCAAAGCGAGGCATATAAAGTAATAGGGCTGTTCGGAGGCGAACTGCAGCTTCCATGCGTCGGTCCCCTTGAAAGGAATGGTCAATCCCAGGGATCCGCCGGTTTGATCGCGAAAATGGAGAAGCAGGATTCGAACGATCTCCCCGAAGGCCAGGGTGGAAAGAGCCAGATAAGGGCCGCGAAGCCCGAAAACCATGTGGCCCAGGAGAAAAGCTATGATGACCGCCACAACCACTCCGGGGATGAATCCCAGCCAGGGCGGGACATTGAGACCCAGGAGCAAGAGCGCCGTCGGATATGCGCCCATGGCCATGAAGGCGGCGTGCCCCAAGGACAGCTGCCCGGCGTATCCCCCGATGATATTCCAGGCGCAACCCAGTGCGGCAAAGAAGAAAATGTTGACCATCGTCCTCTGCAGGTAGCGCGAAGGAAAGATGAAGGGAAAAATGAGGATGAGAGCCAGCAAAATCCACGGAGCGTAACGCGTCCATCGGGTATGTTCTTGGGGTGACGTACTCATCAATAAACCTTCCCTTTTCCGAGGATGCCCGAGGGCTTGAAGACCAGGACTAGAACAAAAATGATGAAGACCCCCAGCATGGCTAGGTCCAGGGCCACAAACTGGGAGGTTAACGATTCGGTGACCCCGATGGCCAAGGCCCCGAGGATGGCGCCCGGGATGTTCCCCATTCCCCCCAGGACCACGACGACAAAGGCGATCAGGACGAACATGCCTCCTACCGAGGGAAAGGTGTAAAAGAAAGGGGTCAGCATGCTGCCCGCCCCGGCAGCCAGGGCGATGCCGATCCCGAAGGCCAGGGCATGCATTTTCTTGGGGTTGATCCCCATGAGGGTGGCCACTTCCGGTTTTTCCGCCACAGCCCGCAGACCTTTCCCCAAGTCCGTCCGGGTCAAGAACAACCAAAGGATTCCCGAGAAAGCCATGGCCACAACAAACGCCAACAGGCGCGGAACGGAGAACAGGATCGGCCCCACTGCCCAGACGCTGAACTTGTAGCTGGTCTTGACTGACCGGTAGTCAGGGCCGAGAAAGAGAAGGGCAATGTTGATCAGGAGCACCGAAAGCCCCAGGGTCAGGAGGATCTGGGCTTCATCGGGCTGGCCGATGACCCGGCTTATCAATCCCTTCTGAATCAGCGCCCCCACACCCAGCATAACGGGAATGACCAGCAGGATGGAGACACCCGGGTCCATCCCCCAAAAAAGATGCAGGAGGTAGGTCATAACCATCCCCAGCATGACAAACTCGCCGTGGGCGAAATTCACGACGTTCATCACTCCGAAAATCAGGGTCAACCCGACGGCGATCAGGGCGTAAACGCCACCCATCATGAGCCCATTCACGATGGCCTGCAATACGATTTCTACATCCATTTTTTCCGGCCCCGGTTTAGATCATTTCACAAGTTCGTGCGCCTAGACCCCCCTCACTCATCCTTTTGAAGGAGAGGGAGGGGGGTGGACAATTCGGCTGAATGAAAAGCGGGGGGCAAGCTACCTCTTGATCGGCCACACCACTTCGTTGGTGGCCGCCTCTTCGGGGTACACCGTCCGCGGATCGCCCTTCTGCCACTGGATCATGGTGGGATAGACATACTTGTTCCAGCCGGTTTCGTCAAACTTGATCTTCCCCGGCTGCATCAGAGCGGCGGGGCCGCTGGTAATTTCCATAGTCGCCAGGGCTTCCCGAACTTTTTTGGAGTCCGTGGATTTGGCCGCTTCCAGGGCGTCTTTCAGCGTCCAGACCATGGCGTAGTGCTCCCCGGCCTGTTCCGGCATGAAGGTCCCGAACCGCTTTCGGTACCGTTCGACCACCGATTTCCGATAGGCGTCGGACATGATGTTCTTGCTATCCCAGCTCCAGGACCCCACGCTAAAGACTCCAGTGATCTTGTCGCCCAGGGATTTGTAAATATCCGGCCAGATGAATCCGGCCCCGCCGCCGATCACCATGGGATTTACCCGCATGGCCTGCATGGTGCTGATGATCAGCTCGGCATCCGTCGTGTAGGAGACTGGAAAGATCACCTCCACCCCCGAAGCTTTGATCTTGTTGACCAGGGGAGAGGCGTCGGTAAATTTTGCGTCGTAAGCCTCGAACAGACCAATTTTGTAGCCTTCTTTCTCCGCGGTCGCCTTCAGCCCACCGGCGGTCGAAGTCCCGTAAGCCGTGTTTTCATAAACGAATCCTACTTTGTTGATGGGGAACTTATATTTATTCTTAAGGTACGTCAAAAATTTCACCTGACTAGCGCCGAAATGGCTTCCCTTGGGAGCAATCTGGAATACGTACTTGTAGCCCTGAGAGGTGATCGTGTCCGAGATCGAACTGGTCGTCAGGGGGACCTGGGCCTTTTCCAAAACCGGCAGGCAGCTGAGCGTCATCTGGCTCATCCCGAAACCGATGGAGCCCGAAATCTTCTGGGTGGAAAGCGTCCGCTCGACCACACTAGGGCCCTGAGCCACGTTGCTGGTCACGTCGGCCACCACCAGCTTGAACTTGGCGCCTCCCAGGGCCTTGATTCCGCCCGCCTGATTGACGTCTTCCGCGGCCAGAATGGCCCCGTCCCGGCTCATGGTCCCCAGGTCGGCAGCCGGCCCCGAAAGGCATACAAACAGGGCGATTTCCACATCAGTGGCGGCCCATCCAGGAACGGAGAAACCTAGCACGAAAGAAAATGCCCCTACCAACATCCATAAAGATTTTCGCCGCATTGTCTACCTCCTTTTCTTATGCTGGACGTCATTATTTCCACAAACAGGCAAAATTCGCCGCTCTGAATAAAAAAAATAACCGGTCAGCTAAAAATTGATTCCGATCTTGAAGATGCAGAAATCCCGCTGTCCCAGCTTCTCAGCCTTGCAGAGCTTGCCGGAAGCTACGGCGATCACCTCGTCGAAGATCCGCTTGCCCGCCTCCTTCACGGTCTCCTTTCCCTGGACGACCGAGCTCACGTTGATGTCGATGTTGTCCTTCATTTTCTTGTAGGTCTCGTCATTGGCCGTGATCTTGATGACCGGAGCAATGGGCGATCCGGTGGGGGTTCCCCTTCCGGTGGTAAAGACCGCGATCTGCGACCCTCCGGCCATCATGCCGGTAAGCTGGTCGATGTCGTGGCCGGGGGTGTCCATGAGAATCAGTCCCTTTTTCGTGGGGGGAAAAGCATACTTGATCACTTCCTCCAGTGTCTTCGTTCCCCCTTTGTAGATGCAGCCCAGGGATTTCTCCTCGATGGTGGTGATACCGCCGGCGATATTTCCCGGGGCTGGGTTCGCGCCGCGAATGTCCTGGCCGGTGGCGATGGCCTCTTTTTCCCACCAGGCGATGAGGTCCAGGACCTGTTTGCCGATCTCCGGAGTCCGAGCCCTCTTGGCCAGAAGATGTTCCGCCCCGATCAACTCGGTGGTTTCCGAAAGAATCACCGTCCCGCCGCCTTCGATGATCAAATCACTGCACGCCCCCAGGGCTGGGTTGGAACCCAGGCCGGAGGTATAATCCGACCCCCCGCATTCGGTGGCGAAGATCAGTTCCGAGACGGGAATCGGCTGCCGCTGGAGCTTCGCCGCATCGGCCAGCATCTCCCGAAGGATTTTTCTCCCCATGGCGGCGGTTTTCTTGGTGCCCCCCACTTCCTGGATTTCAATGAATTCCACCCGCTTTTTGGCGGGGGCCAGGGCTTCAGCAATCTCCTTGGCGGGCAGATTCTCGCAGCCGTTTCCAACCACCAGCACGGAAAAGATATTTGGATTAAGGCCGAATCCCACCAGGGTCCGTTTGGTCTGGGCCCGGTCCTCACCCACCTGGGCGCAGCCGAAAACATTGGGCAGATAGACGGCCCCTTTCATGTTCCGGGAGATCATCTCCGCCGCTCCCTGGGAGCAGACCACGCTGGGGATCACCAGCACGTGGTTCCTTACCCCGGCTTTCCCATCCGGTCTCCGGTATCCCTGGAATTCCATCAGGCACCTTCCTTTCTTCCCCGGTGGCTGACGACGTTGTGGACATGAACGTGTTCCCCTTTGGCAATCGCTGCGGTGGTCCTGCCGATGGGTTCGCCATACTTGATCACATCCGCACCCTGATCGATCCCCCGCAGGGCAAATTTATGGCCCATAGGAATGTCCGACAGGAGCTTGATCTTTTCCACCCGCCCCTGCACTTCGAGAGAGACCGTGCTGCCGGTCTTCATGGGCTTGACGGCGGTGGCCACATTGTCCTTTTCATTGATGACGACTGCCTTTGACTTGGCTGCCATTTCCAACCTCCTTCATGGGGCGTCGGAAGTTTTCCCCATCAAAAATATATTCAAAATACCCCAACTGGAAATTTTTGCAACTTCTTTTCAGTCCGTTCCTGCACGGCCTTTCCTTTGAACCTTGTAGGGGCAACCCCCCGTGGTTGCCCCTCTTGTGGGCGGCCACAGAGGGCCGTCCCTACACAACCCTGTTCAGAAATGTCCTTATAAAAGTTTTGGCACTTCGCGTGTTGTAGGGACGGGTTTGAAACCCGCCTTTACATGGTTCACCCGCTTGTGTCGGGGATTAGGGGCGGGTCCCATGCGGGCCGGCCAAATCCGGCGGGAGAAGAAGAGGTCCGCCGGAATTCCTCGCGTCATTCTCTACTTCTTCCCCCCTGCCATCATCCGGCTCTCCGGCATGGATCGGAGTTTAAACATCGCCCAGGGCCCGATCAAAGCGAACAGGCCCAGCATGCTGAAGGCCCAGCCCCAGTTCGGGAGGTAACCGAGAAGTTTCTGCGTTTCCCCCGAGTTGGTGAGGTCCAGGACCAGCCCAAACGCAGTTGGAGCCACGGCGCCGATCCCGAAGCCGATCAGGGACCGAAGGGCCAGGGCGGTCCCCAGGAAGTTGGGGGAGACGAGTTCCGAAAGTCCGGAGGAATAAACCGGGGATTCGGCGATCACTGCAAAACCGTAAGCCAGCCCCACCATCATCACCCACAGGATCGGGCTGCCGATCAGCCAGCCGAAGGAGAAGGAGCAGGAAATGCTGATGGCCATCATGGCGACGATCACCGCCGTGCGGCCCCAGCGGTCCGACCAGTAGCCCGCGGCCGAGGTGGATACAACCCCCATGACATACATGACCGAAGAGAAGACCGCCCCCGACTGGAGGGCCTGGTCCTTGGTCAATCCCGTTGCCAGGTAACAGGCAACCAGAAAGGCGGGCGTCCAGGCACGCTGCGCTTCGAGCTCCCAGGTGTGGACGCTGTAGCCGGCAATCATCAGCAGGGCCGGGCGGTTGGCCAGGACCTCCTTCTTCAGCATTTTCCCCTCCGGTTCGGGTTTCCTTTCTGCCAGCCCCCACAGAATCCAAAGGGGAATGACCGCTCCCAGGATCGGCCCCAGCGAAGTCACGAAAAAAGTGGTCTGCCAATCGTATCGCGCCACCAGCCACCCGGTGGCGGCCAGCGAGCTGGCGTGCCCGAGGGAACCCGCCCCGATGAAAAAGCCCATGGCCCTTCCGCGGAGGGCGCTGGAAAAGTTTTCGGAAATCAATTTTAAAGCCGGGGTATAGGTTCCGCCCAGGGACAATCCCATGAGTCCCCGGAGAAGAAAAGCCGAAAGGTAGGAACGGGCAAAAATGGCGAAGAGGAGGGAGGAAACGGAAAAGGCGATACAAGAATAGAGAAAAACCTTCTTGGGGCTCACCCAATCGCTTAGAGCGGCCAGGCTGACCATGGAGATCAGAAAACCCGTTTGGTAGGCGGAAACGACGGACCCTGCTGCAGTATAGGACATATGCCATTCAATCTGCAGGACCGGAATCAAAGCGATATAGTTTTGAAGGCAGAAGTAAAGAAAAATCCGGGCCGAGCAGATGGCGAATAGAAAAACGGTGGGGGAGACGGCCGTCGGGCCTGCAGCGGGTGTCATTCCTTTTCCGTTTCTATCCGGGTGGAATGCCTGGTTGGATTCCGACGGAGAAGAGGAATCATCCTTCTTCTTTCTTGGATTTTGAAGAGTGGGTCAGAAACGCGAAAAAAGCGAAGACGGCGATGGGGATGAGCCAGGTGAGGAATACGACCCCCATAAAACCCCACACGTCTTCGGAGGTGTAAAAGATGGCTTGTTCCGAGAAGCGCTGGCGGAAAGCCAGAAAAGCCCACATCAGGACCACCACCAGGGACCAGCCCAGGATCAGCCATTTCATCAACGAAGCCATTGAGTACAGGTCCGGGCCACGAAGTCCGAGGCCTTAGAAAAAACCCTTATCATCGGTATTCCCTGCTCCCCCGGAACTTGTGCCTATTAATTTTGGCTATTGTTCTTTATTTTTCACCTCGCTCGTCGCGCCTTTATCTCCTTTTGCCTTTTCCCGTTTCCCCTTTGCTTGGGACCTCGGGCCTTTGCTTTTAGAATGGTCCATTCTTCATCCACATTCTCTTGAATGGCCTGGAATTGCTCTGGGGCAAGATGACTGAACCTCCCTTGCAGTTTCAGGTACTCGCCGACCGGCAAGCCCTTGGGCTCGTGGGTGAGGGCGTACTTTCTTCCATTCTCGATTTCATAAAGGGGAAATATTTTCGTCTCCACCGCCAGCCGGGAGACCTTCAGAGAATTTTCCGAGGGGAATTTCCATCCAGGAGGGCAAGAGGAGAGAATATGGATGAAACGAAACCCCCGGGTCTCCTTGGCTCTGCCCATCTTTTTCAAAAAGTCCTCGGGAAAGGCCGGGGAGACCGTGGCGGCATAGGGGATCCGGTGGGCGGCCATGATCTCCATGATATCTTTTTTGGGAGTCTCTTTGAAAGCCGGGTTGGGGGTTGTGCTGGTCCAGCTCATGAGGGGCGTGGCCGAGCTCCTCTGAATCCCCGTGTTCATGTAGGCCTCGTTGTCGTAACATACGTAGATAATGTCATCATTCCTCTCGGCACAACCCGAAAGAGACTGCAGGCCGATGTCAAAAGTTCCCCCGTCCCCGGCCCAGGCCATCACTTGAACGTCCTCGATTCCCCGGGCGATCAGACCCTTCTTCACCCCGGAGGCGCTAATGGCCGCAGTCTCGAAGAGACAATGGAGGATCGGCACCTTGAGGCTCGAGGAAGGAAAGAATCCTGCCACAGTCGACCAGCAGCAGGCCGGAATCACCACCATGGTTTTCTTGCCCAGGACTTGCAGGGTATACCGCATGGCCAAGGACGCACCGCAGCCCGGACACCCGATATGCCCTGAATAAAGAAACTCTTCTTTAGGAAGTTCGTACCTCATGGCTTGGCTCCTATCCAGACCACGTCTCCTGACGGGGCCTCTTTGCCTTTGGTAATCTCCACGATCTGTTGAAGAACGGAAGGGGTCACGTCCCTTCCCCCCAGTCCGGCGATGAATCCAAACACCGAGGTCCCCTCGCCGTGCCGGTGCAATACCGACCGGATTTCCTGGGCAAAGATCCCGGTGGACCCAAAAGAGATGTTCCGGTCCACGACTGCCACTTTTTTCGCCTTCTGCAAAACTCTTCGAATATCCTCGGTGGGAAAGGGCCGGAACATTTTCATTTTCAGGAGTCCGACCTTCTCCCCCTTCTTACGGTAATCATCGACGACCCCCCGGGCGGTTCCGGTGATGGTCCCGCTGGTGACCAGGAGGATGTCCGCATCTTCGGCAGAGTATTCCTCCATGATACCGTACCGCCGGCCGAAGGCCCTGCCGAATTCTTCGTCCGCCTCCTTGGCCACGCCTTTGGCTTCTTCCATCGCTTCCTGGAATTTCACCCGCTGCTCCATGTAAATATCGGGAGGCATGGCCGCATGGAAAGAATGGGGGTCATCCACGTCCAGCTTTAGTTTGGCCACGTAGGAAGGCAGGTACCGGTCCACCTCTTCGATCCCTGGAATCTCCACCTGTTCGTAGGTGTGGGAAAGGATGAAGCCATCCAGGCAGACCATGGCCGGCAGGAGGACTTTTTCGGAGATGCGGTAAGCCATGATGATACTGTCCAGGACTTCCTGGTTGTCTTCACAGTAAAACTGCAGCCACCCGGTGTCCCTCTGGGCCAGGCTATCGCTCTGGTCGCACCACATGGTCCAGGGAGCGGCCATGGCCCGATTGACATTGACGATGACGATGGGCAGACGGGAACCGGCCGCCCAATGCAGAACCTCATGCATCAGGGCCAGGCCCTGGGCGGACGTGGCGGTAAACGCCCTCGCCCCGGCGGAGGCGGCCCCGACGATGCAGGCCATGGCTGAGTGCTCCGATTCGACCTTGACGAAATCCGCTTTCAGCCGGCCACTGGCGCAGAAATCGGAGAGCGTTTCCACGATGGTGGTCTGAGGGGATATGGGATAGGCCGATACGACCTGAACCCGGGAAAGCATGGCTCCATAGGCCACGGCTTCATTGCCCGAAATTACTCGTTCCATTTCTCTTCCTCCAAGGTCATGGCTGAGCGGGGACATTCTACCGCGCATATTCCGCAGCCCTTGCAGTGCTCATAATCGATGGAAAATTTTCCGTCTCTTTCCTGGTAGGAAATGGCTACGTCCGGACAAACCATCAGGCAAACATTGCACTGGATGCAGTTCCCGCAGCTGAAACAGCGTTCGGCCTCCTTTTTGGCCCGGGCAGGCAAAAGCCCTCCATGAACCTCCTTGAGCCCCTTTCCCCGGTCTTTCACTGCCAGGGAAGAGCCCTTCACCCGGCTCAGGGTCGGAAAATAATCCAAGTTGATCTTGTCAATCTTGACCACTTCTCTGCGGTCCTCTCCCGGGTTTCCGCTCTTGCCCCGTAAGTAACCTTCTATGGCCAGGGCTGCTCTTTTTCCGGAGGCGATGGCCTGAGAAACATAACCTGCCCCTGTGGCCGCATCGCCACCGGCAAAGAATCCGGGGAGGTTGGTCCGACCCCAGGAATCGACGGCGATCAGACCGTTTTCGGTTTTCATCTCTGGAGGCAGGGAGGAGAGGTCCGCCCTCTCGCCCACGGCTAGAATCAGAGAATCGGCCTTATAGGAAAATTTGGACCCCTGGACCAGCATGGGA
>DASPRR010000185.1:0-3227 GCA_035624375.1 Thermodesulfobacteriota bacterium | reverse complement strand
CGCTGTCCCTCTCACCATCCGGCCTGGGTGAAAACGGCGGAGGTTCCCCAGGAGGGCGGAGAGCCGATGACGGTCTGCCTGGTCAACGATCTGGAAACGCTGATATGGGCGGAGAACCTTGCGTCTGTTGAACTGCATGTGCCGCTGGCCAGGGCCAATTCCCCGGAGAGGCCGGATTTCATGGTCTTCGACCTGGACCCCGGCGATCCGGCAGGGCTCCGGGAATGTGCCCGGGTGGCCTTGATCCTTCGGGACCTGCTCTCCCGAATGGGGCTTGCAAGCTATGTCAAGACCTCAGGCAAGAAAGGACTGCATGTGTTTGTCCCTTTGAACCGCAAGGAAATGACCTTTGAGGATACCAAGACCTTTTCCAAAGCCGTGGCAGGAATCATGCAGAAACATTATCCGGACCTGGTGACCGCAAGAATGGCCAAGAAAGAACGCACCGCGAAGGTTTTTATCAACTGGTCTCAAAACGACGCTTCGAAAACGATGATCTGCGTCTATTCCCTGCGCGCCCGGGAAAAGCCAACCGTTTCTTTTCCGCTTGAATGGGGGGAACTGGAGAATCCAGCCGGGTCCGGCGATCCGGAAAGGTTGCAGGTCATACATGGGGAGGCTCTGAGCAGGGTCGAAAAAAAGGGGGACCTTTTTCGAGAGGTGCTCGTGAAAGAACAGAAGCTCCCTCACTTATGAGAAGATCGTGAAAACTAATACAAATGAAATAATCCTGTTACAGTCGTTGCCAGCCCGAGGCGCGCGGGAATCTCACCCCCCCCAACCCTCCCCCCTCGGAGACTGTGTCGTAATCCGTTCATGGTTCGACAAGCTCACCACGAACGGATTATGGGCTCATTACAATTCAGCCACTTAGCCGTTCCCCCTGAGCCCGTCGAAGGGCGACCGGGCGATTATGACACAGTCTCTCGAGGGGGAGAGAGAGGGTGGGGGGATTGCTTTGCGGCTCGATGCTCGAAATGACTGCTGTTTGAGTCGTTATAATTTTAGAAATTCAATTCTCCCTGGCTTCGGTGGCTGAAATGTTTTTTTAGATTTGCACCGAATGGGTTTTCAATATGGGATTACAGGAATACGCATCCAAAAGGGAATTCGAGAAAACGCGTGAACCGAAACCGGGCCTTGGACATGACGGGGGCCGCCTCATTTTTGTCGTTCATAAGCATGCGGCCCGTGCCCTTCATTATGATCTCAGGCTGGAGCTGGAAGGGGTTCTGAAGAGCTGGGCCGTGCCGAAAGGCCCGTCGCTGGATCCCTCCTTAAAAAGGCTGGCGGTTATGGTTGAAGACCACCCGTTTGATTACAAGGATTTCGAAGGCGTTATCCCGGAGGGCAATTATGGTGCAGGAAGCGTGATCATCTGGGACAGGGGCTTCTATCATCACCCTTCTGCCCAAGATGAAAAGGAAAGCCAGAAATTTCTTCTGGACGGATTCAGAAAAGGGAACCTGAAATTTGTCCTCGAAGGGGAAAAGCTTCGGGGTGAATTTGCGCTGGTAAAAACGGGGAAGGACGGGAAGTCGTGGCTTCTCCTGAAGAAAAAGGATCGAAATGCGACCCAAGGGGACATCCTCAAGGAGAACCGTTCCGTTGTGTCCCAGAAAACCCTGGAGGAGATGCTCGAAACCGGAGGGTCGAAATCGTTCCGACAAAAGAAATTGAACCAGGTCCGTCTTCACGAAGCGAAGGAAAGCGAAGACCTAAAGGATGCGCCGCTCAAACCCATGCCTCAGGGCGTACAACCGATGCTCGCGACCTTGGTCAAAGAACCGTTTGATCATCCGGATTGGGTCTTCGAGGTAAAATGGGACGGGTACCGGGCAGTTGCCGAAATCCGGGAGGACGGCGTTTCGCTCTATTCCCGGAACCTGATCTCGTTGGGCAAAAAGTTTTTCCCGATTGTGGATTCGCTGCGGAAATTGAGACTGGAAGCTGTTCTGGACGGCGAAATTGTTGTCGTGGATGACCAGGGGCGTCCCGATTTTCAGAGACTGCAGCATTACCAGGACTTGGGAAATGGTCATTTGCTCTACTACGTTTTTGATCTCCTCTATTTCCGGGGGCATGATCTGACGGGCTTGCCCCTGCTTCGGAGGAAAGAGCTCTTGAAGAAAATTCTTCCGCCCACTCCAAGAATACGATTCAGCGATCACGTTCGGGCGGAAGGCGTATTATTTTACAAGGCCGCGAAAGAAAAGGGGCTGGAAGGGATCGTCGCCAAACATTCTCAGAGCGTGTACGAAGCAGGCCGAAGAAGCCACCAATGGCTGAAGGTGAAGACGCAGCTCACCCAGGAGGCGGTGATCACCGGATTCACAGAACCGGGAGGGGGCCGAAAATATTTCGGCGCCCTGGTCCTGGGCGTATACCAAGGGAACGAATTGATGTACATCGGTCATGTGGGAGGCGGATTCACGGCGAACCATTTAAGGGATATTCGCGAGAGACTGGAGCCCCTGATCCAGAAAGAATGCCCCTTGGCCGTGGAGCCGGAGACCAATGCCCCTGTCACCTGGGTTAAACCGGAGCTGGTCTGCGAGGTTGCCTTATCCGGCTGGACCGAAGATGCGGTTATGAGGCACCCCGTCTTTCTGCGGCTGCGCGAGGATAAAGCCGCCCGCGAAGTGGTGCGCGAAAAGCCACTCGGGAGCGGTGATGGAGGATTGTAAAACCATGAAAATCCACGTCGGTACAAGCGGGTATGCGTACAAGGAATGGAAAGGCAAATTCTATCCTGAAAAGGTCTCGCCCAAGGAAATGCTTCGCTATTATTCGGGGCGCCTCGACACAGTGGAGATCAATAATACCTTTTATCACATGCCCAGAGAGAGCGTGCTCATCTCTTGGGCCGGGCAGGTCCCCGATGATTTTGTTTTTGCGCTCAAAGCGCCCCAGGTCATAACGCACCTGAAACGGCTGCGGAATGTGGTCCAGGAGACCGAGTACCTCTTCACGACGCTCTCGGTCCTGGAGGGGAAACTGGGGCCGGTTCTCTTTCAGTTTCCCAAGAGTTTTCGTGCGGACCGGACGGCGCTGCAGGATTTTCTCGGTCTGATTCCCGGGGGTATGCCGTGCGCTTTCGAGTTCCGTAGCCCATCCTGGCTCGATGATGAAGTTCTGGACCTCCTTCGCAAAAGGAAATCCAGCCTGTGCATCGCCGACGCCGATGAGAATCCGGCGAATGAAATCATCAGCACGGCGCCATGGGG
>DASPRR010000169.1:0-11007 GCA_035624375.1 Thermodesulfobacteriota bacterium | reverse complement strand
TTAACGATTGTTGCTGAGCTTACCTGACCGAAGGCCTCAAAGGCCCGGCGAAGATCTTCCTCTGATAAATCATAGGATAGATTTCCAACATAAATATTCATGGTCGTTCTCCTTTTTAGTTTTCGATGAAACTCCTTAGGTAATATTGAATAACTTGTCCATAAATAATATTTCCCCGTTTGCAAAGGGGGGTTGGGGGGATTTTTTTAAAGCGATTAAAAGCAAATCCCCCTCTGTCCCCCTTTTTCAAAGGGGGATTTAAACGCAAAAGTATATTTATGGATAAGTTCTAATTCAGGATTCCTAGACGTTTGTAATGTTTGCCTATATCTCAATAATCCCAATTGAATTTGGCAGGCCTTCGCGTATTTCTTTTCTTCATCCCTCCCACCTCGGAAGGTCATATCCACCCTCTTTAAGCAATCCCAACTCTTCTTGCGTGGCAGTCTCTAGAAAAAACTCTGCCTCTTTCGGGCTGAAGGGTTCACCGTTTACTAGCAAGACGGGAATTCCGTTTCGAGTCACTGGATATTCCGTGGTCAACTCACCTGAAACCGGTTCGCCCTCGAAGGTTCTTAATTTCAAGAAACCCTCCTTTCCTCAGGAAAAAAGAGTCTTCTCCTTATCGTTCTATCTATTTACCTGCCTCGGCGTAAATTTTTGAATAGTTTGCATGGACTTGGTATTGGGCAATGGCATGGGCTGAGTCTATCTTTATAGGGATAACTGACTTTGTTAAAAACGGAGGGTTGGTATCCATCACTGTGATTTCTACTTGGATTCCGGCTTTTTCTTCTTGTGAACTTCTTTCCATGCTTCAACGAATCCCTTTATGGTATCTTTTACCTCCTTTACTGCTTTATCTCCCCCCTCTTTACTAGCGTCCAGAATTGCATCAGCAGCCTGCTTAGCAGAATCTGCAGCTTTTGTCCCAGACCATTTTATCTCTTCAATTATGCTCTTTGCAGCTTCCTTTATGAACTCTTCGGTTTCCACAGTAGCGACTTTGGCACCCTGGATGGCACCTTTCATCGCGTCCCTGGCTAGCGATTGCACCTTTTCTTTCGTGGGCTGGATTTCCGCCAATGTCTTTTTAACTACATCCCTAGTAATCTCACTCACGGCTATTATTAGATTCTCACCCTTTTCGTAAGCCTTCACCACACCCTCTCTTACGACTTTGGTCACTTTGCTTTCTTCTTCTCCCATTATCCACTCCCTTCAAGATTTTGCTGCCATTGGGAAACTCTTTCTTCTTTGCTCCTACATCAAACAAAAAACCCCACCTCTTTTCAGAAATGGGGTTTCTGTGATCTCCAGGACATAAACCCACCTTAGGGTTCCGGGCTAAATAAAGCAGGTGGAGGACCAAAATCTGCTAAAACTATACTCCTCTCGGTTAAGAAGTCAACATTCTTTTCATAAGGCATAAGAGGAGCATTTTTCTCTCCCCGATTGCTTGAGGGAGGGGCCGAGTACCACGGCCCGGTTTATGCTCCTTGCAGTATTTATCTCACCTCCCCTTCGTTTTGCCACCTGGCTTTACTGTCCAGTCGCCATAACAGTATCACCCCCTTCGAGGTCGGAAATGGCCTGGCGATTGTGGAGATGTGGATTTTGCTGCAGGCGGAAAGACCGAGCACATTGATGGCTTGCTTTAACATCCCCCAACGAAGCTCAGCCTATACGGAAACAGCGCATGCTGATGTTGGCGTACTGAAACCCTTCATAAAAGAATTCGATTTTTTCCCCTTTTTCCTGGAGGGCGATGCTGTACAGCAACGGCAGGTAATGATCGTTGGTGGGTACGGCGGTTTCGGCATAATCCAGTCTTTCGTATTCAATCAACTCGTCATGACCACCCTTTCGGAGAAGCTCGGCCACGGTTCTGTCGAATGATTTAGCCCAGCCCTCCGTAGGAGCATCCACATGATCCCAGGTAATCTGCATGAGATTATGAACGATATTGCCGCTGCCGATGATCAGAACTCCTTCGGCACGCAAGGGAAGCAACTCCCGGCCGAGATCGTAGTGGAAGCGGGGAGGTTGGGAGAAATCGATGCTGAGCTGGAATACGGGAATATCGGCCGTTGGAAAGAGGTATTTGAGAATCGTCCAGGCGCCATGGTCCAATCCCCTTACGGTATTGACCCCGACCTTGCTGGAGTTGACCATCCGGGCGGTTCGGCGGGCCTGTTCCGGCGCCCCGGGAGGGGCATAAACGATTTTGAATAGGTCGGGATGAAACGGGCCGAAATCGTAAATGGTCCTGGGCCTCTCGGTCGCTGAAACGATCACGTTGTTTCGAGTCAGCCAGTGCGCGGAAACCACCAGAATGGCCCGTGGCCGGGGCAGGTTTTCACCCGCTTTCGAAAGCGCGGCCGTGAACGTGTTCTGCTGGATCGCATTCATGGGATGGCCGTGCCCGACAAAAAGGGCCGGCATCAGTTTTTTTGACCCCTCCGTTTCAGATTTCAACGCACTCATGACCAAACCTCCTCTCCTCCTTTATGCGCATTCCTGACCAAATCCTTTGGGAAAAAAGCCAAACCTGGAAAGTCTGAAGGGGCGATTCATGAATCGCCCTACTCGCTGATAGCTGAAAGCTGACCGCTGATAGCTGTCTTTCTAATACGGCTTCTTCTCCGGGTAATAATGCGGACCGTCGTAGATCTCCAGGACCAGGGAATCCTCCAGGGCGAGGGATGGGCCATGTACGTTGTCCTTTGGATTGATGTAAAGCATCCCCTCTTTCACTTCGATTCCGGGATAGGTGAACCTTCCCTTTAGGACATACATGAACTGGTTGGATGCGTGAAGGTGGGGCTCAGGAATTCCGGAACCCTTCTCGAACCGGCATAAAGCCATCGACGCCCCAGTCTGCTCATTCTTGTAAAGGTATTTAATCCTTATCCCCGGCAAGGCGATCTTTTCCCATTCCTCTTTATTCGGATCAACCAGAATCTCTTTCCTTTCCATACACCCTCCCTTTGTTTTTTGACCCACGGATGGACACCGCGCGGCGGAACCAAAATGCAAATCGGCTAGCTTGCATCATGATTTTTGCCGATGACCACGCACCTCCCAGAAATCCCCCCTTGCCCCCCTTTTATAAAGGGGGGGAAATTCTGGGATATCGAACCGTGGAAAAAATTTACAAATCCTTAAACAATCGATAACAATCCTATTCTAACCTTATAAGCAAATAAATGAAGGAGGAAAAAAAGAATGATGAAAGCCAACCAGATTTGGAGGATCGACGACCTGCGGGATAAGTTGGCCAAGACCAGCCTGAAAATGAGAAAGAAGGGTTCCCAGGCTGGCCCGGACCGCCTGTCCCCCCCGGCCTGCATGGTTCAGGTTGTCGCCCCGGCGGGATACCACCAGGTTCAGCGGATCGCGGATGCCTTCGGGGTGGATTTTGACGAGCAGTTCTCCAACGAATACGAATGGGATCGCTTCCGGCAGGAGTTAAGCGATTTGAAGGTGAGAGTGGAGCAGGAGCTTCAGGGGCGTTTGGAACTCCCCGAAGGAACCTTCTTCTGCCTGGGGTATGACCAGGAAGGAAATTTCGGGCTGATTCTCCGCTCTGAGGACATAGCTTTGGGCAACGGAGGGGAACGGATGAATTGAAAATTTCGGCCTGTCTCCCGCGTCTCCGCTCCCCATGGATCGCAGGCGAGCCTACCCTTTCTTCACCTGCCGTTTCAATCCTCTCTACCGCTAGTTGATTTCCTCTCTTGAGATTTCCCTCCGCCTTACCCGCACGTTCCAGCGCGATTACCACAGTCCGATCATGTTCCACCAGAGGAAACCGAAGACAAAGGTGGTGACAAAACTGATCAGGGCCATGATGGCCCCCTTCCTCCACCACGTCCCCTGATCGATATACCCCATTCCAAAAAGAACCGGGCTCAGGGCGCCGCCGTAATGGGTCAGCATGCCGCCATACCCCGCGGCAAAGGCGATCAGGAAGATAAGCGGCAATAGCGGGACCTTGGCCACCAGGGCGATGGTGAATAAAACCGGGATCATGGTCGCCACATAGGCCGCCATGGAGGCAAACAGATAGCGAATGGCCAGGCTGAAGAGGACCAGGGCCGCCAGGATGGCGAGGGGATGGATCCCGGCAAAGCTCACATTCGCGGCAATCAGCTTCGCCAGCCATTCAAAAAATTTGCCCTTGGACAACGCATCCGCCAGGCCGATGATCCCGCCGTACCACATGAACGTGCTCCAGGCCCCCTTGTAGGCGATGACATTCTCCCAGGTCATCACCCCGGTCAGCAGGCAGGCCGCGACAAAACCAACGGCTACGGCCGTGGCGTCAATCTTAAAGACCGACCCCAGCGCCCACCCCAATACGGCCAGCACGAACAGGATAGCAAGGGTCATTTCCCGCCTGGACATGGGGCCCAGTTCGGCAAGGCCTTTCTTCCCCAGGGTTTCGTTGTCAATCTTCTTGATCTCTGGCGGATAAATCTTATAGACAAGCCACGGGATAAGGAACAAGGTCACGAGGCCGGGGACGATCGCCGCTTTGGCCCACAGGATCCAGTCAACCTGAACCTTCAGGATGCTCTTGGCAAAGGATAGGATCAGCACGTTGGGCGCCATGGCCGTGAGGAAGGTATACCCAGTGGTGAAGCTGATATAATACAGGGTCAGCGTCAGGTAGGCGCCAATCCGCCTCGCGGTTGGCCCCGGCTTGGAGTCAAGGGCGATGGCGATGCTCTGAAAGATCGGGTAAACGATGCCGCCCGTCCGGGCCGTGTTGGAGGGGGTCGCCGGGCTGATTGCCAGGTCCGTCACCGCGGCGACATAGCCGAGTCTGAGCGTCGTCCGCCCAAACTTGCCGATCAGGAAAAAGGCCACGCGCCGGCCGAGCCCGGTGGCGCTGAAAGCCGCGCCGATCATAAAGGCCGAGAAAACAAGCCAGGCGCTCGAACTGGCGTAACCGCTCAACAGGGCGCCCATATTCCCGAAGGCCAAACCCGCTGCGGCAATCACGCCGAGCAGGATGACGGCTTCGTCAAAAGGCCGGAGTACAAGCCCGAAAATGGCGGCGAGATAAATGGCAAAGAGCTGCCACGCGGCAGGGGACAACCCGGCGGGAACCGGAAGCAGCAGAATGACCACGGCGACCAAAACACATATTCCCAATTTCCAGGCTTTGGAATTCATCGATCCCGCTCCTTTCATCGAACCGGATATAAGAAAGCCCAACTCCTTATAAGAGCTCGCTCATTTCCGCTCCGCTACCTTTCTGCCCGCTGCTTCAATCCTTTCCACCGCCCTGTCGATTTCTTCCTTCGAGATTTTTCCCCAGGGGTTCGCCGGCATAGAGGCGGCCGTTGTTGGTTTTGAGGAACTCGGCCAAAGGAATCTCCTCCTGTTTCAGGAACCCCTTGCCGGGCAACGACCCGTTGCTCACCATTTCCACCACGGCGCAGACCGAAGCGGCGGTGGTCCAGGAAATGGCGCGCCGTTTTTGGCCCGCAATCTCCAGCGGGTAGTAGGCCCTGACAAATTCATCGCGGGAGAGAGACCCCCCCTTCCATCCTTCAACCGAAGCGTGAATATAGACCACGTCTTCGGTTACCGGCGGTTTGGCGCAGGTCAGGATTTCGCCCGCCTTCTGCCGATCTTTGCGCATCAAAAGCTCATGGAAAAAGAAATTCATCAGCTTTGCGTGGCCGGGGTATCGGATGGTCTTGTAATCGAGGTTTTCGACCCGTCCCTTGTAGGTCTGGCACATGGTGCCGAGTCCGCCGGAGGTGGTGAAGGCTTCCAGCTGTACGCCATGAATCACGATGGTTTCCAGCCACTCCAAAGGGGACACCCATTTGATCTCACCGTCTTCGATCACTTCGCAGTCATTCAGGTACTCATTTACTACCCCCTCGGGAGACCAGTTGAAGGCGTAACCGAGCAGGCCCGTGGGATTCTGGGGCAGGGCCCCGACGCGAAGTTTGATACTGCGGATTCCGTCGAAAGTCTCCGCCAGCGACGCGCCCACAATGGCAATGAAGCCCGGCGCGAGACCGCATTGGGGGGCCATGACCGCCCTGGCCGTAAGACTCATCTGGAGGATCGAATTGGCTGCGCGCACGTCCTCGGTCAGGTCGAAATAATGCATGCCCAGCTCATGGGCGGCAGAGGCTACGCCGATGTTAAAGTTGTACGGAAGACAGGATACAACGGCATCAAATCCTTCCATCCGTTTCTTCAACTCCTCGGGATTGCTCAGATGCAGCTTTACCGTGGGAAAAGGCAGACCCATCGCTTCCCGAAGATCGGCCCCCATCACTCGAAAGGCGGTTTCATGAAGCAGGGTGGCAACCAGCAAGCCGACCTTCCCGAGACCCAAGACAAAGACAGACTTGATTTTTGCGCTCATGGAAAATCCTTTTCCTCGAACGGCGATCGATATTCCCTTGATTCGCCAGGGGACGCCGCCTCTTCAACGGTTAAAAATTCCCACATTGACCCCGGATGCCCAAGGGCTTCTTAGACCTAGTATAGATTCCCCGCCCAAACCCCTACTTTTTCCATGATCCCGGAGCCTTTTTTTATGGGCGCTCGAGTCCCGCGAGGTCCAAATCGGGAAGCATGGCGCCGTATTCAAGAAAGTTGTTATGCAGTTCAAAGCACTGCTGCAGGTTGTGCCGGAGGTGACCCTTCCGTGCTTTTTCCAGGTACCGATGCAGGTAAGGGCGATAGGCCGGGTGGGCGCATTTTTCAATGATGTTTTTGGCCCGCTGAGCGGGCCCCAGTCCCCGCATATCCGCCAGGCCCTGATCGGTCACGATAATCGAAACGGAATGTTCCGTATTGTCCACGTGCGAGCACATGGGAACAACGTTGGAGATTTTCCCTCCCTTGGAAATAGAGGGACACATGATGAAGGAAATATAGCCATTGCGGGAAAAGTCCATGCTACCGCCGATTCCGTTCATGAGGTCTGTCCCGCAGATGTGGGTCGAATTGGTGTTTCCGTAGAGGTCCACTTCCAGGGCGGTATTCATGGCGATCACCCCCAGGCGGCGGATGATTCCAGGATTGTTGGAGAACTCCTGGGAACGGAGCAGGATGCGGGGAACAAAGAAATCCATATTCTCGTAGATCCCCTTCAGCGTATCCGGGTCAACGGTCAAGGCCGTGGCGCTGGCCCCGAGGACCCTTCCTTTCTCCATTAGAGATACGAGGGAGTCGAGGAGGACTTCGGTGTACATTTGAAAAGGAGGAATCTCCTCGTTCTTTCCCAAGGTGGAGACCACCCCGTTGCTGATGTCGCCGATCCCGGCTTCAAAGGGCAAGAGTTTCTCTGGCAAACGGCCGGTCCTTATTTCTTCCAGGAGAAATCGGGTTATGTGTTCCGCGATTTTTTTGCTGGAGGCGCTGGGAGGTTCGAATGAGGCCATCAGGTCCGGTTCTTGATTCTCGACAATTCCGATGATCTTCCGGGGATCGACGGCCGCATACGAATGGCCGATCCGGGCCAGGGGGTCGTGGATCTGGATCGGGCTGCGGTGCGACGGGGAAGGCATGATCGCAATGTCGGCTATCTCCCGCAGGCGCATCGAATGGTAAGGGTTGATTTCGATGATGACCCGTTCCGCATGTTTCAAGAAGGTGGGCGAGGAGCCGATGGAGGTGGTCAGGAAAACCCGGCCGTCCGGGGTGATTTCGGTCGCTTCGATGACCGCAAAGTCCAGTTTTCCAAAAAAACCATTGGCCACCATTTGAGGCACATGGGATAGATGCATATCGATATATTCCACTTCCCCCCGGTTGATTTGACGGCGCAGAATGGGGCTGCTCTGATAGGGGGCACGCCAGGAAATGGCCTCGGCCCCAGCCAATTCTTCATCGATGCTTTTTCCGGTTGACCCGCCGGTCAAGACCCGGATTCGGTAGGCCTCTCCCCTTCCATGTAAACTCCTGGCCTGTTTGGCGATGGCCCGGGGGACTGCCTTGGCCGCCCCGGCGCTGCTAAACCCGCTGAAGGCGACAGTGGCTCCGGAAGGGATATTCGAAGCCGCTTCTTCAGCACTGATCAGAGGATATTTAGAATAGGGCATGGGTTTCCTTCCACCTTACGATAAATACCATTTTAGGGAGATAGGCGAATTTATCAAGTGAAAAGCGGTTTGGAGGGGCGGGATTTTTCAGCGGGTCTGGGCCGCGGTCCTCCGGTCGATGCATTCCCGCTGGATAGTCCCAAAGGAATTGGGATATACTATATCACGTTGTTGAAGGCGCCCACCTTTTCCCATAAGGAGAAAATATGAAGAAGGCTTCCCTTGCTCTCCTGTCCTTTTTCCTTTTCTTCCTCACCCTCCATCTTGACCTTCACCTCAACCCTGGCCTCACGCTTTGGGCCCAGGACACCCCCCGGGTGGAGAATTTCACTCCCCAGGGAACGGTGAAGAACATCCGTCAGGTCCGCGCACGGTTTTCCGAACCCATGGTTCCCTTCGGCGAGCCCCGGGACCTTGCCGAACCTTTCGCCGTGTCCTGCCCCGAGAAGGGGACCCCCCGTTGGGCCGATCCCAAGAACTGGGTCTACGATTTTGAAAAGGACCTGCCGGCGGGGGTCCGCTGTGAATTCACTCTGAAGCACGGTTTGAAAACTTTGGCCGGGAAGGAGATCACGGGAGCAGAGACTTTCGCCTTTTCCACCGGCGGGCCCTCGGTGAGGGAATCCATTCCCAATCAGGGCAACGAAAGCATCGATGAAGAGCAGGTCTTTATCCTCCGCCTCGATGCCGAACCGGAACCGGAATCGATCCTGAAGAACGTCACTTTCTCCGTCGAAGGGCTGCCGGAGCGGGTGGGGATCACGCTGGTCGAGGGAAAAGAGAGAAAAAAGATCCTGGATTCCGGAAGGGCCCGCTGGATTTCACGGAATTTGAAAGAGTCCAGGCATTTCCTCCTCCTCATTCAAAGCAGGCAGCGATTCCCCAATAAGGCGAAAGTCAACCTGGTCTGGGGGAAAGGGGTTCAGACCAGGACTGGGGTGGCCACGGAGACCGAGCAGGTACTGCCCTTCAAAACAAGGGATGCTTTTTCCGTAGTTTTCCGCTGCCAGCGGGAGAACCCCCGGGGCGCTTGCCTCCCCATCACTCCCATGTCCCTCGACTTTTCCGCACCTGTTCCGGCAAAATGGGCTCAGCAAATTGTCGTGAAGGGCCCCGGAGAAAAGGTCTGGAAGCCCCAGTTGCCGGAGGCAGAAACGAATTATTTTAACGAAATCACCTTCAAGGGGCCTTTCCCGGAAAACGCCGCTTTCCGCGTCGAGCTCCCCGCCGGTCTGAAGGATGAGGCTGGCCGGCCCCTGGTCAACGCCGATAAATTTCCCCTCGCGGTGCGAACCGATCGCTACCCTCCCCTGGCGAAATTCTCCTCTCGCTTCGGCATCCTTGAGCTGAACGCCGACCCCGCTCTCCCCGTCACCCTAAGAAATCTGGAGCCCCAGGTCAAGGGACGAATGGTGAAGGCCGATGGGGAACCGGGAATCTTCGGCAGTTTGATCGGCAAGATCCTCAGCCTCCCCCCTGACAAAAAGGTCGAGGTTCAGGCTTGGCTCAGAAAAGTGGCCGCGGCCTCCCGGGAAAAATCCCTTCTCGGCGATGAAAACGCGGCCAATTCATTCCAGGTTCCCAAACCCGGGGGAGGCCAGGCCTTCGAAGTGGTGGGCATTCCCTTCAAAAAGCCGGGGCTCTACATTGTGGAACTGGAAAGTTCGATCCTGGGAGAGGCCCTGCTCGACCCCCCCCGGCCGATGTATGTGTCCACGGCAGCCCTGGTGACGAATCTCTCCGTCCATTTCAAATGGGGCCGGGAATCCTCCCTGGTGTGGGTGACCACCCTGGATAAAGGGGAACCGGTAAAAGACGCCCAGGTGACGGTGCGGGACTGCCAGGAAAAAATTCTCTCTGAAGGGAAGACCGATGCCGAAGGGCTGTTCCGCATCCAGGGGCCGTTGCCTTCGGGACAGGACCTTCCCCGCTGCGATCACTCCATCGATTCCCATGATTACTCCCAAGCCCAGGCCCTCCATCTTCAAGGGGGCTTCCTGGTCATGGCCCAGACCCAGGACGATATGGCCTTCGTCCACTCCAGCTGGAATCAAGGGATCGAACCCTGGAGGTTTCAGCTTCCCTATGATGATTATCGAGGGCCGGTCATGGGCCACACGGTCTTCGACCGCACCCTTTTCCGCGCCGGACAGACCGTCTCCATGAAGCACATCCTGCGCCAAAGAACCATGCAGGGCTTCTCCCCCGTGGCCGAGGCGAGGCGCCCGGACCTGGTCTCCATCCAGCACGGGGGAAGCGGGGAGAAGTACGAATTCCCCTTGAAGTGGGATGCCCAGGGAATCGCCGAAAGCGCTTGGGTCATTCCCCGAGATGCCAAGCTGGGCAACTACAATGTGATCCTGATGAAGAAGGGGAGCGGCGAAGGGCGCGGGGAATGGCGGAGAGTCTCCGGGGATTTCCGGGTGGAGGAGTTCCGGGTTCCCCTCCTGCGGGGGATGATCAAGCCCCCGGGGGAGCCCTTGGTCAAACCGAAGGAGGTTCCCCTCGACCTGAGCGTCCAGTACCTGGCCGGAGGAGGGGCCGGCATGCTCCCGGTAAGACTGCGCAGCGAGGTTCGACCCCGTTCGATCCCCCCCTTCGAGGGATTTGACCGCTTTGTCTTCAGCAATGGCCCGGTCAAGGAGGGACTGGTCCGCAGAGGCGCCGATTTCGAAGAAGAAGAAGAGGGGGAGGAGGAAGAAACAGTCGTTGCACGGAAAGGATTCAAGATCCCTTCCCAGGACCTTGTCCTGGACCGGGCGGGGTCGGCCCGCACGGCCCTGGAAAAGGTTCCCTCCTTCGAAACTCCCATGGAGATCCTTACGGAAATGGAGTTCAAGGACCCCAACGGGGAAATCCAGACAGTCTCCACCAGGATGCCCCTGTGGCCCTCCCACTATTTGATCGGAATCAAGCCCGACTC
>DASPRR010000114.1:0-2551 GCA_035624375.1 Thermodesulfobacteriota bacterium | reverse complement strand
TCCATTCGCAAATCCTGATTCCCCCCGTCCGGCAATGATGGCTCTGCTTCTTTGAGCGGAAGCCCCATCAGGCGTGAAGCGATGGAGCGAATTTTTGCTTGCCCACCTCCCGTTTTATTCTCACGTTGAGTTGCAGGGAAGGGGATTTCGGTGCCTAAGGCCCGGGGGCAAAGACCTTCTGTGCAAAAACCATGAGGCGGCTTCCATTTCATGGCCCGGGCGGGCCAACCCTTCTCTCCCCAAGGACAAGATTATTCTGTTGTAGGGGCACCCGGCCAGGCGTCCGTTCAGCCCGCCGTATCCTACGGAAGCAGGTCGAAGCCTCCCAGAGGAGGGCCAGCCCTGCCGATGCTTTTTGCGCAGAAGGTCTTTGCCCCCGGGCCACAACCGAAGCATCCCGGAAATGTGAATCCGCGTGAGGTGGACCCGCGGCAAATCCCTGGGAAACGGCAACTATCCCCCTCCGCAGATTTCCTTTGGGCAGGCGCGATCGAAGTGGTCTTTTATCAAGAAGTCGGGGTGGGCATAGGATATTTTGTCATTGAATTTCCAGCTTCCATCTTCCAGTATTTAAAGGGAGCCTTCTCCGAATCGAGTCGATGGAAAGGGGCCCAGGGGGTGCGTCCTGCCCATGGCGGGGCAGAATCGGCGGGAAAAATACGGATTCCGGAGCTGCTGCTCGTGTTCCGCAAAGCGCTGGTCCCCGACCCCCTTTTGCAAAACCGAATCCTGGCTCAGCCCGGTTGGCGACTCGCCAAATTCTGTTGTCATCCTCTCTCCTATCGACTAAACTTTTTACATAGGCGCGGGGGCGATTCATATTCCCCCCTCTTAAGATTTCTTCCATACCCGAAAGAAACTTTATCTGCCATGGGGGTTTCAGGAGGGCCCATGGGCTGGACCCATAAAAAAAGGATGATCACCACAATTCGCGGTGGAATGCCGGACCAGATTCCTTTCGCTCCCCGTTTGGACCTATGGTTTGCCGCCAACAAGAAGCGCGGGACCCTACCCGCACCCTACCGCGGCTTTGAGCACTACGACCTGGTCTCGCGCGCTGAGGGGTGGGGGATCACCAGGGTGGTCCTCGATTATCAGGGATACGGCGAGGAGGCCATTCTGGACCGGGCCCTGGGGGTCTACCAAATCCCGGCTCAGAGCTTTTTTACCCGTCTTCCCCTTAACGTGGAACGGCGGGTGAAAAAGGAGGGGGACCGAGTCCTTCTGGAATATGCCACCCCCAAGGGTTCGGTCCACGCTGCTTTCGTCTACTCGGAAGAGATGCGCCGCTCCGGCGTGACCATCCCCTGGATTTCCGAGCACGCCCTCAAGGGTCCGCGGGACTACCAACCGCTGGCCTATATCTTCGAGAATCTTGTAGTCGAACCGGTTCCCGAGCTGTTTCATCGATGGGCGGCCCCCCTGGGCGAGGACGGGTACGCGGTGGCTTACGCCCTGACCGCGGGTTCTCCCATGCATCACATCATGAAAATCCTCACCGACAGCACGGATTTTTATTACCAACACCGGGACCATGCAGATCAGATGCAGGTCCTGGCCGAGGGCATCGGGGTCTTTTACCGCCGGGTTCTGGCTGCGGTGGCCGATGGTCCGGGGGAGATCGCCCTGGTGGGAGCCAACTTCGACGATACCATCACCTACCCTCCTTTTTTCCGCGACCACATCCTCCCCTGGATGCAGGAAGCCTCCCGGCTCCTCCACGCCAAGGGGAAGTGGATGCTGTGCCACACCGACGGAGAAAATAAAGGGCTCATGGACTACCTGCTCGTCAGCGGAATGGACATCGCCGACTCGGTCTGCCCGGCCCCGATGACCAAAGTCAGCCTGGCCGAATACTACGATCGGTGGGGCAAGGGGATCACCATCCAGGGAGGGATCCCTTCCAACCTGTTGCTTTCTGAGGCCACGACCGACGAAGACTTCGAAGACTATCTCGACCGTCTTTTCAAAGCGGTGGCCCCGGGAAATCGACTCATTCTGGGAGTGGCCGACACCGTGCCGCCGGACGCCGTATTCGACCGTCTCCGGCGGATCGCCGAGCGGGTGGAAAAGGAAGGGCGGTTGCCCCTGGAGGCAGGGGGGTTCCGCCCGGTAGCCGCCGAGACTGCCTCCTATGCGCCCCCGCCCGGGAAGAAATTGGCCGGGGAGGACGCCCGGTTCGAGGTCCTCAGGCAGGACCTCTATGAAGGTCTGGACGGAGAAATCAAGGGCCACATCCGGGAACTCCTCGACCGGAAAGTAAGTCCCCAGGAAATTTTGAACCGAGGCCTGCTGGCAGCCATGGAGAGCATCGGCCAGGAGTTTAAGAGCGGCCGGTTATTCGTGCCCGAAGTCCTCCTGGCGGCAAGGGCCATGAACGAGGGCCTTTCCGTGCTGGAACCCCATCTCTCTTCCTCGAGCCGCCAAGCCCGGGGGAAAGCGCTTATCGGCACTGTCCAGGGGGACCTCCACGACATCGGGAAAAACATGGTCATCATCATGCTGCGGGGAGTAGGATTCGACGTCGTCGACTTGGGCATCAACGTCTCCG
>DASPRR010000111.1:0-4714 GCA_035624375.1 Thermodesulfobacteriota bacterium | reverse complement strand
GCCCCAGGTGTTCGACCCCGGCCTCCATGTCCAGGATGACCACCTCGTTCCGACCCAAAAGAAGGTGGGCCACCAGAGTCCGGACCATGACGTTTTCCGGGCAAACACAGCCCCCCCCGCCCTTCTGGACGGTCCCCATGACCATCAGACGGATTCCATCCTTTTCCAGGCTGTACTTGTCGGGAAGATCATCCACCCGGGGGTTGAGTTTGAAGAACCCGCCCATGGAACCGGGCTTGGCCTCGGTCCGTTCCTCGATCAGCTCTTTCATCTCGGCAATGGGTGAGAGGCGCTTATCCTTGGGAAAGCCCAGGGCCAGGGCCAGGTTGCTCGCCGGGTCGGCGTCGATCACCAGGACCTTCCGCCCCCGGTCTGCCAGCACCCGGGCCAGCCCCGCCACCACCGTGGTCTTCCCCACCCCACCTTTTCCGGTCACCGCTAGTTTCATAATAATACGGGTAATGGGTTAGAGGTCATGGGTAATAGGTCTTGGGGTATGCTTTTCAGGCCTATCACCTATAACCTATAACCCATAACCTATGATCTATTACCTATGACCTGCTTTTATCAACTTCCAAACGACCGTCTCCGCCAGGATGACGATGTCTTCCACGGGCAGATAGCCGCTGATAGAAGAATCGAAGAGGATATTTCCCTCGGGAGGAAATTCCTCGTCTCCCTTCCACAGAACCAACCCAACATCCACCCGAGGAAAAGCCGGAATTCTTACTCCTACATCCCCTAGGGCTAAAGGTCTTCCCCCCATTTCATCGATAGCCAAAATCAAAAGCCTTTGCGCTTCCTTCCCGAAATGTCTGACCAGGGGAGCCTTGCCCCGCAGCAGGAAAACAGGATGATAAAAAGTCCCCCCGGGGATTTCGGAGAAGGAAACCCATTGCCCGGTCGCGGGATTCCCCGATGCCTTTTCCAGGTAGTGGAGGACCAGGATTTCTTCCCGCAGGGAGAGGGGGTCTCCCCCATTCCGAAGCTCTATTGCCCCCCGCGAAACGGAAAGACTGAGGTCCCGCCCCAGATAGGGCAGAAGGATCCTTCCTTCCCCGTCCATGCCGGGTTCGAACCGCCCCCCGCCACGGGCTGCTCTTTCCGCCGGGTCTAGTTTCAGAATCCCCTCCACCGCCATCCGGCGGGCCAGGGGGAGGTTTTCTTGTTTGGGCAGCATAAAACTTTCGTAGGGGCGATTCATGAATCGCCCCTACAGTTTATAATTCCAGCCACGAATGGGAGTATAGGGTTTTTCCCAGAAGAACCTTCGCGCTCTTGAAATACTCCAACTCCTTCGGCGTCAGGCGCTTGGGATCGGGCTCATCCCCATCCATCACCCGATGGACCAGACTAACCATCTCGGGGAGGCCGCCGCGGCAGATGCGGAGAATCTCCTCGTCATAGGCGTCCACGATGGCCGAATAAAGGCCGTATTTCATCAGCATCACCAGGTAGGTCCGGTTCAGGACCGGCCGGAGATGGGTCGGGGTCCCGTTGGAGATGTTGGACAACCCCACGATGGATTTGGCCTCGGGAGCGATGTCCTTCAGCATGGACAAGAACTCCAGACAGGAAAGGACCTGGTTGATCTCCACGCTCACCGGGCTAACGATGGGGTCGATCCAGATGTCTTCCGTGGGAATCCCCAGGTTGTTGGCCTGATAGATGAAATCCACGGCCATGGAGGCCCGCTCGTTCGCATCCCGGGGCATTCCCTCCTTGCCCCAAAGAAGGCCGATGACATGGGCGTTGTAGGTCTTGGCCATGGGCAGCACTCTTTCCAGGCGCTCCGGCTGGAGCGATACGGAATTGATCAGCGCCTTTCCTTTGTGAACTTTCAGTCCCGCTTCCATGGCGTCAGGATTCGTGGTATCCAGGGACATGGGCTTGTTCACCACCCCCTGAACCAGCTTCACGATCCAGTCCATGATTTCCTGCCCGGCTTTGCGGGAGGGCCCGATGTTCAAGTCCAGGTAGTCGATCCCCACCTTCTCCTGGTGTTTGGCCATTTCCACAATGGGGTCGGCCTTGTGTTCCTTCATGGCCGGACCGATGGTTTTGGACATGACGTTGATGTTCTCGCCGACGCAGACAACCATCTCTCCCCTCCTTTTGAAAAGACAGTGTCAGTGATTGGTGTCAGTCAAAAGCTCTTGAATTTTGATGTTTTCACTGACACCCACCACTGACACTGACACTTTTTTTATTCCGGTTTCCACATTTTTAGGAAAGCCGGGATATGGCCGGCTTCCCGAGGCCCAATCAGGATCTTCCAATCGGGCAGTTCCTCCTCCAGCTCTCCGCTGATTACCGATGCATAGCCGGGGATGATTAGCTTGTGATGCTTCACCTTGCCGGCGATCCCGCACTTTTTCACGAAGGGGGCGATCACATCGGCCCCGAATTTTCCCGCGGCCCAGGCGGTCATGACCGACAACCCTTCGGTGTCTTTCACCAGAAGCCAGGAGGGGACCCGGCTCCCTTCAATCTCTCCCGAGACGATAAAGTAGGTTAGGGAGAAATTGGAGGTGACGAGCACCGGAGAATTCTCATTCGGCCCGCCAATTTCGTAGATTCCCTCCGAGGTAGCCATGGGCCGCTGCGGATCGGTAAAGATGTTCATCCGTTCCACCAGGAGGGGGAAGAGGCTGTGGCCGTCCAGGTCGGAGAGGACCACGATTCCCGCGTACTTGGCCACCAGCATGGAAGCTAGGAGAGTCTCCATCATGGGGTCCTGGGTCATCTCACAGGGGAAGGTGATGGTGGGAAATCCCAAGGGGCGGAATTTCTTCAGCAGGGCCGCCCGCCGGATGACGATCTGGTCTTCCAGCGCCTTCCGGGGGGTCCGGGCCCCCGAATCCAGCACCAGGTCCTTCACCCCGGCGGCGGTCAGTTTGGTGGCCAGCTCTGCCAGTTCGTCCGGGGTTCCCCCCTTGATCGCCAGGGGCGCGGAGACTTCCTTGGCCAGTTTGGCCATAGCGTCCGCGTTGGCCTTGGTTGCGGCGTAGAGCAGCGGTTTCCGATCGGCTACGGCCTTGGCCCCAGCGGCAAGAACGTTGGGGTCTTCGCTCATGAGCACGACCCCTTTGCCGTCCAGCCTTTCTTTTACCTTCTTCACCAGGGCCTCGAACCTGGCGGGGTCTCCCGATTCTCCCTTGACTGCCACCAGGTCCGCTTGAAGCTTCAGACCGACTCGCTCATACTTCAGTTCATTGAATTTCTTCAGGCGGGAATCGACCTCGCTGTCGCCCATCTTGTCGGAGACCAGTACGGCGATCCCCGTGGGGCTGACAAATCGCTTTTCATGCCGGAAAAGGACGGTCTCCCCGCCCAGCTTCAAGGCCTGATCTCCCGTGCCGATGGAAAGGGGACGGATCGGGGGGGCCGAGGCTTCGGACAGCTCGGCCTTGGCCTGCTCCGACACATGGGGACAGGCTGCCAATTCGGCCTGCCCGGCGGCCAGCTTCATGGCAAAGGCCAGGCAGGTGGGAACCCCACAGTCTCCGCAGTTGGTCTTGGGAAGCTTTTTGAAAATCTCAATACCGGTTAGAGCCATCTTTGTGCTCCTTTTCAACGTAGGGGCGATTCTCGTGGAGTCGAGTCTCCGACATGAATCGCCCCTACGGGATTTTCAACCAAACATCGCCCCTAGAATAAGGAAGGCAGGGTCAGCGCCGGGTGCCCTTTCTCGGTCAGGAAGGGCAGGATTTCGTCCTCCGTGGTGCCGATGGTTTCGTCGGCGATCATGTCCGGGAAGTTGGGAATGCCGATTTCCTCGGAGCGCTTTTTCAGCCGGTCCATGATCTCTTCCTTTAGCACCTTGGGCATCCAGACCAAGCGTTTGATGCCCCCTTCGGCCATGATGAATTTCTTGCTGCAGATGTAGTGTTTGCTGTGGCCCACGAAACCGGGGGTCACCGAGCCGCCGCCCACCGATCCCGCCAGGGTGGTGAACTTCATCCCGCAGGGGGTCATTCCCGTAAAATCGCGGTTCACGGTCATGATCCCGTTACACATGGGAAGGACGGCGGCGATGCACTCGAAGCAGCCGCAGGAAGTCATGGGGTCGACCATGATGCTGTAGGCGTTGTACTTCTCCAGCTTCTGCCGTGAGGCCTTGAAGACGAACTCGTTGACCCCTTTCCATTGCCCCATGAGGGGGTCAATGGCCTCTCCCTTGATGATGGGCTGGTTGGGCCCAGTGGGGTTGATCTCGTTGGAAGCCTTCCCGTCCAGCCAGTTGTAGGCCCCGCAGAGGCCGGTCCGCTCCGGGGTGATGACGCACACATGAGTGGGAGCGAAAGACTGGCAGAGGGTGCAGGAATAGAAGGTTTCTTCGGTTTCATCGGTCATGCCCTCGATGCGGGCGTCCCGCTTGCGGTAGGTAGCGCGGGCCTGCTCCATAATCTGCTTGACCTTGTCTAGGTCGGTGTAGACCTTCACCTGCACCTTGTCGAAGATGGTCCCGAAGTCCTGATGGTACTTGGCGTGGATGATGTCCCCCAGATGACGGAGGGTGAAGCCCTTCTCCACCGCGCCCTTCCCGACCCGGATCCAGGCGATGTCCCTCTGCCCGATGTGCATGACCCCCTGGGCGTAGTTGATCAGGTGGTGGATCTGCCGCTCCAGGATCGGTTCGAAGTCCTCCTGCATTTGCCGGCCGGCCACCTCGGCCACGATAGCCAGGGGAAGCTGGGCCGGGGGTTTCAGG
>DASPRR010000096.1:0-3025 GCA_035624375.1 Thermodesulfobacteriota bacterium | reverse complement strand
TCGACAAAGCAGTTGACTCTCTTCAAACCCTATGCTATCCCAATAAAAAAATCAGGGCGCAGATAATCGAGATAGATATTTGTTGAATCATGAGCCCAGATTATTTTTATAGTCACCGACTTAAAAAGTTGACGTTGGGCGGCCAGACAGCGGCCTTTAATAATCCGCCGATTAAATCCCCCCTTGCCCCCCTTTGATAAAGGGGGGTTGGGGGAATTTTGCAGGGGAATGCGGGCATACAAAGTCAACTTTCTTTTGACGTTCACTATAGTTTATGTTTTATCCTGAAAATCTGCGCTCATCTGCGTCCCTTATAGAGAAAAAATGAACCGATTTGCCGCCTCCCGAATGCAAAGAATCGAGCAGTCCGGCATCCGCCGCATGCTGGAAAAAGCCATGGCCATGGAAAGGGCCGGTGGCGGAGTCATCCACATGGAGATCGGCCGGACAGACTTTGATACCCCCGCGGTGGTCAAAGAAGCGGCCAAGAAAGCCCTGGACGAAGGATGGGTGCATTATACCTCGTCCATGGGCATGCTGGAGCTCAGGCAGGCCATCGCCGAAAAACTTCGCCGGGAAAACGGGATCGAGGCTGACCCGGAGAAAGAAATCCTGGCCGTGGCCGGAGCCTCCCACGGCATGGCCATTACTCTCATGACCGTGCTGGAGGCGGGAGAAGAGATCATCATCCCCGAGCCCATGTACCTTTTCTACCTGGACTGGGCCGAATACCTGGGAGCCAGGACTGTCCCCCTCCCCTGTTTCCCCGAAGACGGCTTTCAGATTTCCAGAGAACGGCTGGAAGCCTGCGTGACGGGCAGAACCAAGGCCATTCTCCTCAACAGCCCGCACAACCCCACCGGCTCCGGCCTGGAATTATCCAGCCTGAAAGCTATTGCCGAGGTAGCCATTGAGAGGGACCTCCTAATCATTTCCGACGAAATTTACGAAAAGATTATTTACGAGCCTTTCCATCATATCAGCATTGCCTCTTTTCCGGGAATGAAGGAACGGACCGTCACTCTGAATTCCTTCTCCAAAGGGCACGCCATGGACGGCTGGAGGATTGGCTACCTGGCGGCGCCAGCCGACCTGGTTTGGGAGTTGGAAAAAGGTCAGCAGCATACCATGATCAACCCGACGACCTTCAGCCAGATCGGGGCCATCACCGCGCTGAAAATGGGGGATTCCATCATTCGGCCCATGGTGGAAGAATACACCCGCAGGAGAAAGTTGATGATGGAAATGGCCGATCGGGCCGGGCTTTCCTATTTTCCTCCGCAGGGGGCTTTTTATTTCTGGCTCCGCCACGGAGTCACGAAGGTCGACGGCTGGGCATTGGTTGACTACCTCCTGGATAAGTACGGGGTGGCCATCACTCCTGGAGAGATTTTCGGTCCTTCCGGAAAAGGGTATCTGCGGATTTCCTATTCCAACTCCACGGAGAACCTGCGGAAAGGGATGGCTCGAATCATTCAGACCCTGGAAGAACTGCGGTCGTGATAGGGTACCCCTTTAAATTCCGTTGTTGGGTCATCGCACGATGTGGGGGCGGGTTTTAAACCCGCTCCTGCTCAGGACAAGGAAATCGGCAATTCATGAATTGCCCTGACATCATTCCCCCAAGGGGGCCTTGAATGGACTCCCTGGAATTGGCCATAAAGGAATTGTGCCTTGGCAGAGATAACCATTTTGAAGGAGATTTCTCTATTCTTACCTGATCATTCCACACGGTTTGGGTCGATAGCCTTCGACTCTTCCGGAATCATCGCCGTGGGTGATGTGGAAAGAGTTCGGGGAAAGGCCGGTAAAATGGCCAGGTCGATTTCCCTCCCCGGCGCCTTGGTGATTCCGGGATTTGTGGACGGCCACACGCACATGCTTGCCGGAGCCCAGCAGCTTACCCGAATCGATCTGCGGACGGTCAAAAGCCGGGATGAGTTTTCCCGCAACCTCCAAACCTGGGTGAAAGAAAACCCCTCGAATCTCTGGATCCTTGGCCAGTGGTCTGACACTCTGCTCGGCGGAGAGCTCCCAAGCAGGAGTTGGGTGGATGGTGCCTCCCAGGGGAAACCCCTTTTTCTGGCCCGATTCGATATGCACAGCGCTGTGGCCAACTCTCGGGCTCTGGAATTGGCCGGGATTGACAAGAAAACCCCCGATCCTTCTGGGGGGAGGATTGTCCGTGATCCCCGGACAGGCGAGCCAACCGGCTTGCTGCTGGAAAAGGCCATGGACCTGGTGGCCGATAAGATTCCCCCCCTGACCGATTCCCAGAAAGCGCAATGGATGGAGAATGCCATCCAATATGCTCACGGTTTCGGGCTCACTGCGGTCCATGATGTGTTTTTCCATTCCAAATGGGAAGACCTGAATATTTACCGGCAGGTTCTGCAGCGAGAGAAAACCGGGCTGCGGATCTTTTTGCGGGTGTCACTCCGCGATCTAACCCGCCTTCTTTCAGCCCTGAAGGAACCACTTCCGGATCGGCTCATCTTGGATGGAGTGAAGGGATTCATCGATGGCACTCTCGGCTCCACTACGGCCTGGCTGGAAGAACCTTATGTCCACAATCCCTCGGAGAGCGGAATCCCCTGCATCGACGACCCCGAAGAATTCCGGCAAGGGGTGAGAAGCGCTGCCGCGCAGGGAGTTACGGTGTCCCTCCACGCCATCGGCGACGCGGCCATCGGCTTCGCTCAGGAAATCTACCGAGAGTGCATTCAGCAAGGGCTGGGCCAAGCCCCCCTGCGGATCGAGCATTTTCAACACCCGGGGGAAAAGCATATCGCCTCCATGAATCATCCCCGTCTCTTCGCTTCTGTCCAGCCGGCTCATCTCTTGGATGATGCCTCGGTGGCGGAGGAAAGACTGGGGCCCCGCCGGGCGGCACTCTCTTATCCCATCAGGTCTTTGTTGGATAAAGGTTGCCGGGTGATCTTTGGCTCGGACTGGGACGTAGCCGACCTCAATCCCCTGGTAGGTCTTCAAGCGGCAGTGACCCGAGTGGACAAAGCCAATCGTT
>DASPRR010000091.1:0-6326 GCA_035624375.1 Thermodesulfobacteriota bacterium | reverse complement strand
ATAATCTGCTCCCGAATTCCCAGGGAATAATTTCCCCGCCCGTCGAAAGCCTTCCCCGACACCCCGCGGAAATCTCTGACCCGGGGCAAGGCCACGTTCACCAGCTTATCAAAAAACTCCATCATCCGGTTTCGGCGGAGGGTGACCGTCACTCCGATGGGCATTCCCTCCCGCAGCTTAAAGGCGGCGATCGAGCGTCTGGCCCTGGTGATCACCGCTTTTTGCCCGGCGATCAGACTCAGTTCCTCCACCGCGGAATCGAGAATCTTTACGTTTTGAACCGCCTCCCCCAAGCCCATGTTCAGGGTAATCTTCTCCAGCTGGGGTACCTGCATCCGGTTCTTATAGCCGAAGGATTTCATCAGCTGAGGAACCACTTCTTTGAGATAGACCTCTTTCGCCCGAGTCATGGCCGACGCCCTTTCCTTTACTTCCTTTCCATCTGTTCGCCGCAAGCTTTGCAAACCAGAGCCTTTTTCCCGTCCTCCAGGGTTTTGCTCCTCATCCGCTCTCCTTTGTTGCATTTGGGACAGACCAGCAGAACCTTGGAGACATGGATGGGAGCCTCTTTCTGGATGATCCCCCCCTGCCGGGTTCTGCCCGTGGGCCGGGAATGGCGTTTCACGAAATTGATCTTTTCCACCAGCACCCGATCATTTTTGGGGAAAACCCGGAGGACTTTCCCGGTTTTGCCCTTTTCTTTTCCGCTCAGGACCTCAACCAGATCGTTTTTCCGTACGTGGAAACTTACGTATTTCATCGATGGCCTCACTCTCCTGGGCTCGATCTTACAGGACTTCCGGGGCCAGGGAAATGATTTTCATGAATTTCTTGGCCCGCAGCTCCCGGGCCACGGGACCGAAGATCCGGGTCCCCACCGGTTCGTTCTGCGGGTTGATTAGAACCGCCGAGTTGTCATCGAACTTGATGTAGCTTCCGTCAAGCCGACGGACTTCTTTGACCGTCCGGACGATGACCGCCCGCATGACGTCGCCCTTCTTGACTTTGGAATGGGGAATGGCTTCCTTGACCGAAACGATAATCACGTCCCCCAGGCTGGCATACTTCCGCTTGGTCCCTCCCAGGACCTTTATGCAGGAAAGCCTCTTGGCCCCTGAATTGTCGGCAACTTCTAGTGAGGTCTGCATTTGAATCATGGCTATACCCGCCTATTCTTTTCCCCGTCCGCCCCTGTGGAGCAGACTCTCCGGAGGGTCACTGGGCCCGCTCCAGAACCTCTTTCACCCGCCACCGTTTCTCCCGGCTGAGTGGCCGGGTTTCGATGATGAGCACCCGATCTCCCGCCCGGCTGGCATTGGTCTCATCATGGACTTTGAAACGTGACCGTCTCCGGATATATTTCTGGTACAGGGGGTGTTTGACCAGGCGCTGGACCACCACGACTCTCGTTTTTTCCATGCGGTCGCTGACCACCCTACCCACCATCGTCTTTCGGATCCCTCTGGCCTTCATTCCCATTCCCTCATTTGGCCTTGGCCGCCGCGAGAACCTTCTCGCGCAGGACGGTCTTCACCCGGGCCAGGTCCTTGCGCACCTGGGGCAACCGCGCGGTGTTCTCCAGCTGCCCGGTAGCATGCTGGAATTTCAGGTTGAACAATTGTTCGGTAACCTCTTTTTCCTTCTGGCGAAGCTCCGCTTCGCTCATCTCCTTAAGTTCCCGCGCTTTCAACCCTGCCCTCCCGTGCGATAAATTTGGTCTTCAGGGGAAGCTTGTGAGCGGCTAGACGAAAAGCCTCCAGGGCCGTATCCCGGCTCACCCCTTCCATTTCGTACAGCACCCGGCCGGGCTGGATCACCGCCACCCAATCTTCCGGGGCGCCCTTTCCCTTTCCCATCCGGGTTTCGGCCGGTTTTTTGCAGATCGGTTTGTCCGGGAAAATCCGGATCCAGATCTTGCCGCCCCGTTTGATGTGCCGGGTCATGGTGATCCGGGCCGCTTCAATCTGCCGGGTGGTCAGCCATCCGCAGGCCGCCGCCTGCAGGCCGAAATCTCCAAAGTTCAGGCTGTTTCCCCGGGACGCGGTCCCTCTCCGTCTGCCTTTCTGCTGTTTGCGAAACTTAACTTTTTTGGGTGATAACATAGGGTCTCCGGCTCTCTAGGGGGCCATCTCCCTCCGTCCGCGAACCGCCGGAAGAATCTCGCCCCGGTAAATCCAAACCTTGATTCCAATCTGTCCGTAGGTGGTGCGGGCTTCGGCAAACCCGTAATCGATATCCGCACGCAGGGTATGGAGAGGAACCCGTCCTTCCCGGTACCACTCGGAACGGGCAATCTCCGCCCCCCCCAGCCTTCCGGCGCGGGAAATTTTGATTCCCTGGGCGCCGAATTTCAAACCGGAGGTGACCCCTTTCTTCATGGCCCGCCGGAAAGCCACCCGCCGTTCCAGCTGGAGGGCCACATTTTCCGCCACCAGCTGGGCGTCGGTCTCCACCCGCCGGACTTCCTGGATGTTGATGGAGATCTCCCGCTGGGTCAATTTCTGCAGCTCTTTCTGCAGTTTATCGATCTCCGCTCCTTTTTGCCCGATAATGATCCCGGGACGGGCCGCCCGAATGGTGATTTTGGCCCGGTTGGCGGTCCGATCGATCTCGATTTTGGAGGCTCCCGCATGGTAGACTTTCTTCTTGATGAACTTGCGCAGGAGGATGTCCTCCTGCAAAAACCGGGAATAGAACTTTTCCGCATACCACCGAGAATCCCAGGTTCTAATGATCCCCAGTCGGAGTCCGATCGGATTGACTTTCTGACCCAAGCATGACCTCCTTCCCTTCCTCGCAACGATTTTGAGTTTTTAGGTTTCGCTCAACACCACGGTCACATGGCAGGTTCGTTTGCGGATGCGACCCGCTCGTCCCATGGGCTTGGGCTGCCAACGTTTCAAAGTGGGCCCCTGATTCACGAATACGGTCTTAACATAAAGGGTGTCCACATCGATGGATTTATCCTGCCGCGCATTGGCCAGCGCTGACTGTACAACCTTGGAGATCATTCTGGCCCCAGCCTTGGGAGTATGGCTGAGGATGTTCACCGCCTCCTCTGCCCGCTTTCCCCGGATGAGGTCGGCGCAAAGGCGCGTCTTGCGGGGGGAGATTCGAAGATATTTGGCAATGGCTCGGGCTTCCATCCTGCCTCCCCTATGCCGCCGGCTTGGGGGCGGCCGCGGCCTTCACCTTGGTCTTGCGGTCCCCGGAGTGGCTGAAGAAGGTACGGGTGGGCGAAAATTCTCCCAGCTTGTGGCCGACCATGTTTTCGGTCACAAAAACGGGAATGAATTTTTTCCCGTTGTGAACGGCAAAGGTGAGGCCCACCATGTCCGGTAAAATCGTCGACCGGCGGGACCAGGTCTTGATCACCTTTCGGCTTTTGGTATCCGCCACCTCTTGAACCTTCTTCAGCAAATTGGGCTCCACGTAAGGACCCTTGCGAATCGATCTGGCCACGAGTATCACCTCACAGTTCGGAGTTCGGAGTTTCGAGTTCGGAGTAAAAGATCCTTTCCGTTTCTTTCCGAGCTACATTGCTTCCGAACTCATTACTTATCTTCTCCGTTTAACGATAAATTTATCCGTCGCCTTGTTCTGACGAGTCTTGTATCCCTTGGTGGGAACGCCCCAGGGGGTGACCGGATGCCGGCCTCCCGATGATTTCCCTTCTCCTCCCCCCAGGGGATGGTCGACCGGGTTCATGGCCACGCCCCGGACCCGGGGGTTCCGTCCCAACCAGCGTTTCCGTCCGGCCTTTCCGATAGTGACGTTTTCCTGATCCAGATTCCCCACCTGTCCCACGGTGGCGAAGCAGTTCACGTGGATGAGACGGACTTCGCCCGAGGGCATTTTGAGGGTGGCATAATTCCCTTCTTTGGCCATCAGCTGCCCGGCCGAGCCCGCGCTGCGAATGAGTTGGCCCCCTTTCCCGGGTTTCATCTCCAGGTTATGAACCATGGTGCCCAGGGGGATATTCTTCAGGGGCAGAGCGTTTCCGGGCATGATGTCCGCCCGTTCCCCGCTCATGACCGTATCTCCCACTTTGAGGTCCAGGGGGGCCAAAATGTATCGTTTCTCTCCGTCGCTATAGTTAAGCAGGGCGATGTTGGCCGACCGATTGGGATCATACTCCAGGGAGGCCACCCGGGCGGGGATGTCTCGCTTGTCCCGCTTGAAATCAATGATCCGGTACATCCGCTTATGACCCCCCCCGATGTACCGACTGGTGATCCGTCCGTATACGTTTCGGCCTCCGGTTTTCTTCCGGGGAACCAGCAGACTCCTTTCCGGCTTCTTCCGAGTCAGCTCGGAAAAATCCAGGGTGGTCTGAAACCTTCTGCCTGCCGAGGTGGGTTTGTATGTTTTCAGTCCCATGGGTACCCTTCCCGTTTCCGATTAGGCGCCTTCGAAGAACTCGATCCGCTCCCCTTCCTTCAGGGTCACGATGGCCTTTTTCCAATCCGATTGCCAGCCGAAGAACCGCCCCATCCGCTTCCGTTTCCCCGCCAGGTTCAGGGTATGAACCGCCGTGACTTTCACTTTGAACAGTTTCTCCACCGCCTGGCGAATCTGGATTTTATTGGCCCGGGGATCGACCACAAAAGCAATTTGGTTTCTCTTCTCTTTTTGGCGGGTGCTCTTTTCGGTGATCAGGGGCCGTTTGATGATCTGCTGTGGTTCTTTCATGATTGCAGATTCCTTTCCACCTTCTCCAGGCTGGAGCGCAGAAAAATCAGATATTCATGGCGCAGGATGTCGTGGACGTTCAAGCCCGGAACCCGAAGCACCTGAACCCCGGGAATGTTGCGTGCCGATTTCTCCAGGATTTCGTCCGGCCCGTCGATGACGATGAGAGCGCTGGAGACGCCCAGACCCTTCAGGACCTCCCGAAAACGCCGGGTCCGAACCGCTTCCAGCCCGAACCGGTCCAACACCACCAGCTTCTCCTCCCGGTATTTGGAAGAGAGAGCGGCGATCAGACCGGCCTCACGGACTTTTTTGGGCAGATGGTAGGAATAGTCCCTCGGTTGGGGCCCAAAGATCGTTCCCCCACCCCGCCACAGGGGGGACCGGGAATGGCCCGCCCGGGCCCTTCCGGTTCCCTTTTGCTTCCAGGGCTTCTTGCCTCCGCCGCTGACCGCCGACCGCTCTTTGGTGGCGGCCGTTCCGCTCCGGCGGCAGGCCAGCTGCCAACGCACCACGTCGTAGATCAAGTGGGACTTCTCCGTCGCCTGCAGGAGACGGTCATCCACCTCCATCTCCGCCACTTTTTGCCGCTGAATATCGATTACCTCTACCTTGGCCATCCCCGCTCCCTTGTCGGGCCTCAACTTCCTGCCTTGGATTTTTTCTTTTTCGCCTGGCGAACCAGAACCAGCCCCTCGGACCCTCCGGGAACGGCCCCCTTCACCAGAAGCAAATTTTGCCTCGGGCGGATATCGATCACTTCCAGATTCTGCAGGGTGGCTTTCCGGTCTCCCATATGCCCTCCCATCTTCTGCCCGGGCCAGACGCGGGAAGGATAGGAGCTGGCTCCGATGGAGCCGGGAGCGCGGTGAAACATGGACCCATGGGTGGCCCGCCCCCCCCGGAAATGCCAACGTTTGACCACCCCCATGAAACCCTTGCCCTTGGAGATTCCGATAATATCCACCCGGTCTCCCACCTGAAAGGATTCCACCGTAATCTCTTGTCCCACCTGGAAAGCGCCGGGATCGGATACCCGAAACTCCCTCAAATACCGGAACGCCGGAACCTGAGCCTTGGTGAAATGGCCCTGGAGGGGCTTTTTCACCTTTTGGGCAGCCCTCTCTTCAAACCCCAACTGGACCGCGCCGTATTTTTCCTTTTCTGCCGTCTTGACCTGGACCACTTTGCAGGGACCGGCCTGGATGACGGTGACCGGAACCACCCCGCCCTCTTCGTGGAAAATTTGGGTCATGCCCAATTTTTTACCGATGATCCCTTTTAACATGATGGAAACCCTTCAAAATAGCGATCAGCCTTCAGCGCTCAGCGTTCAGCAAAAAAACTTTTTTCTGAAGTGTCTTTGCTGACCGCTGAACGCTGATTGCTTCTTTACAGCTTTATTTCCACGTCCACCCCTGCCGCCAGGTCGAGCTTCATCAAGGCATCGATGGTCTGCTGGGTGGGCTCGAGAATGTCCAGGAGCCGCTTGTGGGTCCGGATTTCGAACTGCTCCCTGGATTTCTTGTCCACATGGGGAGACCGAAGAACACAATACTTATTAATCGACGTGGGCAGGGGGATCGGTCCGGCGACCCGAGCTCCCGTCCGTTTGGCCGTGTCCACGATCTCCT
>DASPRR010000087.1:0-24436 GCA_035624375.1 Thermodesulfobacteriota bacterium | reverse complement strand
GAATCATGTCGAAATCGTATTTCATAGAAGCTCCCTTGATAGCTTTCCTCCAGTACAGTCCCTCAAGTGCCTTAAGTGTGATTAAGTGCCTTAAATTAAAAGCGGGTAAAGATAGAAAAAAGGGGCCCGAGCTATTCCTGCGTATTCATTCCTCATTGTTCCTTGCGCTACCTTGAATGCAGGGCGCCCTGAAACCACGTGGTTCTTGGTGCCTTCCCCAACTGGACTGAAATGCCCAACAAGGGCGGGAATTCCGGTATGGGCCCCCGTTTCTCTCTCTTTGAAAATCCATGAATTTAATATTGAAAGAATTACCCTGGAATCCTAAAAAGATCAAGAAGAGAATGCGGGAAAAAGGAACCAAGACTTGAGGGATTCCATGCGAGGATTCAGAATCGATGATCTTGGGGGAAAATGAAAGATAGGGTGGAATTACCTTTGGTCTTTTCGCTCGCCGCCCGACGTTTGGGTATTGCAGACCTCAGGCGAACCGCCACCCGAAGATTTGAAGCTGCGGATGACTCCCTTGGTTCCGAGTGCTTTGTGGGCGATACGCCACAAGAGCCAACCGGGCGGCAACCATTTCGCCATGCGCCAGGGGCGAAGCGCGACCAGAAAGGCCACCGCCCCCCCCAGCAGTAAAGGGTTCTTTCCGAGGTATCGGAACACTGCCCAACCCTGGTCCGCCAACGATATGGGCGCACGCCAATGAGCCAAGGTCTGCGACAACTCCTCTCGCTGCACTGCCGCTTGGGACACCAGGGTGGCCCGCCGTTCCCCTAACTCAATCAGTTTGGCATTCATGAATCTGATTTCAAAAACTCTTCGCGGTCCTTGGCCAGTTCTGCGAGGCTGGCGGAAAACATGCGAGGCTTGGTCCGAACCTTGGCCGCCACTATCCGCCAGGCCAGCGCTGCAAACAGGAGAAAAAGGACCGCCGGAATGCCCAGGGCCACCAATGGATGGGTCCCCCAGAGCGCGTACACCAGGAACAGAGTGGTAAACACGATACCGATACCGGCGCAGAAGAGCGCTACCAGGCTCCAGGTGAGAATGGAGCTGATGCGCACCCACTCTTCTTCCAGCTCGACGGAAAAAAGTTCCAACCGAGTGTAGGCGATGGCGAGGAGAGCGGCCGCCAGCGCTTTCACCGAATTGAACAATCCTCCGGGGCGACTTGAGACGGGATCCTGAGCTGCCCAGGCCATGGATTCGGATCAGCGGCGGGAAATCAAGAGACCGACCACGAAGCCGGCGAGCGCTCCAATCCCCACCGCTTTCCAGGGTTGGTCGCGCACGAAGTCATCGGTTGACTTGGCGGCCGATTTGGCCTTTTCCATCACCGCCTTGCCTTCCTCGGCGATTCGAGCTTTGGCCGTCTTCAACGACTCTTCGGCCTTGGCGCGCGCCGACGCGATCTTCTCCCCGGTCTGGTTAGCAGTGGCCTTCAACAGCTCTTCCGCGTCGTTCACCACGGCCTTCAGGTCTTCCATCAATTTTTCCCTGGTTACCGTTCCTGTTGCCGTTGTCGATTCAGTCATAGCTTCTTTACCCTCCTTTTCAGATTCAAGTGGGGCCCCCTTTTTGATTCAAAACCCACTTTAGGCGGCTCAAACGGCGCCTGGAATATTCACAACTCGCGGCCCGGAATACCCCCCCGATAATTATTAATATTATGTTCTTTCTAAAAAAATCTCTAAATGGGGTGAAGGATGTATTCTACGAAAAAAAAGACCCTATTTTTGAATGGGAACAACCCTCCAGGGAAGGAAAAGTCTCTAAATCTCAAGTCGGAAATTTAAAATCTGAATCTCTGCAATTTGTTCTTTGCCATCCCTTTCTTGACATCCCCCGTATTCGGTGTTAGCTTCGACTAAAAAATGAAAAAACTTTTCTGCGGCTGTAGGAGGATGCAATGACCTCGGAACCGAAAAAGACGCCTCTCAACGCCTGGCACCGGAGCCACGGCGCCCACATGGTGGAATTTGCCGGGTGGGAGATGCCCCTCAACTACCCACCCGGGATCGTGGAGGAACATCTTACCACCCGCCGCTTCTGCGGCCTCTTCGACATTTCCCACATGGGCCGGTTTCGGATTTCCGGAGAGGGTGCCGTCCCCTTTCTCCAATATGCCCTGACTAACAACGCCCTGGCCCTGGACCCGGGGCAGGCTCAATACACGATCATCTCCGACGAAAACGGGACGGCGGTTGACGACGCCTACCTCTATCGTCTGGATGAAGAAGAATACCGCCTGGTGGTCAACGCTGCCAACACCCAGAAGGACTGGGACTGGCTGCAGAACCAACGAAAAAAATTTTCCAGAGTGGAGATGGAAAACCACACCGCCAGGATCGCCATGTTCTCCTTGCAGGGCCCTCTGTCGAAAGCGCTCCTGGAAACCATCTTGCAGGGGAGCGGCTCCCGGCTGCCGGACCCGGGGAAGAACAATGAACGGCGAGTTTGGATCGAAGGAACCCCCGTGGACGTGGGAAGAACCGGGTACACGGGAGAACCCCTGGGGTTTGAAATCTTCTTCCCCGCCGAACGCGCCGTGGTCATCTGGGAAAAGATCCTTCGCCAGGGCTCCGAGCGGGGGGTTATTCCCATTGGACTGGGGGCCAGAGACACGCTGCGCCTGGAAGCCGGCCTTCCCCTTTACGGGCATGAATACGGGAAAGACCAGGAGGGCCGGGATATCCCCATCCTCGCCCTGACCCCGGCCAAGATCGCCGTCAGCTTCTCGGAATCCAAAGGCGATTACCTCGGGCGTCAATCCCTGTGGAAACAGCTTCAGGAGATTCAGGCCCGGGAATACGGGTGGAATGACCTGATCCCCTCAACCCCTTTAGTCCCGCGGCGAATCTGGCCCGTCGCCGTTCTCTCGGAAGGAGTCGTCCGGCAGGGGTTCCCAGTCTTTGCGGGAGACCGTCCCGTGGGATACGTTACCAGCGGGACCATGGTCCCCTACTGGAAATTCGAGGGGCAGGGAATCTCCTCCCGGGTCAGCCGGGAAAAGGGCCGCCGATCCATCGCCCTGGTTTATCTGGACGCGGACCTGAAGGAGGAACAGGAGGTAAAGATCTCCGCCCGGGGAAAGCTGCTCACCGGCAGGCTGGTCAGGCGGCATTTGGGCGCTGAGGCCCCTCCCTACGCGCGCCCGGTGCTAGCCGAGGAGATCTTGATCAAGAGGCCCGGCCCCCGGGAACCACTACACTTTTCCACTGAAATCCTGGTGCGGAAGGCCCGGGAGAACACTCTCTGGCGCCAGCGTCAGACCATCAACCTGATCCCCTCCGAACAAACCCCTTCTCCGCTGGTGAAGCTGCTCTCCATCTCCGACCCCTGCTCCCGGTACGCGGAGCACCGGAACTACGAGTTCCTGGGGGAAGCCGATGTATTCTATTACCAAGGGACGGACTTCATCGAATGGGTCGAGGTCAAGCTGCAGGAAGAGATGGCCCGGTTCCTGGGGTGCACCATGGTGGAGACCCGGATCATCAGCGGGCAGATGGCCAATGCCGCCGTTTACAGCTCCTTCGTCGATTACCTGAACCGCGTCTACCGGAAGACCAACCCACGCCGTTTTCGCAAAGTCATGAACCACCACCTGGGAAGGGGCGGGCATCTCAGCTCCCAACCCATGGGGGCCCTGCGGGATTTCATCTCCGTGGCCCCGGACCTTGACCGGATGGCGGCGGTGAATTTTCCCGTGCTGGAGGAGAATCCCTATCAGATTGACCTAAAACAGACCGAGGAGCTCATCCACCGGCATAAGCCCGAACTCCTCATCCTGGGGAAGAGCATGGTCCTGTACCGGGAGCCCCTGGCCGAGCTGCGCCGGATGGTTGCGAGGCTGAAAGAAAAGACCTGGATTCTATACGACATGGCCCATGTCCTGGGCTTGATTGGCCCCCACTTCCAGGACCCCTTCCGGGAGGGGGCGGACATTGTCACGGGATCCACCCACAAGACTTTCTTCGGCACCCAGCGGGGGATCATCGCCAGTAACCTGGACGAGACCTCAGAATATTACGACCTGTGGAAGGCCATCACCCGCCGGACTTTTCCGGGGAGTCTCAGCAACCACCACCTGGGAACGCTCCTCGGGCTCCTCCTGGCGGCCTACGAGATGAACGCCTTTGCCGGCGATTACCAGAAGCAGATCATCGCCAATGCCAAGGCTTTCGCCAAAGCCCTCAAGGATCAGGGGCTTCAGGTGGAGGGAGACCCCGGGGTCGGTTTCACCGAGACCCATCAGGTGATCCTGCGGGTGGGATACACCCTCGGCCCGGAGACGGCCCGGAGGTTGGAAGAAAACAATGTGATCGTCAATTACCAGGCCCTGCCCGACGACGAAGGGTTCTCCGCCAGTAGCGGCCTGCGGACGGGTGTCCAGGAGATGACCCGCTTCGGGATGAAAGAAAAGGATTTTGCCGAGCTGGCCGGATTGATGGCCGACGCGATCTTGAAAAATCGACTGGTCAAGGATGAAATCAGCCGCCTCCGTTCCCCTTTTCTCCAGATGCAATACTGCCTGCCCGAGGAGCAGGCCCGGCCGATGATTCAGGACCTATTAGGAATCATGATTTAAGATGGAGGATTTCGGGCTCCTCAACCGGATATGCACGATCTCCGGCGGGGAACCCAGGCGCATGGGAGGGCCACCGGTTCCCACTCCGCGGCTGACATAGAGATAGCTGTCCTCCAAGCGAAAAAGTCCCTGCATCCGGGGGTAAAAAAGCCTGGCCAAGGGAACCATGGGCAATAGCTGGGGCCCGTGGATGTGGCCGCTTAGTTGCAGCCCTACTTTCCCCGCAGCCACCTCTTCGAAACGGATGGGCTGGTGGTAGAGCAAAATCGATGGTTTATGGGCGTCAAGGCCCCTGATAAGTCCTTCAAAATTGGGTAGCGGTCCCCCTCTGCGAACAACGGCCGGGTCGTCGATGCCCAGAACCTGCAATCCCCCCGGGAGAACCCGCACCTCGTTGCGCAGAACTTGGATTCCCGCCTGTTTCATGATCGCCTCGACCCGGTTTGCCCCGGCAAAGAATTCATGGTTTCCCATGACGGCAAATAGACCGTAGGTAGCCTTCAGTCCTGAGAGAGGCCCGGCCATCTCTTCCATGTGCGAGACATCCGCATCCACCAGGTCCCCGGTGAAGACGACCAGGTCCGGCTGGAGTTCATTGACCCGCCGTACCAGGTCCGAAAGCCTTCCGTTCTCATGCAGCATCCCATAGTGCACATCGGAAAGAAGAACTACCGACAGACCATCCAGGTCCGGGGGCAAATGGCGAAGGGGGATCTCGATCCGGGTCACCCCGACATGGCCTGCTTCCCAGAAGCCGTAGCCTCCCAAGGCCAAGCATCCTGCGACGGAAGCAGCCACCGCGACTCGCCGGTAGTAAAGACCCTGGAAAAAGGAAACTTTTGGGGAAAGCCCTGTTTTACGCAGAATAAAGCGGATCAAGTCGGTTCCGCCTGCACAGAGGACGAGGAGGAATGAAATTCCTATCCAGCTGGAAGCAAGGAAGGTGATAAGGCGGTTCAAGGAGTTGAAATCATAGGCAGCCCACAACCTGCTGACGGGGAATAGGGCCAGGAGGAGAAAAAGCCCGAGGAGAATCGCCCTCCGCACCCAGACCGAGGGCTGGGTGAAACGGACGATCCAGTTGTATAGGTAAAAATTGGCAATGAATAAGAGCGTAGGGATGAAAAAGTACCCGGTCCTCAACCCGTTGACTCCCTTAACTTCAAAAATAGTGGATCGTTCAGGTTCCTGGGTGGCTTATTGAAATCAATCGGCTCTTTTATCCAAGCGAAGATATGACTGCAAATTCCAGGCCAAATCCTGAAAGTTTTATCTTTTCCCAGAACTCGGTCTCGATACCAAGCCGCGTGCCTTTACAAACGTGCGCCCATCCGGTCGTTCCCACTCATGGGTGAGCCCTCGGCATCCTGCGCCTTGCGCCTTTGCGGCATGGCCTGTAATCCCTTCCAATTCCTTCTTCTGTTCATTGAACCTTACATCGCCAAAGAGGGCGATGATTCTCATCATCCCCTGCCCGCCCCTCTTTCTTTTCGCTTTTTATCATGGACGAAAAGGTCTTTTTTTTGTAAAATCAAGCAAAATTTCAAGGGACGGATTATGGAAAAACAAAATGCTTTTGGGGCGTTAAAAGGATATGCAGCAGACCCCTCTGCTTACCTCAAGAATTGGAAAGACAAGACCGGAAAGAAAATCCTCGGCTATTTCTGTACGAACACCCCAGAGGAAATGATTCAGGCCGCTGGTTTCCTTCCCGTGCGGATTCTGAGTTCCCGGGACACCATCTCCCTAGCCTCCCGTCACCTCCAGAGCTACAGCTGCTCTCTGGTCCAGAGCAGCCTGGAGTCAGGCCTGCGGGGAGAACTGAGCTATTTGGACGGAACCGTATTTCCCCATACCTGCGATTCCATCCAGCGTCTGTCCGACATCTGGGCGGAGAACCTTTGCTTCCCCTTCCACTGGGACTTGGTCCTGCCGGTGAAACTGCACACCGAGAGCGCCCGCAATTATTTGATCCAGGAGCTACGCCGCTTTCGCGGAGGTCTGGCGGAGTACATCGGTCATCCGATCTCCGATGCAGACCTCCGCGGAACTTTCCATCTGTTCAATGAGAACCGCTCTTACCTGCGGGAGGTCTCCCGTTACCAGAGCAGCTATCCTGGCTGGATTTCCGCGGCAGACTCGCACGCCCTTATCAAAACGGCCAATTTCATGGCCAAAGACGAGCACAATGCAAGGATGAAGGAGCTTCTCTCCCAATTGGGCAACGGGCAGGCGCCATCGCCTCACTCAGTCCGCCTTTTTTTGGTGGGGAGCGTCTGCGATCAGTCTTCCATCTATGGCCTCATTGACTCTTGCGGAGCGGCCCTTGTGGGGGATGACCTCTGCACGGGTTGGAGGTACTTCGCCGAAGACCTTCCCAACGAAGGCGACCCCATCGAGGCTTTGGCCGACCGATTGATCCGGAAAGTCCCCTGTCCTTGCAAATTCAATCCCGAGATTGACCGTGCGGATCGGCTTCTGGAGCGGGTGAATGCGGCCGAAACCCAGGGGGTTGTCTTCCTCCTTCTCAAATTCTGCGACCCCCATGCCTTCGATTACCCCTACCTGAAGGAGAGGCTGAGCAAGGAGAAGATCCCCAGCCTGCTCCTGGAGATCGAACCGGGAGGATTGCCGCTGGGAGCCATGGAGACGAGACTCAGAGCCTTTGTTGAGACTTTGAGCCGCTGACCGGGAATGAATATTTTCGGGGCAGCTGGGAGGCAAAATTCGAATTTCGGCCTTATCCCGGCATCGCCGGCAAGGGAGAATAAGATGGCCCAGGAATTGAGGGACCCGAAAGAAAAGGATAAGAATCGTCTTCGCGCTTCTCAGAAGATGAAAGAACTCATGACCCGGTATTACATGGGGGCCAAAATGGCCGAGGGGACGGACAAGAAGATCGCCTGGATCACCAGCGGGGGCCCGGTGGAACCCCTGATCGCAGCGGACATCATCCCGGTCTACCCGGAAAACCATGGGGCCATGCTGGGAGCATCCCGCATGTCCGTGGAGCTTTGCGAGGTCGCCGAAGGTCTGGGATACTCCCGGGACCTTTGTTCCTACGCCCGGGGCGACATTGGATCGGCACTGACCAAGAAGAGTCCCATCCCCGGAGGCCTGCCCAAGCCGGACTTCCTTCTGGCCTGCAACAATATCTGCGGGACAGTCATGAAATGGTATCAGTCCCTAAGCCGCATCTTCAACGTTCCCCTCTTTCTCCTGGACACCCCTTTTATCCATCACCATGTCGTCCCGGAAAGCCTGATTTATGTCCGCCAGCAATTTGAGGAGTTGATCAGCTTCCTGGAGTCCATCACCAGAAAGAAATTCGACCGGGACCGCTTGACTGAGGTCCTGCGCAATTCGGGGGAATCGGCTCTTCTCTGGAAAGAGGTGCTGGACCTTTGTACCCACCGCCCCTCGCCCATGAGCTGCTTTGACGCTTTCATCAACATGGCCCCCATTGTCACTCTGCGGGGGACGAAGGAAGTGACCGGCTTCTACCGGGACATGAAAGCCGAGCTCCAGGAACGGATCGCCCTGGGAATCAGCGCCGTGCCGCAGGAGAGATTCCGCCTCCTGTGGGACAATATCCCCATCTGGTACAAGATGCGGGATCTGTCCGAACTCTTTTCTTCTTTTGGAGCCTGCCTCGTGGCCGACACCTACACCAGTGCATGGGTCTTTGAAGGATTCGAGACCCTGGACCCCCTAGACGGCCTTTCCCAGGCTTACACGAAAATTTACCTGAATATCAGCATCGACCTCATGATTGAAAAGGTCCTCAACCTGACGAAGAGGTTCTCCGTGGACGGCATGGTTATTCATTCCAACCGGAGCTGCAAGCCCTATTCCCTCGGCCAGTATGATATCCAAAGAATCGTTCTGGAGAAAACAGGCACCCCCAGCCTCGTCCTGGAAGCCGATATGACCGATTCCCGGGTTTACTCCGACGCTCAGGTGAAGACCCGGGTGGAAGCCTTCATGGAAACACTGGAAAATCGGAAGGCGGCGAGAGCCTAAGAAGTGCCTTAAATGCTTCAAGTGGGCTCAAGCGTCTTAAGAAAAAAATGGGAGATAAACCGCAGACCTTGAGGAAAGAGATCGCCAAGGCCCTGATGGATGGGCCCATGGATTTGCGGGAGATTTCCCAGGTCTTCCGGATCCGGGAGAAAGACGTTCTGGACCACTTGCAGCATATATCACGGTCAGCCCAGTTGAAAATGGAACCCGCCGTCTGTCTGAAATGCGGTTTTTCCTTCAAGAAAAGGGACCGGCTCAATACCCCCAGCCGGTGTCCCCTCTGCAAGAGTGAGTCGATTTCCCCGCCGCGGTACCGGGTTCTTGTTTAAAATTCTCCTTCGGGTGAGAGCAAACGACCGGTCGCGCCTACCCCGCACGCTCCAGTAGTTCTCCAACCATCCGGGTGGTATCCCCCACGATCCGCCCGCATTCCAGGACTTTTTCACTCCTATAGAAGGTTTTGGCTTGTTCCCGGTCTTTCCAGTCCACTCCGGCGATCTCCCGGCAAGTAATCCCCCCATGTTTTTTCACAATCTCCCGGAATCGCTGAAGGACTTCCTGGGCATAGGACCACATTCTGGGGTCTTCTTTTTCATCCGCCCGGGCACGGCTGAACCTCAGCCCCATAACCGCCAGGGCGCCGGCAACGGCCCCGCAGACTTCTCCATTTCCCCCGAGACCCCCGCCGAAAGCTCCCATGGCCTTGATGACTTCGTCGTCTTTTCTCCCCAGCTTTTCTTGCCCGACCGCAAGAACTGCCTGACTTCAATGGAACCGTTTCATCATCATCTGCATCGCCTTTTCGCTCATCTCTTCCTTTGTCATTTTCCCCTCCACCTTCGAGTCGTGGCTCTTTTCTGCTGTTTTTCCCCTCTCCGCTTGCGCAAGGGCAAGCGCCGCGCGCCTCCCCTACCTCCTCCCAACTTTTCACGCGATGCTCAATGCGCTATGCCCTATGCGCTTTTTGTTTAGTCTGCGCGTACTTCCACATGTGGGCAAAGACCCGGACGGCCATTTCTGGGAAATCAAAACAGGGGATGCGGTTCTCTTCCAGGAGGTTTTGGCACACATCGATGTCCTTTTTAGCCCCCAGAAGGGAGAAAAAAACCGGTTTAGTGCGCTCTCCTTTAAGCATATCGACCATGGGTTGGTAGATTTCCGCCCCGGCATTGGCGAAGGAGATGCAAATGATCCCGTCTACACCCTCGTCCTCCAGAAAGGCTTTCAGGATTTCGGTGGTGGTCTTTTCAAATCCGTTGGCCAGCCAGTCCGGAAAAATATCCACCGGATTTTGAGTCTTGGAAGCGGTAGCAATCACCCGGCCAATCCTTTCCCGGGTGGATTCATCCAGACGGGCCACCTGCAGCCCGTGGTCTACGGATGCATCGATGCTCATGATGGCCTGGGCCCCGCTGTAGGTCACGAAGGCCAGGCGTCCGCCCTTGGGCAGGGGCATGTTTAAAAAACCCTTCAGGGCCCGGACGAAGTCGTCGATTCCCGTCAGCCGCAGCGCCCCTGCCTGCCTTACGGCCCCCTCGAATACGCTATCTTCAACGGCCATGCTGGCGGTGTGCGACGCTGTGGCTCGAGCTCCCTCCCGGGTTCTTCCTCCTTTGATCAGGAGAACCGGTTTCTTGGCTACCGCCTGCCTGGCGATTTCCAGGAACCGCCTTCCATCCCGGACGTCCTCCAGGTACATCCCGATGATCTGGGTCTGCTCATCGTCCATGAGGTAGGAAAGGGCATCCGATTCGTTCACATCCACCTTATTCCCCAGGCCGATCCCCTTGGAAAGCTGGAACCCCTCGAAGGAGCTCAAGTAGCGCAGAAGCGCCCCCACGAAGATCCCGGATTGGGCCGCAAAACCGATCGGGCCGGGACGGAGCATCCGAGGGCCCGCATAATAAGAGGTTGTAAGGCCCGTTGCCGTATTCACCAAACCCAGGGTATTGGGTCCGAAACCCCTCATCCCGGAGGACTGGAGGATGCTCTTCACTTCTTCCTGATACTTCGCCCCTTCGGCTCCCGTCTCGGCAAACCCTTCGGCGGAGATGACCACCCCTTTGACTCTTTTCCGGACGCAGTCCTGCAAGACCGCGGGAATCAATCGGGGCGGGATGTGCAGGACTGCCAGGTCCACGGGAAAAGGGACTTCTTCCAGGGTGCGGTAGAGGGGGGTTTCGAATACTTCGCCCCCTTGGGGGTTGACGCCGGCAACCTGTCCCCGGAAACCCACCTTCTTCAAAACTCTGAGGAGTTGTGCCCCCGGCTTTTCCGGGTCCCGCGAGGCCCCAATGACCGCCACACTCTTGGCATCCAAGACCTCCTGAATCGAACGCATGAATAGCTCCCTTCCAAACCAATCCATTCAAACGTGAGTACCATAGCACATTCAACGGGGAGAGAAAACTTTTTTAATCGTCCTTGTTTGGCCCCTACGGGGGGAAATTCCCGAACCGCCTCTGCGTATATGATAACAAAGGGGACCAAAATGAAGGGAAACGATGGTTGGAGATGGCGCCGGAAAAAAACAATGGAGATATCAGCGGGGCTGGCCAAGGGGCAATCATTCCGCTATAATTTATTGGTAGAGAAAAAAATCAAGGGCATTTGAGGTTGGGAGTTGTCCGATCAGCTTTTTTCCTCCCCAAAACGGAAAGTCCTCTCCGGCGCGATCATCGGGTTCCTGGCCTGGGTTTCGGTTCTCCTTCTCTATTCAGGAAACCTTCTCGAGTCCTACGAACTGAAAACCTACGATCAGCTGTGCCGACTGCAGGCCCCCCGTTCCCCGGCTCCGGGAGAGGTCGTTCTGGTGGTTTTGGATCAGAGCAGCCTGGAGGCGGCGCAGAAAGAGGGGATCAACTGGCCCTGGCCGCGTCAAATGTACGCTCCCATCCTGCAGTTCTGTGCTGCCGCCGGGGCGCGGGCCGTAGCCTTCGACATCCTCTACACCGAACCCTCCTCGTATGGAGTGGAGGATGACCAGGTTTTGGCCGAGGCCCTCAAGGTCAATGGCCGGGCTATCCTGCCCATCTTTCTCAGCAATCAGACGCGCCCCCATCCTTCTTATGAAATGGACCTCCTCGACCGCATTTCAATCCCTTTGAAGAACGACTCGGGACAAGAACCTACCTCCTACCTCTCTTCCCTCCCGCCCATTCAGGCCCTGGCCGAGAGCGCCCGGGCGCTGGGAAATGTGGCGATCTTTCCCGATTCCGATGGAATTTACCGGCGGATCCCAGTGATTTTCTCTTACCAGCAGCGATGGATTCCTTCGTTGGGTCTGGCCGCCTTCCGAGGGGTCGCCGACCAGGACCAGGCGGTGTTGGAGAAGAATTCCTTCAAGATCAAGAACACTTCCTTTCCCCTGGACTCTAGGCAGAATTTCCTTCTCTATTACTACAGCCAGGAAAATGATTTCCGCCGCTTTTCGGCTTTCAACTTGATCCAATCCTCCCTCGCCCTACAGGAGGGGCGCAAGCCCGCCTATCCCCTGGAATCCTTCCGGGACAAGATCGTCTTCGTGGGTTTTACCGCCCCGGGCCTGTTCGACCTGAAACCGACTCCGGTCAGCTCGGTGACGCCGGGCATGGTCGTCCACGCCACCTTCGTGGCCAACCTTCTCCGCGGGGATTTTCGGGTTCGGGTATCCTCCTCCTTCATTCTGCCCCTGGCCCTAGGGCTCGCCCTGGCCATGGCAATCATCGTTCTCCTTGTTTCCAGCCTCTGGCGGTTGGCCCTGATGGTCCTTGCCTGTGCCGGGGCCTTAGCCTTTTTTATCCTTTTTTCCTTCCATAGGAACTTCTGGTTCGACGCGGTTCTTCTGGCTTCCTGCCCCGGGCTCAGCTTTGCTATAAGCACGGCTTTCAGCTACGCCACCGAAGGGCGCCAGAAACGGCAGATCAAACAGGCCTTCTCGCATTACATGTCCGACCTCCTGATCCAGGACCTGCTGAAGCACCCGGAGAAGCTGCGGCTGGGCGGGGAGAGAAGGGTTTTGAGCGTGTTCTTCTCCGATCTCGCCGGATTCACCAGCCTATCCGAAAAGCTCAGCCCGGAAGGGGTGGTAACCCTTTTGAACCGGTACCTCACGGCCATGACCGACATCATCTTGGCCAGCGGAGGGATCATCGACAAGTACGAGGGCGATGCCATCATGGCTTTCTGGGGAGCCCCCCTCCCCCAGGAAGACCACGCTGCCCGCGCCTGCCTGGCAGCCCTAGACAATCAGGCCCGCCTGGTGGATTTACGACAGGAGTTCGCCCAGACGGGCCTCCCCCCGGTCTTCGCGCGCATCGGAATCAACACGGGAGAGATGATCATAGGAAACATGGGCTCCAGCCAGAGGTTCGACTTCACGGTGATCGGAGACAGCGTGAACCTGGCATCGCGCCTGGAAGGGGCCGGCAAGGAATACGGGGTCTCCATCCTCATCAGCGAGGACACCTACCGCCAAGCTAAAGATGCTGTAGAAGTGCGTGAGCTCGACCTCCTCCAGGTCAAGGGAAAGGAGCGGCCTGTCCGGATTTATGAGCTTCTCGCCAAGAAGGGTGAACTTCCATCCCCGAAGGCCCGGGTGCGGGAGGTCTTTGCCGAAGGGTTGGCCCTATACCGGAAACAGGCATGGGACGAGGCCGTACCCCGGTTTCAACAGGTTCTCGAACTGAGTTCCGAGGACGGCCCGGCAAGAACTTTTATCCGACGGTGCCAGGTTTACCGGGAAAACCCGCCGGGGCCGGCATGGGATGGGGTTTATCGATTGACGACCAAATGACTAGAGAGACTAAAGTTCGGAATACCCGAAGTTCTTGAGATGGGATTGATCGAGAGCGTGAACCGGGGAGTGACTCTTAAAATTGTGGATAATCTAGGAAACTCTGGCGCGTTCTAGGTACTTCATGCGAGGGAGGCTGGTATGAAAACAAAAACCTGGGTCATTCTTCTGGCCCTGTGCCTGATCTCGTCGGTCGCGGCAGCCGCGACAGTGAAGGTCATAACCCAGGAAGCGATGATCCGTACGGACAAGCGTTTTTTCGCTCCCGCTCTGGTCCGCGCCCCCTTTGGGGCCGCCCTGGAAGAATTAGGGAGGGAGGGAGACTGGTTCCGGGTCAATTACCAGGGAAAAGAAGGCTGGATTCACAAGAGCGCTGTCCAGGAACAAAAATTCCAGCTCTCTTCCCTGGCCGGAGGCCAGGCGGACGAAGCCTCCCGGGACGAAGTAGCCTTGGCAGGAAAGGGTTTCAATCCCGAGGTGGAAAAGGCGTTTCGGGACAAGAATCCGAAGATGCGGTATGACCTCGTGAACCAGGTGCAGGCTTATCGAGTGGAGGAACAGAAACTGCAGGCTTTCATCCGGGCTGGTAACCTTCGGGAACCGGGAGGTGCGCAATGAAAAAAAATATTTTCTGCACCACGGCCCTGTCCTTCCTTCTGGTCTTGTTCCTGGCGGGTTGCGCAGAGGTTGTGCAGATGGGAACGGCCGTCGGGGAAGGGATGGGGAAAATATCCAAAGAAGACCGCGAGGCCATTGATCGGGCGGCCAAGCAAACCGCCAAAGCGGCCAGGCCCATGACTGAGCAGGAGGAATATTATGTGGGCCGGGCTGTGGCCGCCACCATCCTTGGCCGCTACCGGCTGTATTCGAATGAACGTTTAACCGCTTATATCAATTCCATTGGCCAATCCCTCGCCCTGGCCTCCGATCGCTCCTACACTTTTGGAGGCTATCACTTCGCCATCCTGGATACGGAAGAGGCGAACGCTCTGGCCTGCCCGGGGGGGATCATTTTCATCACCCGGGGAATGCTGAAAGAGGCCCAAAACGAGGACCAACTGGCCGCCATCCTGGCCCATGAAGTGGCCCATGTGAATCATAAGGACGGCCTGGCCTCCATTCAAAAGTCTCGTTGGATGGAAGCCCTGTCCATCCTGGGCTCGGAAACTGCCCGGAAAATCGGCGGGGCGGAGATGACCAAGTTGGTTTCGATTTTTGAAGGATCGGTGGATGATGTGGCCAAGACCCTCCTGGTTAATGGATACGGCCGGGAGCAGGAGATGAAAGCGGACCTCGGAGCCCTCTCTTTTCTGAACCGCCTGGGGTACAACCCTTACGGGCTCACCGACTCCCTGGAGAAAATGGCCCGGGAACAGAGCGGCGGATCGAAACAGGGCATCTTCGCCACCCATCCCGGGATGAATCAGCGTCTGGCTAGTAGCCGATCAACCCTGGCCAAAAATCAGTGGCCCCGGAAAGACGACCCGGCGAGAGACCGGCGCTTCCGGGAATTCGTGGGGTAAATAGGTTTCGGATTCGGATGAATACGGAAAAGGCGCTCAAAATGCGAATGAGGGCCGATCTGCTTCCTCACCAAGATAGCCGTTGAAAGGGAGGTTCCATTCACCCAGAACTGATCTATGGACTTGACCAAAGACCCTCCTGGCCCCAATCCCTGGTTTACGGATTTCAGTGGACGATCATCTTCCTGCCTACCTTGATGATTCTCTCGGCCGTCTCCTCCGCCTATCTGGGTTTTAACGACCAAGACAAGTTGCTCTTTTTCCAGCGAGTCCTCCTCACCAGCGGAGGGATCATGGTTTTCCAGACCCTCTGGGGTCATCGTTATCCTCTTCTGGACGGCCCCTCCTCCGCCCTCCTTTTGAGTCTCTTGATTCTGGCCCCCGGCGGAATGCCTGCCATCCAGGGAGGGATGATCTCCGGCGGAATCTTGCTTTGTCTTCTGAGCGGTCTGGGTCTCATGAAGCGGCTGCAAGTTCTTTTTACCGATCAGGTGGTCAGCGTGACTCTAATCCTGATCGCCATCACCCTCTTGCCCTACCTGGCTCCGCTGGTGATCGGCCGACATCCGGGACGGCCCCAGGGGGACCCCGTAATCCTGGGGATTTCTCTCGCTACCGTTCTGGCCATTTCCCTCTTCAGCCAAAAGCTGTCCGGTTTTTTCAGGGCGGTTTCCTTGCTTCTGGGTATAGGCTTCGGAACCTTTCTAATGGGAGTACTAGACCGAGTGCCTTTCCCTCCTCCCCTGGAGGGCCCCTGGTTGGCCTTCCCTGAGCCTCTTTTTCCCGGCCTCCCTTGCTTCGACTTATCCGCGATCCTTCCCTTTCTGGTGGCTTACGTGGCGGTCATCATCAACGGAGTGGGAAGCATTTACAGCATCGGCGAGGTGGTCGGCAAAGGGAAAATGGAGGAGCGGGTTTCGCGGGGAATTGGCTTCACCGGCCTGGGGGGGCTTTTGGCCGGGGTACTGGGGTCGATCGGTACGGTCAGTTTTGGGATCAGTCCGGGAGTTGTTCTCATGACCCGAGTGGGCAGCCAGTACCCGGTTACCTTCTGTGGGATTTTTCTCTGCCTCTTGGCTTTTTTCCATGAGGTCCTGGTCTTCCTCATGTCCATCCCCCCTTCGGTGGTGGGAGCGGCGCTTCTTGCGGCCATGGCCTCCCAGGTTGGAGCCGGAATCTCGATCCTGACCCGGCTCGGGAAGGGTATGGATAGCCGGGATTATCTGGTCGTGGGCCTTCCTATTCTTTTGGGCGGGGTCATCACTCTCCTGCCCGAAACTTTTTTTCAGACCCTTTCTCCCAGCCTGCAGGCTTTTCTAAAAAACGGATTGGCCGTGGGCATCGTGGCCGTTCTTTTTTTGGAACACGTCTTCCTGAGGATGGGAAAACCCAATAGGAAAGGGAATGAATAGGGATAAAAAGACAAGAGAGGAAAACCGGGGAATGGTCAGGGGGGAAGGAGCCTTTTACTCACCAGCTCCGTAGGGTTTTGGGAATAGCGGCCTTCTTCCAGGAAAAAGACCTCCTGGGCGTTCTTCCACTTCACTTCCTGGACCTTATTTAGGGAGTCATGGACCCTCTGCCAAGCCTGCAGTTCCTCATCCCCAAAGGGGAAATGAGGAAGGCGGGTTCCCACAAACTGGAAGAAAAGGAGGAAAGTCAGGACCCCAACAACGATATAGGCTCCCACATCTGCCAGGTGGTCGGCCAGGTGTCCCCCCTTTCCGCTCTCCCTTTCTTTTTTGACCTTTACCACGCTTGGTTCGATCAAACCTGCATCCATCATGAGGATGAGGTTTTTGCAGGTCTCGAACTCCTCCACGAAGCTCAGGTCGATGATTTCCTTCACCGACCGCTGGCCGTCGACCAGATCGTAAATGACCTCCATCTGAAAGGTCCGGTTCTTCTCCCAGGGGGTGCCGACCAAAACTTCAAGAGTGGCCAGGGGGTTGACTTTCTGGAGGGCCATGTCGAAGCTGGACAGCCGCTTCGCGACCATGGGCCATTCATCAACCATGCGGAGCACGTCGAGGAGAAGGAATTCGGTATTCATCGGTTCCACGAACTCAGGATCGTAGGAGACCGGCCTGGTTTCGAAACGGAAGTTTCCTTTCTTCCATTTAAAGAGACCGTAAAGCGTATCCACGGTCAGCAGGCGGATGGCTGCGGAAAGGTCTTCCTTGGTGACCAGGCCGCTGCTGACCAGAACCTTCTCCAAACCGATCAGGTTTTCCTCGTGCTGCTGGAAGGCTCTCCCCCAGTTTTCAGCGGAAATCAGGCCACCCCGGATCAGCCTGCGGCCAAAGGCGATGTCTTCCCCCGTCTCTTCGGGGAATTCGACCCTCACGATCATTCCCTTCTCGAAAAATACCTGAACCTTTTTCTCGTCCCCCTCAAGGTTGAGAACCCCCGTTTTCTGCTGCTGCCCCAAGACCTGAAACAGGTCTGTCAGCCCGAATTCTTTCAGGGAGCCGGTCAAACCCACGTCCTTGCCGTCTTTACGTGCGTCGAAAATTGGATTTCACCTCCTGCACGCGGATGCATTTCATCCGGTATTGGACGAAACCATATAGAAGGAGCAACAGCAATAGAGTAACCGCCAGCCAGGGAATGGAAAGGGAGGCGTTCAGGTCCAACGGATGGGGGATCCAGCCTTCCCACCATATCAACCGCGTCCCTAAGAGGGACAAAAAAAAGAGATAGACGATTCCTTCTACGGAGCGACCGCGCATCAAATGCCCCACCCCCGGCAGGACCCAGGAGAGCCGCTGGGGCAGGACGTGCACGCTAGTTTGGTAACGGGCTACTTCAGCCCTCTTCTTCCTTACCACGTCGGGGTCTGCCGTGGTATTGGCCGCAAACGCGTTCTGGCACGGTACGCACTGGGTGCCGTTACCTTTAAAGGGTGTGCATAGGGGGCAGATCAAACCGCCACATCGCTCGCAATGACGGATTAGGGATATTTTTCGGGAACCCAGATGGACCAGGGCCAGAAGTCCGAGGAGAGCGGCCATGGCCATTTCCCCACGATCCAGGGGGATTCCTTTCCAGAGAAAAATCCAGAGGGACTGGGCGATCCGATCGCTTTCCGGGCTGGGAGTTAGGACCTTTTTCCAAACCTGAACAGGATCGAGGGTCTGGTCTATGACCACCCGGTTGGGGTTCTTCGAGGCTATGCTGGTATGATAGGAAATCTTCGGGGGATGGAGACCCTTGGCCCGCTGGAATTGGGCCTCTGCCTCCTTCATCCGAAGCTTCAGCAGGTAAGCCTGTCCGAGGTTGTAGTAAGTCTCCGCCCGGGAGGGGTCGAGACGGGCGGCCTGCTGATAGGCTTCCATGGCGAGGTCGAGACGGTTAGTCACCAGGAATACATTTCCTAAATTATTAAAGACTGCAGAGGTGGGGGCCAGCTGAGCTCCCTGGGAGAATCGCTGTTCCGCCTCAGCATACTTCCCCATTCGTTTTTCCACCAACCCTACGGTTATCAGGACATCGGAATCCTGGGGGTTCTTTTTGTTTATCTGGAGCAGCTTCTGGTAAAGCTCGTCATTCCACGCTCCCGTGTTGGCCCGGAGGATTTCGGGGATGCCGTTGCCTGTGAGGGAATGGAATAAAGAGGCATGGAAACGGACCCCTGCGGGGAGTAGAAGGAGAAGTCCCAGAAGGACAAGGGTCGTCACCCGGTCCGCTCTTCCGCCATAGGGCCAAAAGGCCAGAATCCACAAGACAAACAGCCACATCCAGCCCAGGCCGAGAAAAAGGGGGGAGAAAAGAAAGAGGAAACTAAAGAATATCATGGGGATGGAGCTGATTCGCAGGCGGATCAAATGCCTCATATGATGGGTAAAAAAGAAGTAGTGCCGGAAGAATCGAGAGATTGAAAAACCCGCAAAGGTGAGGAAGAAACTCAATAGGACCCAGAATGTCAGGTTCACCAACCGGGGGAGGGCTTCCTCCTGATTGAAGAAAGAAAGAAAAATTCCCTGGAACCAACTCCAGGCTGATTGGGTGGCATTTCCGAAGGAACTGAATGTTTGTGACCCCAGCCACCCGGCACGAGCCCGGTGGACTTCCGAGAAGTCGGGCGCCATTCGCTCCGCATAGTTGAGAAGTTCAGAGGGAACGACTCCTATCTCCTTTTCGGCGGCCTTCTGACTTTCCCGAATCAAGGCCAAAGCGTAGGTATAATGATTGCGAACTCCTTGGTCCAGCTTCCATTGGTACACTTTCTCGAGCTCGGCCCGACTTCTTTCCCAGTCCCCCTGATCCAGAAATTCCTGATGCGCGAACCAGGCTTTTTCCATTTCGTCCTTCTGAATTGACGTCTGGATTGGGAAGGAGGGTACCTGAGCCCAGCCGAAGGAGGCCCCCAAAACCAGTCCTCCCAAGAGGAGGACGATGCCCAGCAGCCCAATCCCCCTTTGGCCTCCGGCAAACACCAAAGAGAAGCGACCGAGAGGGGGACTGGCGGAAAGGAGTCCTGGCATGGCTTTCTTATTCGTGTCTTACTTCAAGGGATTCAAGTTTGACCGAAAGGTTGACGCTGAGAGAAAAGCTCTTTTGAGCAGCTTCGACCTCCAGGAGCAGCGGAATCTCCAGGCTCCCGGGAGAAGAGACCCTGGCCTGGCCGCAGGAAACAATCCTGACATTCTCATTCCCATGGGGAACTTTTTTCTCCACGGAAGGGAGAGGTTTTATCTCCGCCCCCTTTTCCAGTTTGAAGGAGAAGTCCGGTTTCTTTTTTTCTACTGTTTTCCCGACCAGAGGTGGGCCGACCGGCTTTTTCTGCTCCTCCGGTCTTTCGATCCTTAAAGAGGGGGATTTCCCCGCATTCCCCGCCTCTGAAGGAGGAGCCTCCTTTTCCTTAGGCAACGACCCCGCTCGAGGGGTTTCCAGAATTGGTTGGCCACCCTTGGCCGCGGCACTCGCTTTTTCCATGCCTAGAGTTCTGACGGAGGGGGCAGGCTCCGGACGGGGCAGATGGGGTTCGGGGGAAGAGGTCGGTTTTCCCGGGGAAACACCTTTCGAAACCGCCATAGGGGTCTTTTCCGCCACTCCCGGGGAACGTCGCGACTCAACTCCGCTTTCGATGGCCTTCAGAACCAGTCGGCAGGCCATGGTCAGGCTTTCAAATACCCCCTTCCCCAGAGTGGCCACCGATTCAAAAGAGGGACTGTTGAACCGGTTGAATTTCTGGTTCAGCTCTTCCACGCTCAGGATATTGGGTAGGTCCCTCTTGTTGTACTGGATGATTAAAGGAATGGTTTCGATCTTTTTTCCATAATACCGGAGATTATCCTCCAGGTCTTTGAAACTGATCAGATTATCCTCCATGCGGTTGGCATGGGAATCGGCGACAAAGACCACCCCGTCTGCACCGGTGAGCACCGCCCTTCGAGTGGCCCCGTAATACACCTGGCCGGGGACCGTGTACAGATGAATTCGGGTTTTAAAACCCCGAACGCTTTCTAGTTCGATGGGTAGAAAATCGAAGAACAGGGTCCGGTCCTCGTTGGTTGCCAGGGAGACGATTTTCCCCCTTTGATCGGGTTTCAAGTGCTGATGGATGAACTGAAGGTTTGTCGTCTTTCCGGAAATTGCCGGGCCATAATAGACGATCTTGGCATCGATCTCTTTTTTGGCATAATTGAAGACCGCCATTCCTCTCCCCTCCGGTTTTCCTTAAGCTAGGGATTTCCCCTGAGGGCTCCCCTGCTCCATGAGTTGGGTGAATTCATTCTTGGCGTCCCGAAATTTCTGGTCTACCGCCAAAATCTCCCTCATAAGTCCCAGGGCCTCGTCTGTTTTGCCTTCTTGTTTGCAGATTAACCCCAGCTCGTACTTGACCTCTATCATCTTCTCCTTGGGAATCCCCTGGATTTGAAGCGCCTTCTTCAAGGCCTGGGCCGCTTCGCTCCATTGCCCCTTTTCCTTGTAACACAGGCTCATCAAGGTGGCCGCCTCAAAGGCGTTCTGGTTTTTCTCCAGGGCGACCTGGAATTGCTCGATGGCATCCTCCAGGAATCCCAATTCGCGGGAGGCGACCCCGAGGTTATAGTTGAAATTGGGGTCCACTGCACTGGGGCCGCTGTTCTCTTTCAGTTCTTTGAAGATCTCCTCAAATCCATAGACCTTTTCCACTTGGGAAATTTCTTTGAAATCGTTCATCGGGGAGGAGCCTGCTGATTCCAGTATGGCTCCCAGGTCGAAGAATTCCGGTTTCCCCTGTTCTCTCTTAGGCTCGGCCGGGAGGGGCTGGGGTTGAGAGGCCCTTGCAACCGCGGGTTCTTCGGGTGATTTCAGGCTGGCCTGGTGGACTTGGACCTTCTCGTTTGGATCGGCCCTTTGGGGGTCCATGTCGGCCATCAGGTTCAGCACTTCAAGGGCCTTTTCCTTCAAACCTTGGCTATTATAATGCTGGGCCAGGACCCGGTATTGGGCAAAGGCGTCCCCGGTGAAGCCCATTTTACGGTAAATATCGGCGATTTTCAGGTACACGTGGTCCAGGGATGGGTCCTGCTTGGGAACCTGTTTGTAGATGGCCATGGCCCGGGCGTAAAACTGATTTTTCAGAAAAATCTCCGCGGCCATTAAATATTCGGCGACGGCCTTCTTCTTTTCTCCCTTCTTCTGATAAAGCTCTGCCAATCTCAAATGGGCCGTGGCATTGCCCGGCTCCTTCTTCACCAATGACAGATAACGGTCCATCGGGTCCCCAGACTTGGGGTTCCCTTTCTTCAGAAGACTACCGATCTTGTCTGCGATTCCCATAGGCCTTTCTCAGTTGAGGGTAGGGTTCCCTTTGTTCCCCCGCCCCACGGCAGGGGGTTTCATCTTCTTCCAGCCCCGGAGGACGCGCTGGCCTGCCCGCGCTCCGGATGGATTTTCAGTGAATCTCTACGAAGGCTTTCAAGCGGTTGGAAACCACCCGCGCAAGGTTGTCCATAATCTTTAGCCCCAATCGGCTATCTCTATGGACCAGATCGTAGAAATCCGGACTCGTTATGACCAAGAGTTGGGATGGGGCGATGGCTACTGCGGAAGCCGTATATCGATTCGGAGGAACCAGAAAAGACCAGCCCAAGATTTTTCCCGGCCCCTGGATCTCAAAGCTCACCCCTTTTTTGAATCTTATGGAAACTGTCCCTTCCTCCAGGATGAAGAGTTTATCGGCTCGCCCCCCCTCTTCGCAAAGAGCGGTTCCGGAAAGCATCTTCTCCGCCGTACAGTACGGGGAGACGATTTTAAGGTCTTCGTCACTGAGCCCCTGGAAGATTTCGACATTCCGGATTCTCTCGATAGGAACCATTTTTTTCTCCTCTCCCCCCGGGTTCCTTCGAGACCCGGAGTCTGATATTCTCTTTGGCTTTGAGGCGAAAGGGTTCCCGGAATATCCATTCCTTCTAAGGGTTTCTGCTATTGATTTCGGTCGATTTCCTGGAAAACTTTAGAAAAAAACCCCCTCCCCCTGGTACATCAAAACCCCTGGAGAAGGCGGGTTGCCCCAGGTGGATATTCGGAAGACATCCCTTTCAGGCGATCCTACCACTTCTTTGGGGTCCCCGCAAGCCTGCGGGTATGGTTCTGGCCGATGAGTACCCCTAGGTATTTGTTCCAACTTATTCATCAGCCCGGCATGGGATTTTTCCTGGTTCCCTATTGGTCCTCTCCCGGGGAATGTGGTTTCGGTTAATGGTAAAAAACAGGCCCCTCTGCCTACTCAGGGGTGGCAATGGTACCCCCTGCTCCCTTGGGTCTGATCATTTTTGCGTCCCGTTATCTGGCCTCGAGCCACTGATAGAAAATAAGGGGATGGATTTTCAGGCAGGGAATCACCAAGAGAAGGCGAAAGGGGAAGGGGAACCGCCGGCTGCCTTGGAGGAAGGAGGGGTGGGCCTTGGCGGAATCCAGGCCCTAAGACAACTCAGCTGCAAACCATGCCCAATTCACTGGTACTTGAATTCTTACTCCGGTTATAGCTTTCTATCTCCATGGCCTTTTCATAGCACTTCTGAGCTTCGTGGAACCATCCCTTCTCCCGGTAACACTTGCTTAGCAGCTTAGCCGCCTCGGCTGGCTTCTGGCCCTTTTCGAGGGCGATCTGAAACTGTTCGATCGCTCCGTCATTGAACCCCATTTCCTTGCAGGCTTTTCCCATTTGGAAGTTAAAGTCCGGGTATACTTCAGTGGGGATGACCGTTTCCTGCAGTTCTTTGAAGATTTCCTCAAAGCCGAAAGGCTTTTGCGTGGTGATCTCCTTGGGATCCATGGAATCCCCGGGGTCTTTGATGGCCAACTCGGCAACGAGGTCGAATCCCTGACCTTGCTTGTCGCCCGGGAGACCTCCTTTTTGTGGGGTGGGAGATGAAGGATCCGGCTGGGGAAGAGAGAGAGCCCTACGGTCCTCTTGGGATTCAAGTGGTTTTTGCCTTTCGTACGGTGTGGCCTTCTTTTCGCGGACGTTTTTTTCCCTCTCCATCTCTTGAATCAGCTTTAGGACTTCGGGAACTCGCTCTTTTTTCCCCCACTGCTCATAGTGTTTGGCCACGATCTTGTACTGGGCAATGGCCTCCGAGAAATAGTTCATCTTACGGTAGATCTCCCCCATCTTTTGGTTCGCGTGGATCAGATGGGGGTTTATGGAGATGATCTGTTTGTAGATGACCATGGCTTGAGGGAAGAATTTTCCCCGGCAGAAGACCTCCGCTGCCTGGAGATACTTGGCGATCGCTTTCTCTTCTTTCCCCTTCCTCTGGTAGACTTCGGCCAGTTTCACCTGGAAGGCGGCATTCTCTGGATTTTTTTGAGCCAGTTCCAGAACCTCTGCGTAAAAGTCCTGCGAATCTTTTTTCTCCTTGCTAAAAAAATAATCCAGCACGCTGAAAAGACCGCCTGACTTTTTCCGCGCGATTCTCTTATCCGGAGGTTTTGGGGGGGACGGGACTGGAAGGATCGCTTCTACCGGCTTCAGCGGGAGAATCTCGGGCTCGCTCTGGACAGAATTCAATAGCTGAGGCATTTTCGATATCCTTGCTCGCCTTAGATTCTGAAGGAAGAAGAGATTCCTCCAGCGGCATTTTCGATGCCCGCAATTTTTGTGCCCTCAGGCAAATCATCAGATCGATAAACCCGAATCCTACTGCTTTTGGGATGGATTCATCGCCGAACCCATTTATAACACAGATGATTTTCGAATTGAGGCAAATCATTTTGCAGGGTTATTCTTCCTTATGGCCCTAAACCAGGTGGATCGAAGCGCCCCCAATTCCGCTCATAATTGTACAAATCCCCAATGGGCTTTGTCCAAAAAAGGATGGTCTGAAAAGGGCTTTGGCTCTTGCTTCAATGGAGTCCAGCGGTGATATTCTCGGAGGGAAAATTTCAGGACGGAAAGGGCTGCGCTGGGTTGAGTAATTACCGGGGTTGCCAGGGATGGAAACCTTCAGGAACCTTGGGGTTGGTAAATGCAGAGGGGTTCTTCGGCCATAAAGTCCCCGGACCATTCGAAGGCCCTGGCGCGGC
>DASPRR010000071.1:0-6241 GCA_035624375.1 Thermodesulfobacteriota bacterium | reverse complement strand
GTCAGGAGAAGTCAAATAACCCTCTTCGCAAGGGAGTTAACATCCTCACATCCACTACCCGGAAGGATTCCTCTTGACACCTCATCAAATGATGAGTATTCTGGACTCTTTGGGGGATTCTAGGGGCACGACCTGATTATTCCCCCCCAATCTCTGGGAGGGAAAAATGGGCCGGACAGTTATGCCTTTCAGTCATGTTCTGGAATCCGAACGGGAAAGGTGGAAACCATTTCGCCGGGCTTTGAGCAAAGAAGACCAGGAGGCCTTTGACCGCCCCCCTTTTTTAGAAAGGGCCTTTCCGATGGCGTTAGGGACTTTGGGAGGGGCATTCCTCATTGACAGACACCTTCCTTTTTCTTAAAGTTGAACCATACGGTGGGATTCAGCTCCGCCGTTTGAAGGCGGGGAAGTAAGCCCCCCTTCCTGAAGCAAGTCTTGTCCTTCAAGGAGGAAGCTATGCCAAACGGATACCACGGGAAGATCCTGCATGTGAACCTAACGCTTCGAACGCTCACGACGGAAGAGCCGTCTGAGGCTTTTTACCGCAGCTACATGGGAGGAAGTGCACTCAATCTCCACTATCTTTTGAAGGAAATGCCTCCGGGCGTTGACCCCCTTGGGCCCGACAACATCCTTGGCCTCAGCGTGGGGGTGGCCACCGGCGTATCCATTTCCGGCCAAAGCCGGATGACGGCGACCGCCAAATCGCCCCTTACGGGCGCTATTGGGGATTCGCAATGCGGAGGATTCTGGCCGGCGGAGTTGAAATTTGCCGGTTTCGATGGAATCATTATCCGGGGGAAGGCATCGTCCCCCGTTTACCTGTGGGTCCATGACGGGAAAGCCGAAATTCGGGATGCTTCTCACCTCTGGGGCAGGGTTACAGGCGACGGCGAAAAGGCGATCCGAGAGGAACTTGGGGATCAGAAGGTGGAGGTCATGCAGATTGGCCCCGCCGGTGAAAAGTTAGTTCGGTTTGCCTGTCTGATCAATATGTGCAACCGGGCGAATGGACGCACGGGCATGGGGGCCGTCATGGGGAGCAAGAACCTCAAAGCTGTCGCCGTGCGGGGCAAACAGAGGCCGGAGGTTGCAGAAAAGGAGTCCCTGGCTAAGTTGAGACAGTGGGCAACGGAGGTTTTTCCAAAATCAGGCGTCAGCGGGCTGGGAAAATACGGCACTCCCGGCGTGGTCTCCGTGCAACAGAACACAGGGGGGCTGCCCACTTTAAATTTCACCAGCGGCGTTTTCGAGGGCTGGAAGACAATCGACGGGCACAACCTGTACGACACGGCTCTCAAGGGCCGGGAAACGGGAAAACAGGACCAGGAGGGCCGGGACACTTGCTTTGGATGTATCATCCGCTGCAAGCGCGTCGTGGAAATCAAAGAAGGACCTTACCAGGTAGACCCTCTTTATGGCGGTCCGGAGTATGAAACGGTTGCCACCTTTGGCTCCTACTGCGGTGTCGATGATCTACCTGCAACCTGCAAAGCCAATGAAATCTGCAATAGGTTGGGAATGGACACGATCTCCTGCGGCGCAACCATAGCCTGGGCTATGGAAGCCTTCGAAGCCGGGGCGATCACTCCAAAGGACACGGGAGGGCTTAACCTGAGGTTTGGCAATGCCGAGGCCATGGTGAGGCTCACCGAGATGATCGGAAAACGAGAGGGCTTTGGAAACCTGTTGGCCGAGGGTTCGGCGCGTGCAGCGGAGCAGTTGGGGAGGGGGAAAGAATATCTCATCACGAGCAAGGGGCAGGAAGCACCGGCCCATATGCCCCAGGTAAAACGAAGCCTTGCTTTGATTTACTCGGTTAACCCATTTGGCGCCGACCATCAGAGCAGTGACCATGATCCATCTTACGAGGCGGCTTTTGAATACTTCAAGAATCGACTGGGGACCCTGGGCCTGACCCATCCTCAGGAGCCCCGCAGCCTAGGGCCGGAAAAAATAAAATTTGCTCGTAAGACGCAGTATTTTTGCAGTATGCTGGATAGCCTCAACCTATGCCAGTTTGCCTGCGGCGCGTCCTGGCAGCTTTATGGTCCAGAGGAAATCGTGAAGATGTTGCAGGCGATCACGGGCTGGAATGTAACGATCGATGAACTCCTGGACGTGGGCGAACGCCGGTTGAATATGATGCGTGCCTTCAATGCCCGGGAAGGCATCGGTCGGACCCAGGACACCCTGAGCGAGAAATTCTTCCAAAAGACCCTCAAGGGCGGGCCGAGCGACGGCTGGAAGATCGACAAGGCCGAATGGGAGGCCGCCCGGGATGAGTACTACCGCCAGTCCGGTTGGGACGTCAAAATGGGGACACCGACCCGTCAAACGCTGGAACGATTGGGACTGGGATGGGTGGCCAACAAGGTCGGGCTATAAACCTTATCGTTGCCCAAACGGCCACGGATAAACCACCCTTCAATGCTTCCGTCCCCTCCCCTGCTTCCCTTAGGGGCTTTCCCATCTCTGAGCGAAATGCCCTGGCAAGATTCTCTTAAAAAGCACAGAATAATCGGAAAAGCATCAATCTCTGACCTCCGAGCGAGGTCGGAAAAACGTGAAGGAGGGAAAATCGTGCAAACTCTGAGCCGTGAAATCCGCCTTGCCCACCGGCCCATCGGCCTACCGAGGGAAAGCGACTTCGAACTGGCCGAAGTGCGCATTCCTGAACCCAGAAAGGAAGAGGTGCTTGTGCGCAATATCTACATGTCGGTCGATCCTTACATGCGCGGACGTATGATTGACCGCCCGAGCTATGTCCCCCCGTTTCAGATCGGCGAGCCGCTGGCCGGCGCTTGTGTTGGGCAGGTGGTGGCATCCAAGAGCTCCATGTTTCAGGCTGGCGACTATGTCTCCGGCGCCCAGGGATGGCGCGAGTATTACCTGTCGGAAGGAGCAGCCCTGACCAAAATTGATCCGCACCTTGCGCCGATCCAGACGTACCTTGGCGCCCTTGGTATGCCGGGAATGACGGCATATGTCGGATTTCTCTCCATCGGGCTTCCCAAGGCAGGCGAGACCGTCTTTGTCTCCGCAGCGTCCGGTGCCGTGGGCGCGGTTGTGTGCCAGATTGCCAAGATCAAGGGCTGCCGGGTTATCGGAAGTGCCGGGTCGAGGGAAAAGGTCGCCTGGTTGATGAATGAAGCCAGAATCGATAGTGCCTTTAACTACAAAGAAGCGGGCGATCTCGTTGCCGAGGTGGGCAAACACTGTCCTAACGGGATTGACGTTTACTATGAAAACGTCGGCGGCAAGCATCTCGAAGCGTCCTTAGAGCATATGAACCTCTTTGGGCGCGTGGTCATGTGCGGCATGATTTCCCAGTACAATTCTATCGATCCGGAACCCGGACCGCGCAACTTATTTTATGTGACGACGAAGCGATTGACGGTCCGGGGATTTATCGTTTCCGACCATCTCGACAGGCGGTCGCAGTTCTTGAAGGACATGAGCCAGTGGATCGCCGAAGGGAAGATCAAGTGGAGGGAGACGATCGTCGCCGGGATCGAGAACGCACCGAAGGCATTCATTGCCCTATTCAAAGGCGAGAATTTCGGCAAGATGCTCGTTAAGATTGGCCCGGATCCAGCGGTCTGAAAGGGAACATACCGACCCTATCCCATGCTTTTTCAAGATTTCGAAACCACGATCCGCCAAATATGCTTCATTGCGGACCTCGATACGGCACCGGGTATTTGGGGGGATTTTGCTGCAGAATTCATTCAGGGCCTGGACCAATTTTGCCGCCGGAAAATGGTCGTTCTTGGGTTGGTTTATATGGCCCATTTCTGGCCAGGGGCGCTGGGCAACCACCATCCCTACCGCGACCCTTGCCACTGCTACTTTCCTTCAATTTCTGGAAGCCCAAAAGCAGCTGTTTCAGAAGGAGCCTGTTCAGAAGCGGCAGGAGCGGCGTTGGGATTCTGCTTTCTTGGCCGCGGACGCCAGCGCGCCTTCTGGGTTTTCCGTTCTTTCTCCTCTTTCTGTTTTTTGGGCTCCTCAGCCTCCATTTTTTTCTCCTCTTTGCCGAAACCGACGACCACATAGGTCCCGCTTCGTGAATCGGTTTTAAGCCGAATGATCCCGTGTTTTTCCGCATCGGCAAGAAGATCGCTGAATGTCCGATAACCATGGTAGGATTCGTTGAAGGAGGGTTTCTTTCGCTTCATCGTTTCCTTGACCATAGAAGACCAGAGCACTTCCTTGTTTTCCCGAACCAGAGCCAGCACCGAGTCAACTAGAAGTTGAAATCCTTCCTTCTTTCGCTCAGGCAGTTCCTGTTCGATCTTCGGAGGAATCCCCAGGGGCCGCTCAAGGTCCTCGTAATAGATGAACTCGTCGCAGTTATTGATCAGGAGGTGGGAACTTGATTCTTTCATCCCGAGACCGATAACCCCTTTGCCGTTCTCCTTAAGCTTTGAGACGAGGGGAGAAAAATCACTATCCCCGGAAACGATGGCGAAGGTGTCAATATGCTCCTTGGAGTAGCAGAGATCGATGGCATCCACGCAGAGCCGGATGTCGGCCGAGTTCTTCCCGGAAACGGACCGTCTGGGAATATCGATCAGCTCAATCGCCGCCTCGTGAAGGGCTCGTTTATAATCGGAATACTCGGTCCAATCGGCATAGGCCTTCTTCACAATGATCTTCCCTTTTTCAACCAGGCGTTCGAGGATTTTCTGGATATCGAAGCGTTTGTCTTTTTTGCCCTTGAACCCCAGGGCGAGGTTTTCAAAGTCGATGAAGACCGCCAGGGATCGTTCTCCTTCAGTCATCTGCTCGTCCTTTCCAGGTTTCGTGAATTTTACTCTGCCCCCGAGACCATCCTGAAATTGATAAGAACTTGCTTTGGTGGGTTGAATATACAAAAGACGGAATTTGGGGTCAAGGGATTTTAGCACAAGATCTTGGATTTGTTTGGGGGGCGTTTTCAGCGGGGATGAGGAAAGAGAAAAGGGGAAAATAAAATGAGTGAATTGGACAAGGTCCCTCTCTCCCTTCACCCGCCGCCCAAAGCGTCAACACCGGCGCCCGATTCATCACCAGTTGTCTTTGAACGAACGTCCCCCATTAACAGATTTTGAGTCTGTCCTTTTCTTAGAAAACACCATCATTCCTGTTGTACCCACAGATCTAACCTGGTGGAAAAGATCGTGATTCCCCGGCCCCCCACTGGCTAGGATTTTCCCTTCTTGCTTTCTTCATAGCTCATGAGTCCCGCGAATCCCCTAATCATCGTCGGAACCCCCCCTGCGAGCATTGCCGTTTCAAAGGCCTCGATAATTTCTAATCTTGTTGCCCCGTATTTCTCAATTGCGATCTTGATGTAATGGGGAATCCCGCGTAAATGACCTACATGGGCCAACAAGCACATGTTGATCATTAGCCGATATTTAGCGGGGAGGGCTTTTCCGCCTCCCAGGCAGGTTTTCGGCAGTTTTATAAACTTCTCAAAAAATTCCGGATCGGATTTTGCGCCCCACTCAAATTCTGGGACAATATGCCCACGTAGGCTTTCTCGCACGAGATTGATAACCCTCTCGGGCTCTACCCCTTTTTTCCCACCCTTCTTTTTGTTTCTTCCTACTTTTCTATTCATTTCTCTACACCTCCGCATGGAAATAAGATATCCGGGATTAGGGAACGCAGTGGAGAATTTGCACCTTTAATCTCTTTCCTCCATTCTTCGAACCGCCTTGGCGATGGCGGAGGTGCACACCCCTAAGTCCCGGGCGATCTCTGCCAGCGAAATCCCATACTCCCGGCTCAAGCTCCAGGCAATCTTGGATCGGACTCGCGAAACCCTCCTCGCCTGCCCTCCCATCCTCAGCTCTCCCTCCCCAACCCCTTCTTTCTTGCACATTTCTTTAATGATTCGATCTTTCAACGCTCCCTTTTCCCGGACAGGAAGATACCTCCTTACCTTCTGGTCCGCCTCCCGCAATATCCCCGAAACAAAATCCCCTCCCCCCAATATCCTCCCGTCATACTCGACTCTTTCCCCATGCCTTCTAAATGACAAAACCTCCGACCATCCCCCCAAACTCCGTATCATTCCTCCTCCAACTAAATCCGGCCGCCGCCCTCGATCCTTCCCCTCCTCGATAAACCTCCGGTAGATCCGAATCGCCTCCTTTTCTCTGGGGTGGAATTGCCGAAGCACATATTTCCTCTCCTGCCAAACATTCTCCTCTCTTGCCACCAAAACCCTATGGCCACTCCAAGGATACCG
>DASPRR010000068.1:0-4331 GCA_035624375.1 Thermodesulfobacteriota bacterium | reverse complement strand
GTACATCTTCGGACTTTCCGGGGGGCACATCAACACTATCTTCGATGCGTGCATTGACTTTGGGATTAAGATCATCGACACGAGGCATGAACAGGCCGCGGTGAACATGGCCGAAGGATGGGCCAGATTTACCGGAAAGCCGGGGGTGGCGGTGGTTACCGCCGGCCCGGGAGCGGTAAACGCATTCCCCGGGGTCGCGGTGGCCATGCAGAGCGGTTCACCAGTCGTCATTATTTCGGGGAGGAGCTCCATCGAAAGAAGGGACATCGGGGCCATGCAGGACATGGACCAGATCGAGGTCATGCACCCGGTGGCCAAATGGTCGCGCAGCGTCTATCAAACCAACCGAATCTGCGAGTACGTGACCAGCGCCTTCCGTCAAGCCCAGAGTGGGAGACCCGGGCCGGTCTTCCTGGAAATCCCCATCGACATCGTCGATGGGCAGTCGCACATCGAGCAAGTCGTCTGGTGCAAGGGGTACCGGACCGAGCACCGGCCCTATGGAGACCCTCTGGCCGTCGAGAGGGCAGCCGACCTCTTGAGCAAGGCCCAGCGGCCGGTGATTATCGCCGGGGGCGGGGCCTGGTGGTCGGGAGCCGGGGAAGAGCTCCGCGCTTTTGTGGAAGCGACGCACATCCCTTTCTATAGCCGGAGCATGGCTCGGGGAATCATCCCGGATGATCATCCGCTCAGCGGAGGCATGTTCCCTGCGGGCCTCACCCAGGCCGATGTGGCCCTCATATTGGGGACGAAATTAGATTGGACCATCGCCTACGGACGGCCTCCCATTTTTCATCCGGAGGTGAAAGTTATCCAGGTGGACATTGAACAGGAGGAGATCGGGAAAAACCGACCAGTGGATGTGGGGATTCCCGGAGACGTTCAGGCGGTCCTTGCCCAACTGCGCCAGGCCCTTCAAGGGAAGTACAAGGCCCCCGAAAGCTGGGCGGCCACGGTTAAGGCCATGATGGGGGGGGTCCGGACCCAATTTGCCGGGGATATTCGCAAGACCGGAAGCCCGGTCCATCCCGCCCGTTTGGCCCAGGAAGTTCGGGAGTTTCTGCCCCGGGATGCCGCGCTGGTTATCGACGGAGGCGACATCGCGGTCTTTGCCAACGTTCTCCTGGACGCCTACAGCCCAGGCTCCCTGGTGTGGGTGGGCGGATTCGGCCACCTGGGAGTTGGAGTGCCCTATGCCAACGCGGCAAAATTGGCTCATCCGGAAAGGCAGGTGGCCTTACTCACCGGCGACGGTTCCTTCGGTCTTTCTCTCATGGAACTGGACACGGCGGTTCGGCACCGGATTCCCATTGTTTGTGTTGTGGCTAATGACGGAGGCTGGGGCCAGATCCGGAGGGGACAGATCGCGAAATACGGGAGGGACAGAGTTGTCGGTTCCCAGCTCGGGACGAGGCCTTACCACAAAATAGTCGAGGCCATGGGAGGGTACGGGGAATTGGTGGAACGTACGGAAGATATCAAGGGGGCCATGGAACGGGCCTTCAAGAGCGGACTGCCGGCCTGCATCAATGTAATCACCGACCCGGAGCCCAAATTCCCGGGCATGGATTTCCCGTGGCAGATAACCTAAAGAAGTTTCGGGTTTCAAGTTTCAGGTTTTGAATAACTCCCTTGGTTCGTCAGGAGGGGAAGATGAAGTCTGCGGTTCTCACCGGAAAGCGCACCATTGAAATCCAGGACGTCCCAACCCCCAGTCCACAAAAGGACGAGGCGCTGGTCCGGGTCCATTTCTGCGGAATCTGCGGATCGGACGTCCATATCTTTCAGCACGGCCTTCCCCAGCCGAACATCTTGGGGCATGAGTTTTCCGGGGTCATCGCCGAATTAGGCCCTGAAGTTGAAAATTGGAGGGTCGGGGAGGCGGTCAGCTGCGTCCCAGGAATCAAGTGCGGGGTGTGTTACTGGTGTCAAAACGGACAGTCGCAGATCTGCGAATGGGCCCTGCAGAAGTCCTACGGCACAGGAGTGGTCCCGGGGGCGATGGCGGAATACGTTGTGGTAAAGGCCTCCAGCCTGCGTCGCCTTCCCCAAGGGGTCGGGGCAGCGGAGGCCTGTCTGGCTGAGCCCCTTTCCGTTTGCCTCCATGGGGTACGTCTCAGCCGAGTCCGCCCGGGAGACCGCGCCGTGGTCCTGGGCTGCGGCCCGATCGGCCTGATCACGACCCTCATTTTAGTTCGGTCCGGAGTGCGGTCCGTTCACTGCACGGACCTGGCGGAATCCAAACGCCGGCGAGCGTTGAAACTGGGTGCCGCGACGGTCCATGATCCCAAAGGTCTGTCTCCTTTCATCTTTCACCAGATCACGGATAACCTGGGCCCGGATATCGTCTATGAATGCGTAGGGGTCCCGCAGACGCTGGTTGAAGGAATCAATTATGTGAAGAAAGGCGGCCAGGTCCTGGTCCTCGGGGTGGGGATGGACCCGACCACGCTTCTCCCCATGGTCTGGAACTTCAAAGAAGTGGAGATCAAAGGGTCCTATGGGATGACCGGCGAGGAGTACGATTTGGCCCTGGAATGGCTGGCTCGCAGATGGGTGCCAGTGGAACAGATCATCACTCGCGAGGTCCCCCTGGATGAAGTCAAGTGGGCCTTCAACCTCCTCGAAGGGCCCAACGAAGAAGTGAAAGTGCTGGTCCGCGTCGGGGGCTGATTCAAGCCGGGGATCCTTCGTTGGACGGTCCAGGCTGGATTTGAACCTTCATACTCAAAGGTTTTGCTGATAAGATCTTCCCTCTTCTTTATTTTTGGATCCATCTAGAATCAATCTCGTAATGGCTCACCCCGAATAGCAAGCTCAAAGGAGGGCAAAAATGGAAAAGGTGATCATCTCTGCAGCCTTGGCAGGGGCCGCCACTCGGAAGGAGCAAAATCCGGCGGTTCCCTATACGCCCCAGGAGTTTGCGGAGGAGTCTTTCAAATGCTGGCAGGCCGGCGCGGCCATTGTCCACATCCATGCCCGGGACCCCAAAACGGGGAACCCCACAGCGGATATCCCCCAGATTCGGGAGACCATCGATGCAATCCGGAATCGTTGCCCGGATTTAATCATTAACATGAGCTCGGCCATCGGACCGTGGGTAACACCAGAGCAGCGCATTGCCCCGATCGTAGAAATAAAGCCAGAGATGGCCTCTTTGAATACCAACTCCATGAACTTCGCCCTGGCCGACCACAAGAGCGGGAAGATTTTCGGGGAGATCATCTTCCAGAACACCTTCAAGATGCTCGTCGATTTCGGCACGGCCATGAAGGAGAACAGGGTGAAGCCGGAATGCGAGGTGTATGACTTCGGGGGTATCTACAACGTCCTTTTGGTGAGAAAACAAGGAATTTTCATAGAGCCCATGCACTTTCAACTGGTCTTTGGCGTGGCCGGGGGAGTTCCCTTTAGCCCCATGAACATGATCCACATGCAGAGCCTGCTGCCTGAAGGGGCGACGTGGTCCACGTGCGGCGTGGGGCCGAACCAGTTTCCCGCCGGGATCATGGCCTCCATCATGGGGGGCCACATCCGGGTGGGATTGGAAGACAACACCCGGGTACTCAGGGGCAAGCTGGCGGAAGGAAGCTGGGAACAGGTGGTAGTGGCCAAGCGGATCGCCGAGCTGGCCGAGAGAGAAATCGCCACCCCGACAGAGGCGAGGAAGATGCTGAACTTAAAATGAGCAATAATCAATGGGCAATAATCAATAATCATTGGGCATTGACCATTGCTAATTGATCATTGGTAATTGATTCTTTATTCTTTCACAATGGCCACGGGTCTCACCCATCCCGCACTGGCGGCTTTGACTTTAACCGGGAAGCAAACCAGGGTAAAACCGTGGGGAGGCAGCTTCTGAAGATTGGCCATTTTCTCCATATGAAGGTACTCCTTTTTGATCCCTGCAAAATGGGCGGCCCACAAGATGGTGGCATCCCCCTTCTCCTGGAATTCTTTCTTGAGGAAAGGGAGCGGACGGTCCCAGCTCCAGGCGTCGATGCCTACCACTTTGACCCCCCGATTCAAAAGCCATAGAGTGGACTCCCGGCCCATTCCCGCCCCTTTGATCAGGTATTCGGGCTTTCCCCAGAACTTGTCCGCACCCGTCATAATCAGCACGATGTCCTTGGGTTTGATTTTATAGCAAATTTTTTTCAGGGCCTTCTCCAGGTCTCCGATGGTAATCTCTTCGCCGTCCTTTTTCCTCCGGAAATCCAGGCATACGCCGTTGCCATAGCACCAATCCAGGGGGATCTCGTCGATGGTCTTGGCCTTCTTCCCCTGGGAAACGGGGGCGTAATGCCAGGGGGCATCCAGGTGGGTTC
>DASPRR010000045.1:0-9645 GCA_035624375.1 Thermodesulfobacteriota bacterium | reverse complement strand
CTCGGAAGCGCTCCCTCCAGGAGTGGTCTTCATGACCTTCCACTTCAAGGAAGCGGCGGTGAACCTGCTCACCCTGGACGCCCTGGACCCGGTGGCCAAGATCCCCGGGCTCAAGGTCTGCGCGGTGAATATCAAGAAGGTATAAAGGGGGGATTACGACGCAGGCTCCAGGCAGGGAGCGATCGTTGCCTGATCATTGCAAGCGGTCCCACCAAGGAGGATTTTCTTCCTGGAATCACAGCGCGGCGCGGCCGCAACCAAAAGCAGCTCACCCTTCTGGAATCAAGGGTTACGGGTGATCCCAGAGACGCGCTTCCCAGCCAAATATGCCTGCCAAGATTCGAAGGGTTTTACCGTCTGGCTCTCGAGGAATGTAAGGATGATCAGGATTTTTTCGGTGGGCCCTAGGCCTGGGTGATCGGCAGGCAGACGGTAAAGGTCGTTCCTTCTCCCACTTTACTTTCCACTTCGATCCTTCCTTTAAGTCCCTGGATGATTCCATAGGCCACTGACAGCCCCAGCCCGACTCCCTTTACCTCTTTTTTGGTGCTGAAGAAGGGGGTGAAGATTTTACTCAGGTTTTCGGGGGGAATCCCGCAACCTGTGTCCTGCACGGCGATTTTCACCTCCCGATTCTCCATGAACGTGCGCAGGGTCAGCTTCCCTCCCGTGGGCATGGCCTGGAGGGCATTCATGATGAGGTTCACGAAGACCTGTTCCAGCTGGTCTGGGTCCTCCATGAAGGTAGGTAGAGGGCGCAAGTCCTTTTCCACCCGGGTGTTCTCCTTGTATCCGGCATGAATCCCCAGTTCCAGGGCCCGGTTCAAGACCTCGTTGACGTTGACCTCTTTGATTTTCGGCTCGGTTTGAACCCCAAAGTCCAGCAGGCTGCGTACCAGTTTGGTGCTGCGGGAAAGCTCATGTTCCATCTTGGAGAGGTAATCCAGGATCACCTCCCGGTCAAAATCCCCCCGGGTGATTTTCTTGGCGATGAGCTGGTTGTAAATGAGGACCCCGCTGAGGGGATTATTCACCTCGTGGGCGATGGAAGCGGCCAGCTGGCCCATGGAGGCCATTTTTTCCGACTGGATGAGGTGGTCCTGCATTTTGGTCAGCTCCTGGGTTCGCTCTTCGACCTTCACCTCCAGGACCCGCCCGTAATCCTCCAGCTCCTTACGGGCCTGTTTTAAACGCACCAGCATATAATTGAAGGATTGAGCCAGCTGGCCGATTTCGTCCTTCGACTTGCTGGAGAGTTCGATGGAAAGGTCCCCCTCGGCAATCTTCCCGGTCGCCGCTGCCATTTCCCGCAGCGGCCGGGTGATTCCCGAGGTGATGAAGAAATAGAGCAGGACGACGATGACCACCCCCAGGACGCCGATGCCGAAGAAGCTGTATACCACCCTGTTCCTAAGGTCGACATAGGGGGCCTCGAGCATTCCCACGTAGAGAATTCCCACAATCTTTCCGGTGATGTCCTTGATCGGCTGATAGCCGGTGAGATACCAGTCGTGGACCACAAAGGCCCGGTCGAGCCACAGCTCCCCTTTTTCCAGGACTGCCTGGTATACCTCCTCCGATACCCGGGTCCCGATCGCCCTCTGTCCTTTCTCATCCAGCACATTGGTGGAGATGCGCAAATCCCCTTGGAAGATGGTCGCGGTCCCCATCTCCTTTCCCTTGTAACGGCCCTCCCCGTAGAGGAGATCCCGTACCTTGTCCACGATCTGAAAATCGCGGTTCAGCAGGACTCCCCCATAAAGAACCCCCATCAGTCGCCCGCTCCCGTCCCAGACAGGACAGGCGGCCTTGAGCATCATTCCCGAGGTCTGCCGGTCGACGGGAACCTCCTTGGCCTTGGGAGTGGGGACGAATAGGGTAAAGGCCCGCTCCGCCAGGTCGTTCCTTTCCTTCTCCAATTCCTCGCGGGGCACGATGGCTGTGGAAGCGGCCGGCTCGCCCTTCAACGCCCGTTGCACCAGGGGGTCGAATCCCTGGTCGTCTCCGGTCCGGAAGGGGTGGTGGGTCCGCAAAAGAACTTTTCCCCGGGCATCGGCAAGGGTCAGAGTATCCAGCCCGAAATCCTTGCGGCGCTTGATCAGGAATTCTTCCAGGCTTTTCCACCGCCTGGATTCCATGAGTTCGGGAAGGGTACGGCCCGCGGCGGTCAATTGAACCACGTCGCGGATCCTGTCCAGGGACTGGTTGTAGATGAGCCAGGCCGTGTTCAGGTCGTGTTTCACCTTGTTGCGGGCCTGGGAGACGATGGCATCGGCCACCAGTCGGGTGCCGATAAGGGAAGAAAGGATCCCCCCGGCGACTACCACGAAGAGGAAGCTGCCAATCAGCTTGGTACGAAGGGACAGGCGGTTTACCATTTTTCCTGGCTCAAACGGCACCAAAGCCAGGTGGCCTTCCGTTCATCCAGCTTGCCGACCCAGCTCTCGATCTTCTTAATGTCCCCGTCCATGATCGCTTCTTTCTCTTCCTCGGTCAGGTCCGGATACTCCCGGAGGGCCTCTTTGGGGGACTCCGCCATCCGGGCGAGGAACTGACTGTCCTCTCCCGCCCGGCTCAGAATTTTCAGAATCGCGGCGATGGCTTTTTTGCTCACCGGCTGGGGCAGGATGGCCACATGGGCCGTTTCGATGTTTTCCTCAACCAGCTTCTCCAGTTCGGAGAGAGTGAAGGGTTTGGGCAAATAATCGACGGCGCCCTCCCGCATGGCCTCAACCGCCGTATCCACTGAGGGGAAAGCGGTGATGATGATTCCCCTCAGGCCGGGTCGGCGCTGCCGGGCCTCTTTCAGGACCTCGATCCCGTTTTTCCCCGGCAGCTTTAAATCCAGGACGAGCAGTCCATAGTCCCTTTCGGAAATGAGCTTCAGCGCGGTCTCCCCGTCCGCGGCGATTTCCACCTCGTAGCCCAAATCCTTCAACCAGTCCCGCAGGGATTCTCTCATGCTGGCTTCATCATCCACCACCAGGATGGGCTTCATAGGGGCCTTGGCGGCTTCGGTCTTCTCCTGGACCAATTTTTCCAGGTAGGAGAGATCGATCGGTTTGGGCAGAAAATCGACCGCTCCTCCCTTCATGGCTTCCACCGCTTTCTCCACGGTGGGGTAGGCGGTAATGATAATGCCGTGGAGTTTGGGTTTCTTGGTCCTGGCTTCCTTTAAGACCTGAAGACCGTCCTTTCCCGGCAGCCTTAGGTCCAGAATGAGGACATCGAAGTCCTTCTCCTCGATTCGCTTCAAGGCCTCTTCCCCCTCCCTTGCCACTTCCACCTGATACCCCAAATCCATGAGCCAGGTCTGCAGCGACTCCCGGATGCTGAACTCATCTTCCACGATCAAAATGTTCTTCATGTTTTCTCTCCTCCGGAAATTTCGTTTTCGGTATTCGAAGGACGGGAATCCGCTCGGGGAGTCCAGCCGAATCAGGGGACCTCCCCGGCGGCTGCTGGACCCGGTTTTCTGCCGGCGACGAAACGAGACCTGATTCTTGAATCAAGGGAAAAAGGGCTTCGGCTGGCAATCGGGTGGGAAGATCGAGCTTTCCCTTCGCTCGAAGATGATTTTCACCCCAGAGGCCTCCTTCGGGCACCTGGGGCTCGCTGCCTCGCATATTCACCTCCGGGGATTTCGGTTCAATAGATGGAATGGCCCAAGAACGTGCGCGAACTCTATTCTGCATGTTAGCCAAAATCGATTCGCTGTCAAGTGTTATTTGGCCCGTGCCTCAGGCTCCTTTGGCCTCTTTTTTCCCTTGCCTTCTCCTTTTCTTTTTGCTAGGTTCATTGCGGGTTTTCCGCCAGAAGATTTTTTCCCTGATCCATGAGCCCTCTCTCCAAGGGAGGGTCATCCCATCTGATCCAAAGGAGGTAGCCATGAAGACCCCGCTCTGGACGCCGTCGGAAGAAAGGATTCGCAACGCCAACCTCACCCGCTTCATCGAGTACGTCAACGGGAAGCACGGGAAGAAGTTCAAAACCTACCCGGACCTCTATCAATGGTCCATCGAAGACATTCCCAGTTTCTGGGCCCGCCTGTGGGAGTTTGTGGATATCAAGGCCTCCCGGGGGTACACTCATGTCGTGGATGACCTGAAGAAAATGCCAGGGGCCAACTGGTTCAAAGGGGCCCGGCTCAATTTTGCCGAGAATCTCTTACGGTATCGAGACGACCGGCTGGCGTTTATCTTCAAAGGGGAGACGCAGAAATACGCACGGATGACCTACCGGGAACTCTATACCACGGTAGCCCGCCTGGCCAAGGCGCTGCGGGAAACCGGGGTGAAGCCGGGGGATCGGGTGGTTGGTTACATGCCCAACCTGATGGAGACGGCCATCGCCATGCTGGCCGCCACCAGCGTCGGGGCGACCTGGTCTTCCTGCGCCACGGATATCGGGTCCCAGGCAGCCCTGGATCGCCTGGGGCAAATCGAGCCCAAAGTCTTGTTTACGGTGAACGGCTATTACTACAAGGGAAAAGTTTTCAGCTCTCTGGGCAATGCGGCGGAAGTGGCCAAAGGGATCCCTTCGCTCCGTAAAGTGGTGGTCGCCTCCTACCCTGATGAGAAGCCCGACCTGCGACAGATTCCCAACGCGGTCCGGTGGGAAGATTTCCTTTCCCGCGAGAAAGACCCCGCCTTGATCTTCGAGCAACTGCCCTCCGACCATCCGGTGTACATCATGTTCTCCTCGGGGACTACGGGCAAGCCGAAGTGTATGGTCCAGGGGGCTGCGGGCATCTTGCTGGAACACCTGAAAGAGCTGGTCCTCCACACCGACCTGAAGCGGGAGGACCGAATTATGTACATTACCACCTGCAGCTGGATGATGTGGAACTGGCTGGTCAGCTCTCTGGGGGCGGGAGCAACCGTGATCTTGTATGACGGCAACCCCAGTTACCCCGATGACGGAGCGATATGGAAGTTGATCCAGGATGAGAAGATCACCATTTTCGGGACCAGCGCCAGTTACATCAACTACATAAAAAGCCAGGGCCTGAAGCCCGGGAGGGATTACGACCTGTCCTCCCTCCGGGCTATCTCCCAGACGGGTTCCCCTCTTTCGGCTGAAGGGTTTGAATACGCTTATCAGGAGATCAAGAAGGACCTCCATTTTGGTTCCATCTCCGGCGGCACGGACATCAACGGGTCTTTTGCCGGGGGGTCCATTATCAGCCCGGTTTACGCGGGGGAACTCCAAGGGCCGACCCTGGCGATGAAAATCAAGGCCTATGATGAAAAAGGCCAGCCCATTTATGATCGGCAGGGAGAGCTGGTCTGTGAGGCGCCATCCCCTTCCATGCCTCTCCATTTCTGGAATGACCCGACTGGGGAAAAATATAAGAGTGCCTACTTTGAGGTTTACCCCAACGTCTGGCGTCACGGGGACTATATCGTCTTTCACAGCGATACGAAGGGCCTCACTTTTTACGGCCGGTCGGATAGTGTGCTGAAACCTTCCGGAGTCCGGATTGGCACCGCCGAAATCTACAATGTGCTGGATAAGTTCGGGGAGGTGGCCGACAGCCTGGTCATCGGCCAGAACTACAAGGGGGACCAGCGGATTCTCCTCTTCGTCCAACTCCGTCCCGGGAGCGAACTCACCGATGGATTAAAGGATAAAATCCGAAAAACCCTCCGGGAGCAGGCCTCCCCCCGGCATATTCCCGCGGTCATCATGGCCGTGCCGGACATTCCCTACACTCTGAACATGAAGAAAGTAGAGAGTGCGGTCACCAACATCGTCAACGGCCGGCCGGTCCTGAACCGGGACGCCCTGAAGAACCCGGAGTGCTTGGATTACTATGAAAAGGTCCTTCCGGACCTGCAAAAATAGGGAGAACAGGGTTTTGAGTCCGGAAGCTAGGTGCGGCTCACGAACCGCCCCTATTTGGTTGGGGAAAAGGCCATCTTGGTTTTCTAATTGGAAAAGTAGTATAGGCCGGACGCTTGCCTGATTGAGTTCGGATGGGTCTAAGGGTATAAAGAGAGATTTTTTGCAGGGTAGTTGATTCTATTTCATTCATTGAAAGGAGAATCCTATGCTACAAAAACTTGCCTCAGCCAGTACCCGTTGGAGCACGCGTTGGGTCCCCGATGCCTGGGTGATCGCCGTCATCCTCACCATCGTTGCCTACTTCTTGGGAATCATCTTTACCAAGTCCAACAGCTACCAGTTGATCCAGTACTGGGGAAGAGGATTCTGGGTCTTACTCTCTTTCGCTATGCAGATGTGCCTCATCATCATGACCGGCTATATCTTGGCCACTACGCCCGTATTCAGCCGAATTCTTAATGGCTTGGCCGGCGTGCCCAAAAGCCCCAAGGGATGTATTGCCCTCATGGCCCTGGTATCCCTGGTTCTGGCCTGGATCAACTGGGGGCTCAGCATTGTGGGGTCGGCGGTCTTTGTTCGGTTCCTGGCCAAAAAGCAGAAAGGGGTCGATTACCGGCTCCTGGTGGCTACCGCATACCTGGGCCTCGGAACGATGTGGCATTCCGGCCTCTCCGCCTCCGCTCCCCTCCTGGTGGCTACCCCCAAGCACTTCCTGGAAAAGGAACTCGGAATCATCCCCATTACGGAGACCATCTTCCACCCCTTCAATCTGCTTCTGGCCCTGGTGGTTTTAATCGCCCTGACGATTATGGGGCCCTTGATGCATCCAAAGAAGGGCGAGCAGGTCGAGGCCGACCCTCAACTCATCAAAGAATCCGGGTTCGAGAGGCCGCCCAAGCCCAAAACGGCAGACATGAACCCGGCGTTGCGGCTGGAAAATTCTCCGGTCATTAATATAATCGTGGGAATTTGCGGCCTGATCTGGCTGGTTTGGCATTTTGGGCAGAGAGGATTCGCCGGGATCAACCTGGATGTGGTGAATTTTGCCTTCCTGATGGTCGGCATCCTTCTGCACTGGACTCCCGTCTCGTTCTTGAAGTCTGCTCAGGAAGGGGGATCCTTTATCTGGGGGGTGGTGGTTCAGTTCCCCTTCTACGCCGGGATTTTCGGGATCATCCAGTTTTCCGGACTGGCGGAAGTCATGGCCAACTGGTTTACCGCCATCGCCACTAAGGAGACCTATCCCTTCATCGTGGTCTGGTATTCGGGGATCCTGAACTACATCGTTCCATCCGGAGGGTCTAAGTGGGCGATTGAGGCTCCCTACATCATGCAGGCGGCAAAAACTCTGGGAGTCAGCAATGCCATGACGGTTATCGCCTATGCCTGGGGAGACATGGTTACGGATGTCATCCAGCCATTCTGGGCCCTCCCCCTTCTGGGCGTGGCCAAGCTGGGCTTCCGGGACATCATGGGCTACTGCATGGTGTATTTCCTGTTCTACATGGTGATCATCTCTATCGGATTCCTTTTGCTACCGGTCTTCTTTGCGGTTTGAACCTAAACCTAATCGTACCCTTCCCCCTAATGAGGGGGAAGGGCGCCTTCCCGCCTTCCTTCTTCCCCTCTCAAAGTCAGATTGACACTCAAAACGGATTTTTCTTCATTTTTTGAATAATTGTCATTTTACACCGGAAAGAATTGACAAAAATGACACTTTGTCTATAGAATGAATATGAATTCATTCTTCCCCGACCCTACCCGAGGGTTTGGAAAAAAGAAGTTTAATTTCAAATAGTTATATTATTAGAAAGGGATGTTTCCTCCCATTATTTGGCACTTCTATTGCTAGATTTTTAAAAGATTAATCTGCCCTGCTTTTTCCCCTTTCCTCGCCTCTGATTCCTGTCATTCCGGTAGGGGATTTTGGGTTATTATTTACCGAAAGAGGAGGATAACGAGATATGTTCGAAGTGGTTGCTCAGGGAGAGGGCCCTCTCTTCATGGACCCGGATGCCGATGATGCCCGGGAATTCTTCCAGAAGAAGGACCGGACCCTTAAGAGCAAAGTTATGTCGGTGAAAGAAGCTGTGGAGAAATTTGTCCGCGACGGGGACTACCTGGGCATCGGCGGGTTCGGCGCCAACCGGATCCCCACGGCGATCTGCCACGAGATCGTCCGGCAGAAGAGAAAGAATCTGATCTTCGCCGGCCACACCTCGACCCACGATTTTCAGATTCTGGCAGCCGGGGAAGTCTTCAACCGCTGCGACATCGCCTACATCATCGGGCTGGAGGCGAGGGGACTTTCCCCGAATGCGCGACGTTACATGGAGAGCGGGAAGGTGGAGAGCTGCGAATGGACCAATTATGGCATGGCCCTTCGTTTCAAAGCAGCGGCCATGGGGGTGTCCTTCCTCCCCGGGCGGAATATGATGGGAACGGACACCTTCAAATACAGCGCCGCCAAGGTGGTCAAGTGTCCCTTTACCGGAAAGCTGTTTTGCCTCTACCCGGCGCTTTGGCCCGATGTCTCCGCCATTCATGTCCATGAATCCGATATCTATGGAAACTGCCGGCTGAAAGGCATCTCCATTGCAGACCTGGAGCTGGCCCGGGCTTCCAAGCGTTTGATCATCACCTGCGAGCGGCTGGTCCACAACGATGTGATCCGGAATGACCCCACCCATACGGCCATCCCCTATTACCTTGTCGACGGCGTGTGCGAAGTGCCTTACGGAAGCTTTCCCGGGAATATGCCCTACGAATATTTCTCCGACGAAGAGCATTTGCGGCTCTGGATGAAGTCCGAGGAGGATTTGGAAAAATTCAAGAAGTTCCTGAACCAATATATATACTGGACCAAGGATTTCAATGAGTATCTGGACCTCTGCGGGGGCCTCCAGCGGATCAATGACCTAAGAGCCGAGGAACATCTCATCCAGATCAAGAACCAAAAGGAGTAACCGAGATGGCTGAATATAACACTATGGAATTGATGATCGTAGTGGCTGCCCGTAATCTGGAAAACGGCAAGACCGTGGGGGTCGGCACCGGGGCTCCCTGCGCGGCGGCCATGCTGGCGCAGAAGACCCATGCCCCGGACCTGGTGATCATGTTCGAGGCCGGAGGAATCTCGCCCCAGCTTCCTACCATGCCCATCTCCGTCGGGGATTCGCGGACCTTCTACCGGGCGGTCATGGCCAGCGGCATGTGCGAGATCATGGAAACCTGCCAGAGGGGGATGGTCGATTACACCTTCCTGGGCGGGGCCCAGATCGACATGTACGGCAACCTGAACTCCACCGTGATCGGGGACTGGAAAAAGCCCAAAGTCCGTTTCCCCGGGTCGGGCGGAGCCAACGATTTCGCCTCCTTCTGCTGGAGGGTCATGGTGATTACCCCGCAGGACGCCCGGAGGTTCGTGGAAAAAGTGAGCTTCATCACCACTCCGGGATACCTGAATGGTCCCGGAGCTCGGGAGAAGGCGGGGCTGCCGGCCAACACCGGTCCCCACAAGGTCATCACCAATATGGCGGTGATGGGATACGATGAAAAGACCAAGCGGATGCGGGTGGAATCGATCCATCAGGGGAATACTTTTGAGGAGGTGCAGAAAAACTGCGGCTTCCCCCTGCTCAAGGCTGAGAAGACCATTACCACTCCTCTGCCCACCACTGATGAGCTGAGAATCCTCCGTACGGAGGTTGACCCCAAGCGCTACATTATCGGCCGGTAGGTTTTAGGTTCAACGGCACAGGATAAAAACCCCGTTTCTCGGAAGGGGAAGCGGGGTTT
>DASPRR010000044.1:0-22611 GCA_035624375.1 Thermodesulfobacteriota bacterium | reverse complement strand
TGAAACCCGATGTGTTGAACCTCGACGGGTCCAATCCAGGGGATTGCGGCCTGATCGTAAAGCAGGCCCGCCAGATGGGCTACAAAGGCATGATCATCAAGGTGGGAGGGCCGGGCACCCCCGAAATGCTTAAAGTGGCTGGCAAGGATTTCATGGAAGGATTTATCTATTACAGTCCGATCAACCCCGATGATCCCAAGATCCAGGAGATCAATAAGAAGTATAATGCCAAATTCCCTCCTCCCATGAATGGCTTTACTCCCCAGTTCTATGACGGAACCTTATGGCTTTTCGAGGCAATCAAGAAGGCCGGGACCCTCACGGATACCGAAAAGGTGAGAGCGACCCTGGAAAGCCTTTCCTTCAACGGCGTGTACACCGGAGCCATGAGCTGGACCGGGAAGGCGGATTACGGGATCGATCACCAAGTCAAGTTCCCCTTCTACGTCATGGTCGTGAAGGACGGCAAAGAAGTCGTTCTCGGGAAAGCGACGCCGTAGCCTTCCGGCGGGGCGGATCGTAAAACCCATCTTTCCAAAAAGCGGAATGCGGCGAGGAGGATAGTCGTTGGGCGAGACGTTGCTTCCCCAAGTGATCATCAACGGGGTGACCCTAGGGACCAATTATATCCTCATGGCCCTGGGGTTCACCCTGATCTTCGGCGTCTTGCGCATCGTCAACTTCGCCCATGGTGAATTTTACATGCTGGGGGCCTTCTTTGTCCTCACGGCTATCTTGAAATTCGAGGTCAATTATCTTCTCGCGGCGATTCTCGCGGTCCTGTTCATCGGTCTTTTGGGGTATTTGACGGAAGAAGTGATCTTCCGCCGGTTTCGGGACAAAGAGCTGGAAGGAATGATCATCGCCCTGGGTCTTTCCATTCTCCTGCAGAATCTCGGGTTGGTGGCCTGGGGCCCCTACGATCTGTCCATCCCTCCCGTCTTTACCGGGGTCCTGAAGATCGGGACCCTCTTCTACCCGATGGAACGCCTGATGGTGGTGTTTATCTCCTTCCTGCTCATGGCTGGGTTCTACCTGTTTCTGAAAAAGACCAGACTGGGCCTGGCCATCCAGGCGATTGCCCAGGATACGGAGATCGCCAGGGTTCAGGGGATGAGGATCAATCGCCTGTATCCTCTGGCTTTTGCCGTCGGCACTGGACTGGCGGCCGCCGCCGGTGCGGTCATCGGTCCCCTTTTCCAGTTGAATCCGTGGATGGGAATCATGCCCCAGGTCAAGGCCTTCATCGTCGTAATCCTCGGAGGGATCGGGTCCATTCCCGGCGCTTTCCTGGGCGGGTTGATTCTGGGGGTGGCAGAGAGTTTTGTCAGTACCTATGCGAGCAAGGCGTTGGCCGACCTGCTGGGATTCGTCCTGGTGATCGGGATCCTGCTGTTCCGGCCTTCCGGCCTATTCGGCCGTTCCCAGGTGAGCCGCTGATAAGGCGGCCCATCTTGGGAACGACCGGACCGGACCCGATGCAGGAAGAGGGGAAAGTGATTCCTAAAAGCAAATCCTACGCTCTCCTGGCCCTCTCCGTATTTCTTTTCTTCATCCCGGTTCTCTGGGCTGATGAGTTCTACCTCAACGTCATCATCAGCATCTATCTCAATATTATTCTGGCCGTCAGCCTGAATATGGTCATCAAGACGGGGAAATTATCGATCGCCCACGCCGCCTTCATGGGGATCGGAGGATACACCTCCGCCCTCACGGTCATGCGGCTGGGCCTTCCCTATCTCCTGGCCCTTCCTCTGTCGGGTCTGATGGGAGCCTGCATCGCTCTCCTGGTCGGGCGCCTGCTCCTGAAGCTCCAGGGGGTTTATTTTGTGCTGGTGACCTTCGCCTTTGGCGAAGTGGTCAGGCTCTTCTTCGTGAATCTCGTCGAACCCTTCGGGGGACCCACGGGAATTATTAACATCCCTCCCCCCAGGATTGCGCTCTTCCCGGGCACCGCCTTCACCCTTCTGTCTAAGGTTTCTTATTACTATCTGGTGCTGGGGGTTATGCTGATGGCTCTGTTTATCATTCGCCGGATTTATCAATCCTCCATCGGGAAAGCCATGGACTGCACCCGGGAGACGGAACATCTGGCGGAGTTCACGGGAATCGACACCTTTCAACACAAGATGTTCGCCTTTGCCGGCGGAGGTTTTTTTGCCGGACTCGCGGGAAGTCTGTTTGCTCACTACTACCGGTTCATTTCCCCGGAATCGTTTACCTTCTGGGAGAGCGTGAATCTCATCGTGATCAACGTCGTGGGGGGCATGGGCGGAATCGCCGGCCCGATCCTGGGCTCGATCTTTCTGGTTCCCCTGCCCGAGTTCCTCAGGGGATTCGTGGAATACCAAAGGGTGCTCTACGGGCTGATTCTGATCCTCACCCTCTGGTTCATGCCCACGGGCATGTTGGGGTTGCTGAATAAGGCCTTGGACCGGATGAAATCAAGGAAGCCTGGCAAGGAAGAAACTCCATGACCCCTATCCTCCAAGTGGAAAAGCTATCCAAGCAATTTGGCGGGCTGATGGCGGTCGATCAGGCAACCTTCTCCGTCCAGCCGGGGGAGATCCTGGGTACCATCGGCCCGAATGGTGCGGGCAAAACCACTTTGTTAAACTTGATCAGCAACATGTACGCCCCTCATTCAGGGACAGTCCGGTACAAGGGAGAAAGCATAGTCGGCTACCCCCCGTATAGGATCGCCAAGATGGGCCTGGTCCGGACTTTTCAGTCCACCGTTTCCTACGGGGAGGCCACGGTGTGGGAAAACATGATGAGGGCCCAATTGGGATATCACTTCCTGGGCTTGTGGCCCGAATTTCTAATCAATCGGGCGGTCCGGGAACGGAAAAAAAACCAGACGGAGAAGGCCGAAACCCTCCTCCGATTCCTGGGCCTGGAAAAGATGCGGGGTCAGGCGGCCAAGGCCCTGCCCTATGGCTATCAGAAGCTTCTGGGGCTGGCGATTGCCCTGGCGGGGGATCCCCAGCTCCTTATGCTGGATGAGCCCGCAGCTGGCTTGAATCACGAGGAGCGGGTACATCTGATGAGTGCGATCCAGAAGATTCAGGAAAATGGGGTCACGGTGATCCTGGTGGAGCACGATATGAAAGTCATCATGGGCCTGTGCCACCGGATCCTGGTTCTCAATTACGGGCAGATGATCGCCATGGGGACCCCGCCGGAAATTCAGCGGAACGAAGAGGTGATCAAAGCCTACCTGGGGGAGGATACGGAGATTGCTTAAGCTGGTCAAGGTCAGAGTGGATTACGGCCAAACCCAGGCCCTCAAAGGGATTCACCTCTCGGCGAAGGAGGGCTCGATCGTGGCCCTGGTCGGGCCGAATGCCGCCGGCAAGACCACTACCCTCAAGGCCATCACCGTTCTAAAGCCGATCACTTCGGGGGAGATCTATCTCCGGGGGAAGCGGATCGACCGGCTGGACACCTCCGAAGTGATCCGTCAGGGCATCGCCCTCTGTCCGGAGGGGAGGAGGGTTTTTTCGGAATTGACCGCTCAGGAGAACCTTCGCCTGGGGGCCTATCTCCGCCGCAACCGGCAAGAGGTCCGGGAGGATACCGAACGGGTCTATGGCTACTTCCCCGCCCTGAAAAAGCGCGAGAAACAGGTCTCCGGAACGCTGAGCGGAGGGGAGCAACAGATGCTGGCCATCGGCCGGGCTCTCATGGCCAAGCCCCAATACCTGCTGCTGGATGAGCCTTCTTTGGGATTGGCTCCGCTGGTGGTCAAAGCCATAGCCGCAATCATCAAGCAAATCAACGGAGCCGGAGTATCGATCATCCTCGTCGAGCAGAACGCCCGCATGGCGTTGCGCCTCGCCGAGTACGCCTATGTGCTGGAGTCGGGCGAGGTGGCCCTGGAGGGGAAGGCCGAGGACCTTTTGCATAATGATTATGTCCGAAAGGCTTACCTGGGAGGCTGATCAGCCGGCGATTCATTTGATCCTATAGCCTTCGACCATTCATGGGGTCTTTAAAAAACAGGGTTGGGCCGTAAAGAAGGTTTTTTCAACTTTTGCAGGAGAAAGAAAATGGAGAATATCGGATTCATCGGATTGGGGGCCATGGGGGGACCCATGGCTAAAAATTTGGTAAAGAAGGGTTTTTCGCTTATGGTATTTGACATCGTTGCGGAAAGAATGGGGCCGCTAAAGGCCGCGGGGGCCCAAACGGCCGCGTCCTGCAGAGAAGCGGCTGAGAAATGCCCAGTGGTAATCACCATATTGCCCGCTTCCGCCCATGTGAGGGAGGCCGTCCTTGGAAAGGGTGGGGTGGTCGAAGGAATCCAAAGGGAGTCCGTCCTCATCGACATGAGCACGATCGACCCCCTCACCACGAGGGACATCGCTAAGATTCTCGGAGAAAAGGGAGTGGAGATGCTGGATGCCCCCGTGGCCCGGGGGGTGCCAGCGGCCGTTGCCGGAACGCTGGTCATTTACGCGGGCGGGAAAAAGGAGGTCTTTGAACGCCACCGGCCGATTCTGGCGGCCATGGGAACGGACATCTATCACGTAGGCGACATCGGCAGCGGCGAGGTGGTCAAGATCGTCAACAATCTCATGGTGGCGGTAACGACCTGCGCCCTGGCCGAGGCCATGGTCTTGGGGGTGAAGGCCGGTGTGAAACCGGACATCCTTTTTGAAGCCCTCTCCAGCGGATCAGGAAATAGTTTTGTCCTGCAGAACCATTACAAGAATAATGTCATGAAGGGAAAGTTCGAAGAAGGGGTCTTTCCCATCGACTACATATTGAAAGATTTGGACCTGGCCCTATCGACGGGATCGAAACTGCGGATTCCTCTCCATTTTGCGGCTCTGTCCGCCCAGCAATATATTTCGGCCGGAGCCGGAGGAGAGAGCAAGAAATACCATCCTGCGGTCATCCGGCCTTTGGAAAAGCTGGCGGGAGTTGAGGTAAGAAGTGAAAAATAGGCCGCCCATTTAGCTTCCGTCATTCCGGGCTTGACCCGGAATCCAGGATTTCTTTCTGGATTCCCGCTTTCGGGGAGATGACAAACTTACTCCATGAGAATTTTATGCAACGTTTAGCCTTACGCAACGATAGACAAGAGGGAGGAGATCCATGCCGGAGGATTCAAAGAATTCCCCCGCAGGACTGGAGCAAGCGCTCAGTGCCCGATTTGAGCGGGTCATTCCGGAAGCGGTGAACTCAGACCGGCGCCTGGTTTGGCGGGGTCGGAATCTGACGGTGGATTGCCTGGTTCAAATCGGGACCGTTCCCTTTCTGCTCCGGATTGAGGAGGGAAGCATTCGCGAATGTCGCAAGGGATTGCCGCTATTGTGTTCCTGGGTGTTTGCGGTGCGGGGCTCGGCGCAGGCCTGGGCGGCTCTCTGGCAGGACCCACCGCCGCCGGGGTGGCATGATATTTTCGCCCTCACCAAGCGGGGGGAGATGGCCCTGGAGGGGAATCTGCACCCCTTGATGGCGAACCTCCAGTATTTCAAGGACGTCGTTGCATTGCCGCGGAAAGGAGGTTCCCGGTGAACAAGAAGGACATGGAGCCTATCATCGGGCGGTATATGAAAGTCCGGATCATGGGAGACGACTGCCGGGTCTATTTCGAAGAAACGGGACAGGGGATTCCCCTGGTGTGCCTCCATACCGCCGGAGCCGACTCGCGGCAATTCCGGCACCTTATGTGCGACGAAACGGTGACCAATAAATTCCGCGTGATCGCCTTCGACCTACCCTGGCATGGCAAGTCCTATCCTCCAGCGGGCTGGGAAAAGCGTGAGTACCGGCTCACTACGGAGCTATACGTGGCGACCATTCGAGCCTTCTGCGCCGCGCTGGGCCTAGAACACCCTGTTGCCCTGGGATGTTCCATTGGAGGCCGGATCATCCTCCAACTCGCCCATGCTCATGGTTCTGAATTTAGAGCCTTGATCGGCATCGAATCCGCCGACTTTCAGCAGCCGTGGTACGACACCAACTGGCTTCATCGCGGCGACGTGCATGGAGGGGAAGTTTGCGCCGCCCTGATATCCGGTTTGATCGCTCCTCAAAGCCCAGACGAGCACCGCCATGAGACCCTCTGGCAATACATGCAGGGCGGCCCTGGCGTGTTTCGGGGGGACCTCTATTTCTATCGGGTGGATGCCGACCTGCGGGGAAAGCTGGATGGGATTAACACCGCAGCTTGCCCGCTTTATTTACTCACTGGGGAATACGATTTTTCCTGCCAGCCTGAGGACACCCTGCGCACCGCGAACACCATTCCCGGTGTTAAAGTGATGATCATGAAAGAGTTGGGACACTTTCCGATGAGCGAGAACCCCGCCCAATTCCGAAAATACATAATTCCCGTGCTCGAAGAGATTCGAAGAAAGGGGTAACTCCGGGTACTCTGAGGACTTCTTCGGTTTCCCCACCGAATCCTACGAGTTCATCTCCTGGAATCTTACCTCATCTTACGTAAAAATGCAGATGATCAATTCCCAAAGGCGATAATTTCCGGTTGAAAGCAACCTTAACCAACGGAGATCATCTAATACCCAGCGGCCGTCCATAGGGAGTAGTAGCCCCGTCGGCTTGGGATACCGGTGATCAAGGATCGATGATTAGCCCGGTGAGCTTGTTCAATGAAACCGATTACATCCTTGACAAGAAGCATTTTGCCGGTTTAGAATCCACCCAGAATCGGCCGGGGAAGTGCATTCCATGTGGGCTCAAAGTCTCCTGAAGGCCTTGGTGCAGGAGAAAAAAGGATAAAGCCATCCGTTATAACCGCATATCCGCAATCTTCTTCCTGATTGTAGGTTTATTCTTTTCCATCTATGCCCGGTCGGTGGAAATCGGAGCCTGGAATGAACCCGGCCCTGGTTTTCTGCCCTTCTGGGGCGGGATTGTACTGACAGCGATGTCCATTGCCCTTCTCATGCGCACGTTCTGGGGAAAGCTACCGGCCATCACCCATTCCTTTTTCTCGCGATCGGACTCCTGGAAGAGAGTAACGGCCACATTTGCCGCCTTAATTGCCTACAACCTTCTCCTGACAACCCTTGGTTTCACCCTAATGACCTTTCTATTTGTAGGCTTTCTGGTCCGCTTTATCTTTCCCCAAACCTGGACTCGCTCGCTAGTTATTGCCGTCCTCAGTTCCCTGGCAGCCCAGCTACTCTTCGTGAATTTTCTCGAGACTCAGCTCCCCAAGGGATTCCTTGGATTCTAGGTGGTCTATGGATATACTATCCCACATCCTTTTGGGCGCCCAAGTCCTGTTTACCCCAACGAACCTCGTATTCTGTTTCCTGGGCGTGCTCATGGGAACACTGGTCGGTGTCCTCCCCGGCCTTGGTCCCACGGCGGCCATCGCCCTTCTCCTTCCCAATACGTTCCACGTGCCCCCCGTAACGGCCATTATCATGCTGGCCGGGATCTATTACGGAGCCATGTATGGCGGTTCCACCACATCCATCCTGGTCAATATTCCCGGAGAGGCTGCCTCGGTCATTACCTGCCTGGACGGGTATCAGATGGCCCTCAAAGGCCGGGCCGGCCCGGCCCTGGGGATTGCCGCCTTCGGGTCTTTTATTGCCGGAACCATTTCTGTGCTCGGACTGATGCTGGTCGCTCCACCCCTGGCCAAATTTGCTTTGGCTTTCGGTCCCCCAGAATTCTTCAGCCTCATGCTCATGGGAATTGTCGTCCTTATTTACCTCGCCTCTGGGTCGATCTTGAAAGCTCTAATGATAGCGGTCTTCGGGTTGCTCCTCGGAACCATCGGCATGGATGCCATCTCCGGGACCCAGCGTTTGACCTTTGGGGTCCTCGAACTGGCCGATGGGATCGGGCTGATACCGGCGATCATGGGTCTTTTCGGGGTGGCGGAGGTGATCTCCAACGTGGAAGAGGAGATAAAGCGGGAAATTATCCCCGCCAAGGTGAAAGACCTCCTCCCCAACCTCCAGGATTGGAAAGACTCTGTCTGGCCGATTGTCCGCGGGTCTTTTCTGGGCTTCTTCATAGGAATCCTGCCCGGGCCAGCTCCGGTGATTTCCGCTTTCACGTCTTATGCGGTCGAAAAGAAGCTTTCCAGGCATCCAGAGAAGTTTGGCACAGGAGCGATCGAAGGAGTAGCCGGCCCGGAGTCGGCGAATAACTCGGCCACCGGGGGCGCCTTCATTCCCCTGTTTACCCTGGGGATCCCGGCCAATTCGGTTATCGCCATCCTGCTGGGGGCCTTCATGATCCACGGCATCCAGCCCGGCCCCATGTTGATTTCCAAGTATCCGGACCTCTTTTGGGGGACTATCATGAGCATGTACCTGGGAAACGTCATGCTCCTGATCCTCAACCTTCCCCTCATCGGCCTCTGGGTCAAGGTTTTGAAAGTCCCTTACCCCATCCTCTTCCCCCTGATCCTGCTCTTCTGTCTGGTCGGGGTATTCAGCCTGAACTATAGTAACGTAGAAGTGTCTTTGATGATCGGGTTTGGGGTCTTCGGGTACCTGGCCCGGAAGTTTCAATTTGAAATGGCCCCGCTGGTCCTAGCCATCGTCATCGGACCCATGATGGAAAACAACCTCCGGCTGGCCCTTACGATTTCCCAAGGGGACCCTTGGATTTTCATCCAAAAACCCATTTCTGCTGTGTTCATCGTTATTTCCTTGGTTCTCTTGATTTCACCTTTCATCCCCTGGTTGGGAAAACGGCGCCAGAAGCTGCGGGAAAAGGTTGAAGGAGAAGAGGTGTAGGAGAGAGAAAAAGAAAGAAAGGATGGAGAGAAGAGATGAAGAAATGGCAGGCAGCGTGTTTGATTTTCGGGTTCTTGCTGGCTATTTCATCGAGTGTGGCCAATGCTCAGGACTTTCCCAAAGGCCCCATCAATTACCTGAACCCCTTTAACCCCGGGGGAGAGGTTGACATAGCGGCCCGGGCTATGCAGCCATACCTAGAAAAGAACCTGGGAGTTCCATTCGTGATCAATTATCTCCCGGGCGCGGGGGGCGGGCTCTGCTGGTCGAAGCTGGCCGCGGCCAAGCCGGATGGGTACACCATCGGAGGATTCAGCATTCCCCACATCATCCTCCAGCCTATTTTCATGAAGGATGTGACTTTCAAGACCGATGATTTCGTGATTCTCTCCATCGTGGAGTATACGCCCATCGGTTTAGGAGTGAAAAAGGATTTCAAGGCCAATACGTTCAAGGAGTTCATCGATTATTGCAAAGCGAATCCGGGGAAGGTCTCCTGCGGCGGGGTGGGAAAATTCACCGGCCACCATTTTGCCACTCTTCAGTTTATGAAGCTAGCCGGAGTGAAGGTGAACTACGTCACCTTCACTGGCACCTCCCAGGTTCAAACGGCGCTACTGGGCGGGCACATCGATGCGGCTTTCACCAATTCAAGCGTCCTGACGACCAGCAAAGACCAGATCAAGGTCCTGGCCATCGGTTCCCCCAAACGGATGGTCCAGCTGCCCGAGATTCCCACCTTTGAAGAACTGGGCTATAAAATGTACCCACGTATTGCCCGAGGCGCCATGGGGCCCAAGGCGATTCCCAAGGATATCCAGAAGCGCCTGGAGAAAGCCTTCCTAGAGACCATTTCAAAGCCAGAATTTATTTCCAAGATGGAGCAGGCCGGTTTCGTCCCCCAGGTGATGGGGATCGAAGAATCGCACAAATACCTGGATATGGAAGTGAAGGAGCACATGAAACTGGCGCAGGAGTTTGACCTGAAAAAGCAGTAAAAAAATTTTTAACCGTAGAGAGCGCGGGGGGCCTCATCAGGTAAATGCTCGAACCCAGCCCCGTCGGCCTAACAAAAGAAACGGGGGGCCAAGTTGAAGTGGGGCCCTAGAAGAAATTTTTTGTCCCGGCTGTGCCGAATTGGTTTGGTATGGTTTTTTGAAGGGAAAAAGGAGGGAAAGATGAAAAAAATCTTCGTTAGTATGATATCCCTGGCCCTGGTTCTTCTCCCGGCCGTGGCTTTCCCGGCGGCGGACTTTCCGAAAGGGCCGATTACCTATATTATTCCTTTCAATCCGGGCGGCCAATCCGACGTAGAAGCTCGGATGCAGCAACCTCACCTTGAGAAGAACCTTGGGGTTCCCATCGTGATCAACTACGTGCCCGGGGCGGGCGGTGGACTGGCGTGGACGAAGTTTTCCCAGGCCAAGCCCGATGGATATTCGGTGTGCGGCATCAACATCCCCCATATCATCCTGCAGCCTCTTTCACAGTCGGATGTGGCCTTCCAAACCGAGGATTTGAAACCCCTCTGCATCTTCGAATCCACGCCCATCGGTCTGGCAGTCAAGAAGGATTCGAAGATCAATGGCGTGAAGGAATTCATCGAATTCGCCAGGGCAAATCCGAACAAGATCACCATAGGGATGTCCGGGAAATACTCCGGCCACCACATGGCCTCCCTATTGTTCATGAAGATGAACAATATCAAGCTCACCCTGGTAACCTTTACCGGGGCGGCCCCCCAGGTCACGGCTCTTCTCGGCGGCCACGTGGAGGCAATCTGGGGAAACTCTTCCGACTTGGTGGCGCAGGCCGGCCAGATGAAGATCCTGGCGATCGGGACAGAGAAGCGGATGAACGTTCTCCCCAATGTTCCCACTTTCCAGGAACTGGGCCATAAATTCTATCCGCGGATTGACCGGGGAGTGGCGGTGCCCAAGAATACGCCGCCGGACATCACCACCCGATTGGAGAAGGCTTTTTTGGACACCGTGAATAAGGAGGAGTATCAGTCCAAGATCATCTCGGCGGGATTCGTTCCCCTAATCCTGAACGGCGAGCAGTCCATCAAGTATATCCGGGGGGAGACGGAAACGATCAAGAAGTTGTTGGCGGAGCACGACCTTCTCTTGAAGAAATAGCTCTGACCGCCCAAAATCGTAGGGGCGACCCGGCGGGTCGCCCCTACAAACATCCATCCAGATTCCCCCTGCCCAGGGCGTACCTACAGGTTCTTCCGGATATAATCCACCGCATTCCTGAAAAGGGCCAGACCCATCCCTTCTTCCGGGACCTTTTCCCGGGTCCACCGAGGATGATTCACGAAATAGAGGTAGGCCTCGGGGTGGGGCATAAGGCCGAAGAGGCGGCCGGTTTCGTCGCAGACCCCGGCGATGGCCGAGACTGCCCCGTTGGGATTCAAAGGGTATTCCATGGTGGGGTTTTGATAATCGGGGTCCGAATACTGCAGGGCGATTAGGTTTTTCCGGGCCAGTTCAGCCAGGACTTCTTCATCCCGAGGAATAAACTTTCCCTCTCCGTGGCGAACTGGCAAATAGAGTCCCTTCAGCCCTTTGGTAAAGATAGAGGGACTTTGGGGATTTGCCTTCAAATACACCCAACGATCCTCAAACCGGCCCGAATCGTTGAAGGTCAGGGTTACGGTCTGGTGTCCATAGATTTTGCCCAGCCCGGGAATCAAACCGGATTTCACCATGAGCTGAAAGCCGTTGCAGACCCCCAGGATCAACTTGCCTTCGCGGATGAAGCGCAGGATCCCCTTTTCCAGCGGCTCCCCGCTTCCGGCAATACGGCCGTATTTTAGCCGATGGGCCATGGCTTTGGCCGACCCCAGGTCGTCTCCATCCAGGAATCCCCCCGGCAGGTTCAGGAAGTGGTAATCGTCGAGCCGAACTTCTCCAGAGAGGAGATCGTAAATGTAGACAATGTCCGCCACATCTGCCCCGCCGAGCCTGCAGCCGTGAGCCATCTCCATTTCACAGTTGATCCCGTTCCCCGCCAGAATCAGAGCTTTCACCTTTTTCATAATCACCTCAAGAAAGAAGGCATGGAGCCTAGCGCGGACCGCATAGCGCCCAAAAAATCTTTTCACTAAGCCCGATGCTCTTTGTCCTTTACCACATCAGGGGTTTCTTCCAGGCCTCCTTCAATTCATCGATGTCCGCGCGGACCACCACCTGTCCCTGCAGCCCGGTAATCGCAAGGTCCTGACCGGCCTTCACCCGCCCCACCCGGGCAAAGACATTTCCTTGGAGGGAGTTTTCAAACGCTTTCTGGTTTTCCGGATGGACGGTCACCACGAACCGGCTCTGGGATTCGGAGAAGAGGACAAAGTCGTTCCGGTCCATGCCTGAGGCCGGAACCCGCCGCAGATCGACTTCTATTCCCAGACCTCCGGCAAAAGCCACCTCGGCAAGGGCCACGCCCAATCCTCCATCCGAGCAGTCATGACAGGAAGCCACCAATCCCTTCTCCATGGCTGCACTCAGCGATTGAAAGAGATTCCTGGCCTTTTGGGCATCCACCCGGGGAACCTGGTTGCCGATGAAGCCATGGAGAGCATAATACTCGGAGGCTCCCATTTCCGCCCGGGTCTCCCCCAGGACATAGACCATGTCCTCCGCCCTCTTGGCATCCATGGTTACGCACTTGCGGACGTCGGGAACCACGCTCACCACTGAAAAAAGGACCGTAGGGGGAATGGAGATCTTCATGGACCCGATGAGGTAATCGTTTTTCATCGAGTCCTTCCCCGATATACAGGGGACTCCGAAAGCCTTGGTGTATTCGTAAAGAGCCTGGTTCGCCCGGACCAGTTGAGCCAGTTTGTATTCCCCGTCTGGAGTCTTCTCCGACTGGATGGGGTCGCACCAGCAGAAGTTGTCAAGCCCGGCCATCTGCTTCAAATTCCCGCCCACAGCGAGGTTGTTACGGATGCCCTCATCGATGGCGCAGGCCATCATGTGGTAAGTGTCGATATCGCTGTAGCGCGGACAGATTCCGGAGGAGACCACGACCCCTTCCCAGGAGTCCAGGATGGGCCGCAAAACCGAGGCGTCTCCGGGCCCGTCGTTAAAGGCTCCCACCATGGGTTTCACAGCACTTCCTGCCTGGACCTCGTGATCATACTGACGGACCACCGACTCCTTGCTGCACACATTGTAGCGCGAGAGAATCTGTTTCAAGGTCGAGGTCAGGTCTTTGGGGTCCGGGGACTGAGGCTCGGGATGTTCTTTTTGTTCCCACTTCGCCCGCAGCTCCATTTTGGGATAGCCGTTATGGAGAAATTCCATGTCCAGGTAGGCTACAGTCTTTCCATCATATAGGACATGAAATTTCCCTGTATCGGTGAATTTCCCAAGGATGGTGGCCTCCACTTCCATCAGCCCGGCCATTTCCATGAAGCGGTCGATCTTGTCCGGGGGAACTGCAAGGGTCATGCGCTCCTGGGCTTCGGAGAGGAGAGTTTCCCAGGGGTCGAGGCCGGCGTACTTCAGCGGGGCTCGCTCCAAACTCATCTCGCAACCGTTGCAGTCGCGGGCCATCTCCCCTACAGAAGAGGACAATCCTCCTGCCCCATTATCCGTGATGGCATGGTAGAGCCCTGCGTCGCGCGCCCGGAGAAGGAAATCGGTCATCCGCTTCTGGGTAATGGGATCACCGATTTGCACGGCGCTGGTGGGGGATTCCTCATGCAGTTCTTCCGAGGAAAAAGTAGCCCCGTGGATGCCGTCTTTGCCGATCCTTCCGCCGGTCATGACGATAAAGTCTCCAGGCTCGGCCTTCTTCTGGTGGGAGGGCTCTCCCCGGATCAGCCGGGGCATGATTCCACCGGTTCCGCAGTAGACCAGGGGCTTACCCGCGTAGCGGTCATCAAATACGATGGAGCCGTTGACCGTGGGGATTCCGCTCTTATTGCCCCCATGTTCGACTCCTTCCCGCACTCCTTCATAAATCCGTTTGGGATGAAGAAGGCGGGGAGGAAGGGGTTTGGAAAAGTCGGGGGGGGCAAAACAGAAGGTGTCCACGTTGAAGATCAACTTGGCCCCTTTACCGGTGCCGAAGGGGTCCCGGTTGACCCCCACGATCCCGGTAAGGGCGCCCCCGTAAGGGTCCAGGGCCGATGGGCTGTTATGGGTCTCCACTTTGAAGACCAGGTTCCAGTCCCGGTTGAATCTCATGACTCCCGCATTGTCTTTGAAGACCGAGACGCACCAGTCCTTCTCCCCCAAGGCCTTGCGGATTTCATCGGTGGATCGCTTGATATAACTGTCAAAGAGGCTATCGATGCGCCGTGCTTTCCCCTTCTCATCGATGTAGTGGATCAGCCCGTTGAAGATCTTATGCTTGCAATGCTCGGACCAGGTCTGGGCCAGAGCCTCCGCTTCACAATCGGTGAGGTGTTCCCCCAGGCCGACTTTTTTCCTCTCCGCCAGGCGTGACGGGTCCTTGGCATATTGCTGGAGAGCCTTCATCTCCTTCAGGCTCAAGGCCAGCACCCGCCTCGAGCTGATCCGAAGAAGTTCTTCATCGCTGACCTGCAGGTTCAGCTCTTCCACCCGGACTTGATTTTTAGCGGAAACCTTGGGTACAGTAACCCCCATTCCCACGGCCGGGTCCCATGAGTCCCGGTCCTTGATTTCAAACCTCTGGATGAGAGTGTTGGCCAGGAGACCCGTGGCGATGGATTCGGCCTGGTTACGGGCCAAGGTTCCCTTCAGAAAATATAGGACGGAGGTGTAGACGCCATCGCCGGGGTTCAATTTCCGCTGCAGAAGGATCTCTACCGCTTCCCGGGCTGTCCGCCCCACGTTGTCCGTAACCCCTGGCTTGTAGCCCACCTCGATGGCCCAGTCAAAACCTGCTTGCTCCAGGGGTTTGCCGACGGAATAATCCTGGATGATGGGGTCCAGAAAAGGTCCCGTGGCCACCTTTTCCATATCCTCATCGGATAGGGAGGCGTCCACCGTGTAGACGTCCACGGTTCGGACCGCCTCTATGGGAATCTTCAGATCGTCCATAATCCGTCGCTTGATCTTCTCCCCCCTGGCATCTCGAATATTGCGTTTTAATCCGACCTCTACGCGATAGGCCATTCTTTCACCTCTTTTCATTTCCTTCAAAGGAATGCAAAAAGAATGCTTTGAGAATCTAGCGGGTGTTCTTCCCGGCACCACCTGCCGGAATCGAGGCGAGTTCGCGGGTTTTTGAAAGCTCCGCCGACAGCCTGAACGATGCCCAGATCCCGACACCCAAAAATACCGCCGCGGTCAAAAATGGAAATCCACTCCCGAAACGGTCGGCCATGAACCCACTCAGGTTGGGGCCCAGGAAGAACCCCAGCATCCGGGTGGTGATAAAAATGCCCAAACTCGCTCCCCGGACCTTTTCCGATGTCAGGTCGGCCACCGCGACGCGCACGGAAGGGGAATAGATTCCCAGTCCCGCCCCGGCAATGGCCAGGACCAGAAGGAAATGGAATAAATCTCCCCCCTGGGAAAGAATGAGGATGGACAGGGTGTAGATGCTCATGCCCAAGATGATGGGCTTCTTTCTTCCCTGCCGGTCCGACCATTTCCCCACGGGCCATTGAAGGAGAATATAAAAGATGAAGTAAGAGCTGAAGAGCCACCCGATTCTCTCCGGAGGGACTCCGAGGTTTGAAGCGATGACCGGGAGAAGGGTGATGATCAAACCCCAGGCAAAAGATTCGCCGAAGCCGATGAGGCAGAGGAGCCGAATGTCGGGAATGCGCAAGGAGGAAAACCCGTACCTTTCAAAGAACCCAACCTTTTCGGAATGATGGGGGGATGGCTTTTCTTGAACCAATCCCCAGATCAAGGCCATTCCTGCAAAAGCCAGGAGAGAACAGCCCCAGAAAGGCAGGCTCATACCTCCAAGGGAATACAACCCCCCCCCCACGAGGGGGCCTGCGGCAAAACCGAACATTTCCATCGCGGAGATGAACCCGATGGTTTCTCCCCGTTTATCCACGGGTGATTCGTCGATGATAAAGGCCGACAGGGCCGGCCAGATCATTCCTGCCCCCACCCCATGAAACAGCCGGATGAGGAAAACCTCAGTGAGGCTTTCCGCCAGAACGTAGAGAGAGGCCACAATCGCATAGCAGGCCAAGCCTCCCACCATGAAAGCTTTCCGCCCATAGGTATCAGAGAGTCCGCCGAAAAAGGGCTGGACGAGGAACTGGCTGATGGTGAAGCCGGAAACAATCAAGCCCAATTGGAAATTGGTGGCTCCTTTTTGAGAGACATAAACAGGAAAGAGGGGGATAATGAAACCTAACCCCATAACGGCAATCGTCCCAGCCAGGGCAACCAGGATCAACTCTTTCCGGAAAGATGAGATCATAAGGAAAAGTCTTGAATTTTCGGTCTAATTGGGTAAAAATATTTTTCGTTCGGTCCGGGCTCTTTGCGGGAGATTCTGAAGAGCTTTACGGGAAGACGGTTTGACTTTACCACAAGGTTTCAAAAAAGGTCAACCGATGGATGGGTATGGGTAGGAGACCTTTTCCTTCCCTGGTGTTGGTAGGAACAGTCCATCGCGATCCGCAAGGGAAGACTAAGCTATTGCGATTGCTCCAGCGGGAGCAGCCATCGGCCGTCTCCGTGGAGGTCAGCCCCTACGCCCGAATCTTCCGAAACCAGAAGGCAGCGGCTTTTCGTGCCGCTTTGCGCGAAAATCTTCGACGAATTCATCAGGAAGAGGGTCTTGCCTGGCGGGGGATGCTGTCCCACAGCGCCATCCAGGGAATCTTCCTGCTTCTGAAAGAACCCTACGAATGGAGGGCGGCCAAGGCCTACGGGGAGGAAACGAATTGCAGGATTCAGGACATCGACCTTTCCGAGTATTCGGAAGAAAGACTCTTCCATCTGCCTGAGCTCGTCTCCCGGGAGAATTTGCGTACCCTGCTTTCCCTTTCTTTTCCAGGGCTGAACGAACAGGTGAGAAACCATTATGGGCGTGCTCGATTCCTTTTCTCCCATCCTCCTTCCGTCTGGCTTGAGAGCCGAGAGCTGAGGGAAAGAGAATCCATCATGGCGGAAAAGATTCGGGGAATGGTCTTTCAAGAAGTCGGAGGGAAAATCGTTCATATCGGTGGGTGGGAGCATCTTTTGGAATTCTCTGGGAAATCTTCTCTTTATAGTTTGTTGCAGGATTTACATCCTCGGAGGGTTCTTTTGGCGGATGGAGAGGATTGAGGGAAAGGGAAGTTAACCCCGCTGGAAAGGCGGACATCCTTTCCCGAAAAAGAGTGAAAATTAGAGCCCGGAAATTATCCACAAAATTTGTGAAAAAGTTGTGGAAAAGTTTTGGATAGAAAGGCATAATCTCATAGAATCTCGAGAGTTTGTGTAAACTGCCCATTTTTGTACCAATAAAATATTAAATAAAAATAAATAGTTAGCACAAGAACCCTGCAAATACAGGGTTCCCGAGACGCAAGAGGATGGAAACGCCCTATTATCAACAATCTAAAACACTCCCTCATTTAAAACCCGCAAAGGAAAAGGGTTTCCGGGCCAGGGAGTCCGAAGATAAAGGTCTGGTGTCCGTTTTGAAACCGTAGTCAATTGATTAAATCTTTAAAGGAGGTACGCCCATGCCAAATTATGAGTTCCAATGCCAGAAATGCAACAAGAAGTATTCCCTGTTCCTTTCAATAAAAGACCGAGAGGAGAGAAAGTACAAGTGTCCCAAATGCGGGAGCCGGAAGAGCCAGCCCGTTTTTGGGAATTTCTATTCCAAGACCTCCAAGAAGAGTTAACCCAGCTCAGAGGAGAATTCCTTATTTTTCTCTTACATCTGCCCCTTAGGCTAGGATTCCTTTTCTGGGGATGGAGGAATTACCTTTTCCTCTTTCTCCTCCTCCCCATTCTCTTGATCGCCTGCGAAGAAGAAGAATCGGAAGGAGAGCCGGAGAAGCATTCCCAGGTCTTCGAATTCAATGAGAAATATATAATCCGGGGGATTGCCAACCTGCTCAAGGAGAAAGGTTACGCAGACCCCAAAGTGGATATCGAGAAGGGCAAAGTAGAGACCGATTACATCCCACAGGGAAACCTGAGGGTAAAAGTGGAAACTACGGTCAAGAAGCTCGACCGGAGAGAAAGGGAAGTAGTCCTGTTGATCACTACTGAGAAAAAAACCCAAAAAGGGTGGAAAGCGATCAAAATGTTGGACAAGGCCCACTATGACCGGTTCTTCGATGAATTGGAAATGCAGATATACCGGGAGATGGCCAAAGGGGATTAAGAGGTGCCTAGAGTGCCCAAAATTAGCAAATATCGACGGAAAAGATCACAGGGCCCAGATCAACATGGAGAAACAAGGATTTTGAGATGGGTAGGGAAGGTCCGCCGTGCCCGCCCGTAAATGAGCCTCAGGTTTCTTTATGAAGACTTTCATCCGGGGGCTGCTTTTTTTCCTTCTTCTTTGCCTTTTCTTTTCTTCCCTTGCCTCAGCTAAGACCTATCAGGGCCAAGTCATGAAGGTATTTGATGGCGACACCATCCTGGTGCGCATCCAGGGGCATGAGGATTTCGTCCGCCTGCGGGAGATCGATGCGCCGGAGATGGCGAATCGTAAACTTCAAGGGCAGGAGCCGTGGGGAAGCAAAGCCAGGGAGTTCGCCCTCTCCCGGCTGAGGGACCGGAAAGTTCGGCTGGAGACCGATGACCGGGAAGAACGCGATGCCTATGGCCGGCTCCTCGCTTACGTCTTTGTCGGAGATTCTCTCCTCAACCGGGAGATGGTGCAGTCGGGGAATGCCTTTTTCTACCGGGCCCCGATCCGGGGAAAGTATGCCGCCCAGTTGGAGGAAGCGGAGGAAGCCGCGCGGGACAAGGGGGTCGGAGTTTGGGACCGGAAGAAGGGGCTGAAAGAAAAGCCCCGGGATTTCCGGGCCCGCCTCCGGCGGAATGAGGGTCTTTTTTCTCCGTCGAGCCGAACCACGGGTGCAGAAAAGAAAGGCCGCTCCATCCAGGAGTATGCTGTGCCCTGGGATAAAATCGTGGGAAATAAAAGAACCATGGTGTACCACCTTCCGGGAAGCCCCTCGGCCAAGCGGGTGAGCCTGAAGAACCGGGTCATCTTCAACTCCGCTGAAGAGGCCGAGAAAGCAGGGTTCAGGAAGGCCAATCAAATGCGATATGCGGAATTCGGAATGCGGAATTATGAAAAGCAAAATGAATTGGGAATTCTGAAAATCGAGGCATTGCCACCAACCGTATACGCCAACCTGCCTTCCCCTTCCTACCCATGCCGAGCGATCCTCTAAGGAACATCACCATTGTGCTGGTCAGGCCCCAGTATGCCGGAAATATCGGGGCGGTTTGCCGGGCCATGAAAAACATGGGTCTCACCCGATTGAACCTGGTGTCTCCGGAGCAGGACCCACTATCTGCGGAAGCGAGGATGATGGCTACCTCGGCCAAGGATATTTTGCAGAAGGCCAAAATTTTTCCCTCTCTGGAGGATGCCCTCCAGGGCTTCCGGTGGATTGCCGGCACTTCCGCCCGTAAAGGGATAAACCGTGGGCCTTTCATCTCTCCCCGGGAAATCTGTCCGGAAATCATCCAACACGCCCGATCCATCCCCGTGGCCATTCTTTTCGGGCCGGAGGACCGAGGACTGACCAATCGAGAACTCGACCCCTGCCATGCCCTTATCTCGATTCCCACTCACCCTGGTTTATCCTCGTTGAATCTGGCCCAGGCCGTGATTCTGCTCTCTTATGAATTGTATCTGGCCAGCCTGTATGAAATACGGAATGAAGAATGCGGAATGCAAAATGAGAAAAGAATACGGAGGGAGGAGGCTCGTTCGTCTTCCGGGCTGCTACCCCTGCTAGCTGAGTTCCAGAAGGTTGAGAAGATGTATGCCCACCTGGAGCAACTCCTCCTGCGGATCGGCTTTTTGGATTCTAACAATCCCAAGAGAATCATGCATACCCTGCGGAGAATCTTTGGAAGGGCAAACCTCTGCGACCGCGATGTAGCGATCCTGCGCGGAATTTTCCGCCAGCTCGAATGGTATGCCACGCACGCAAGACAGAAGAAGGATTAGAAACCAGAAGGCAGAACTCAGAATAAAGGGGAGGTATTTCCGGCGACCCACTGCTTGATCCGTTCTGCGGATCGGGCACAACGATAATCGCCGGTCTCAGAACAGGACGGAACAGCATCGGCTCGAAATCGACCCTGAGTATTGCCTACCGGCAGAAAGATATTTGATGGCCGAAAACACCAACCTTATTTCCAGTTCAAAACTGATCTTCCAGAAGGCGATCACAGAACGGGCGCGGCTGGTCGGAGAAAATCAAGAGTTTTACCAGGGGGACCCTTTAACAACGAACCCAGTCCTGCCTTGGATTATTCAAGAATGGGTCCTCCGATCCGTCCAAGGCGGCACCCAAAAAGATTTTTGGGGGCGGTCATGCCAAAAGCAGGCGCCCCCTCCTGCCCTATCTTCCCGGATTTCCTTCTTTAATCCATCCATATCAATAACCCCCTTGTAATATCCCTTTCCCCGTAAAAAGAGAATTCAATAAATGCCTCAAATGACCGATACATGCTACAGAAGGAAAGATTCATCTTGGACACGTTCATCGCCAGACAGCCAATCTTTGATTCCCGGCAGAGAGTTTTTGGATACGAGCTACTTTTCCGTTCGAGCCTGGAAAATGTTTTCAAGCATTCGAACCCGGATCAAGCCACCTCCAAGGTGATCTCCGATGCCTTTTTCCTTTTCAACTTCTCCACGCTCACAGAAGGGAAAAGAGCCTTCATCAATTTAACTCGAGAAATTCTGGTCAAAGAATACATTTTTTTGATTCCCAAACATTTCGTTGTAGTGGAAATTCTGGAAAGCGTAGACCCAGACTCCGAAGTGATAGCGGCCTGTAAAAAAATGAAGCAAGCGGGCTATCTCCTGGCCATGGATGATTTCGTTTATAAGGAGAGATTAACCCCTCTATTAGAAATAGCCGATTTCATAAAAGTGGATTTTTTAACCACAAGCGAGAGTGAAAGAAGGGCTCTGGCCAAGGAATTTGCCCCCTTGGGAATTCGACTTTTGGCGGAAAAGGTGGAAACGCCAAAGGATTTTTTAGAGGCCTTGGAGATAGGGTATAGTTACTTCCAGGGATACTTTTTCTGCAAACCGGTGGTGATAAAAGGGAAGGACATTCCAGGGTCTAAACTTCATTACTTTCAGGTTCTCCAGGAAATCCATCATAGGCAAATGGATTTTAGAAGACTGGAACAAATCATTAAACAGGATGTCTCCCTCTCGTATAAGCTTCTCCGGTACATCAATTCGGCTTACTTCGGGTTGAGAAACAGGATCAATTCCATCAAGCAAGCATTATTGCTTTTAGGGCAAGCAGAAATAAAAAAATGGCTTTCGCTCATTACCTTGGCTGGAATGGGAACGGATAAGCCAGGGGAACTCGTTGTCCATACGATCACGCGAGCCAAATTTTGTGAATCTTTGGCTCCCCATGCGGGTCTTTTAAGGCGGGCCGATGATCTCTTTTTGGTGGGCATGCTTTCCTTAATGGACGCATTCTTGGATCGTCCCATTTCCGATTTATTAATAGAGGTACCGATCAATGATGAAATTAAAGGAGCTATTTTAGAGAAAGAGAACAGGCTGGGGGAGGTTTATGATTATGTTCTTTCATACGAAAAAGGTGATTGGAATCGACTAAATGAGCAACAGATGAAATTGGGCATACATGAGAATTACCCTCCTCAGCTTTATTTAAACGCCCTAAAATGGGGGAAAGAGGCGTTTTATCATTAATTTGCCAGCCCCCGTGTCATATTAAGTTGGCCATTGAAAATAATGAATTAAGCCCCGTCGACACTAAAAAATGTACCATTGGTCACCAAGCTACCCTAACTCCGGAAGCCTCGGGGAAAGGGAAACCCTATTTCCGGAGCTTAGCGGCGGCAAGCTCCTTCAGCTTGGCTCCGATCCGCTCCCGATCGGAATCAGAAAGGGCTTTGTTTCTCAGGGCCTGAACGTAAACCGCTGATGCCCTTTCCGGTTTGCCCTGCCTGAGGTAAATCTCCCCCAGCATCAAGTAAGCATCACCGTTGCCCGGCTGGCGGGAAATAGTTTCCTGGAGGGCCTGGATGGCTTTGGTTTGGTCTCCCTTCTGCCCCAGATAAAAAGCCAGCGCCTGCCCGTATTTCGGAATATCGGGACGGAGCTCGTTGGCTTTTCGCAAAAACTGAAGACCCTCTTCCGGGCGGTCCATAGCCAGCAGGACCCCCAGGTTATAGGCCGCCGCGTCCATCTGCGGGTCGGTTTTGAGCGCCGCCCGCAGGTGCTTCTCCGCCTCCGCAGAATTCTTCTGTTCCGCCTTCAAGAGCCCCATGTTGAAGTTCGCCGCTGCGTTCCCCGGATCCTCCTCCAGGGCCTTGCGCAGGAAACTCTCCGCCTTTTCCTGGTTTCCCATCCGGGCCTGGGCCATGGAGGCATTCACCAGCGCCGGAATGCTTCTCGGCTCCATCTTCAAAGCTGTCTCATAAGCCCCCATGGCTAGGGCTAAATCCCCACGGTTGAGATGATAATTTCCCAGGTTGTAGTGGGAAGACCATTGGTCCGGCCGGGATAGGAGAGAGGCCAAATATTCCCCCGTGGCTCTTTCTAACTTCTTCTGGTCGTCTTTATTGGGGGGCAGGCCCGGGAAGTGGGAAAGGGCCATGGCCGCATTCACCCGCACCAGCCGAAAGTCGTCCCCCGAGGCCTCGAGGAGCGCCTCCTGGGCCTGCGGGGACGAATATGTGGCCAAGGCTGCGGCAGCAGCGGAACGAACCAG
>DASPRR010000040.1:0-3082 GCA_035624375.1 Thermodesulfobacteriota bacterium | reverse complement strand
GAGTGGGTCAAGGTGGGGGCGATCAAGATCTTTCTGGACGGGGGGATGAGCAGCCGCACGGCGGCCGTATCCAAGGCCTATGAATTCCCTCCCGGGGCCGGAAGAGGAATCCTGAACTATGACCAGAAGGGAATTAACCGGGAGATCGAAAAATTCGACCGGGCGGGGTACCAGGTATCTGTCCATGCCCAGGGCGACCGGGCCCTGGAGATGCTTCTGAAAGCCTTTGAAAGGGCGATCGATAGGGGGAACCCCCTTCGTCACCAGATCGTCCATGCGGGGAATCTGACCGCCCCGCAGATCGACCGGGTGGCCAAATTGGGTCTGTACGTTTCCACCCAGGCCAACTTTTTCTCCCTCCTGGGGGATGGTTTCATGGAAGCTTTCGGGCCGATTCGATCCCGGGAACTGTATCGCTTCAGGACTCTTCTCCAAAAGGGAGTGCGGCTGGGCCTTTCTTCGGACTGCCCGGTTGCCGATCCCAACCCGCTGATCGGTCTCCGGGATGCCATTTGTCGGAAGACGGGCAAGGGGCAGGATTTCGCACCGGCGGAGTGCCTGACTGCGGAACAGGCAGTGTCTCTCTACACCCGAGAGGCAGCCCATTTCTCCTTCGAGGAGGGGCAGAGAGGGACGCTGAAAGAGGGGAAAGCCGCTGATCTGGTCATCCTGGACAGGGATCCTCTGCAGACAGAACCGGAAACGATTCCCGAGATCAAAGTGAAAATGACCATGGTGGGAGGGAGAATCGTTTACGATGCCCGGTAAGGCGAGGCTCTCTGCTCCGGTCGTTCTGGCCGACCGTTTTTACATGTCGGAAAAAGCTTTGGCCGATATCTCCTCTTTGGGAGGGTACCTCTGGGCCGAGGCGAAGGACGGGAATGATCTGGCGGATAAAATCGGTGGGTCGCCCTCGGTAAAGGTCATAGTCTCGGAGTATGTCCCGGTGAATCTTCAGTTGCTAAGTTGCGCCCCGGGGCTGAAAGGAGTCATTGCCTATGGGGCGGGGTACGATCATATTGACGCCAACGCCTTAAGCCGGAAGGGAATAAAAGTCTGCAACTGCCGGGGTGAAAACGCCCAGGCAGTTGCGGAGCTGGCTTTCGGCCTTCTCCTCTCTCTGCTGCGACGGATTCACCGGGCCGATCCTTGGGTTAGGACTGGGGATTGGGTCAAGGCGGGCAGGGCTTTGCCGGAGTGGGCTTCCGGGCAGGAAATATGGAAGAAGACCCTGGGGATCATCGGGTTAGGACAGATTGGAGCAAGAGTGGTAAGAATTGCAAAGGGCTTTGAAATGAAAATAATTGGTTATGATCCTTTTATTAAGCCTGAACTTTATGATCGAATGGGAGTGGAACCGGCATCATTGGCCGAGCTCCTGTCCAGGGCTGACGTGGTTACCCTTCATGTCCCCCTCTCTAAAGCCACCGAAAAATTACTCGACTCTCATGCTCTTGCATTGGTGAAGCCGGGAATGATTATGGTTAACACCTCCCGGGGAAAGTTGATCGAGGAAGGGGCGCTGATCGAAGCCCTTCAAACAGGACGAATCAAGGGGGCGGCTTTGGACGTGTTTGCCACTGAACCCCTGCCTTCCGGCCATCCCTTGACCAGATTGGAGAATGTTGTCCTTTCTCCCCACATGGGAGCCCTGAGCCAGGAGGCTGGAGACCGACTTTCCGATTCCGTAGCCCGGCAGGTCCGGGATATTCTGGAAGGGCGCCCGCCGGAGTGCCTGATTGCGTAAGCGCGGGCTACTCCTTTCCTTGCACCAACCCCCTTCCAAAAGAGACAAATTCAAGAGCCTTTCCCGATGCGAATTCTATCCCCAAAACCCCAGGGTACGGTTATTCCCTTCATTCATTCCTCCATGATCAAAGCCTTCCGTTCCCTTGGGCATGAAGTTTTGGACTTCCCTTATTCCCGGGGAAAAGCAGATATGAACGGGTTGAGGGCTTTGGCCTCCACTGACCCTGCATCGGTTTTTTCTCTGGACCTGCCCCTTGATCTAGACTTGAGAAACGGTCTCAAGGGACTTCAGGAATCCCTCAAAATTCCTTGGATGATCTGGTTTGTCGATGATCCGGAGGGATTCGATTTTCCGGATTGCCTCGACCCCGACTGGACAATCGTCTTTTGCTGGGATGGGGAGATAACCCGGCAAATTTCTGCCGATGGTTCTTGGAAGGGAATTCCCCCGATCCACCTTCCCCTGGCCACAGACCCGGAGGTCTTCTATCCTGAAGGGAACGGCTCTCCTCTTCTCTTCCCCGGGGGGGTTTTTATAGGGTCCACTGCCCATCCCAACCGGTTTTTCGATGAAGCAATCCTGAACTCTCCTGGCTTTGAAGAAATCGTTTCAACCCTGTGGGAGGCTTGGAAAGCAAACCTGGGGCAGGTTCCCCAGGAGGTCGTCTGGGGATTTTTGGAAGGGAAGACTGGAATTGGGCTGAGTACTCTCAAAAAGGACCCCCTTGCCCGCCTTTGGGCACATTCCACCGCTTACGCGCTCGGCCGAAGAAAGAGAAGAGGTATCGTTTCGACGGTTATCGGCCAAGGGGGAGGGGTATTCGGCGACCGAGAATGGGAACAGGCCGTTGGAAATACTTATCGAGGGAAAGTCATCTACGGGGAGGAGTTGCGGCGGATTTATCTGGCCAGCGCCTTTGTTCTTGAGACCCGGCAATCCCAATGCAGAACAGGTCTCACCCAGCGGGTCTTTGACGCCAGCGCCTGCGGGATTCCAGTGCTGGCAGAGCATTCACCGGAGCTGGACGAATACTTCAACCCCCGGGAGGAGATCTTTTCTTTCCGAACACTCGAAGAAGCGCTGGAGAGGAAAAAAAACATCCTTTTCCTTCAAAACCACTCCCCTCTGGCTGTGCGGGCAAGGAACCGAGTCCTTGCCCAACACACATACCGCCATAGGGCTGCCCGGATCCTTGAGGAGATTCAGCGCTTTTTCGCGGCTTCCCGGGCATAATCCACCATGCCCTGAAAATCCACAACCACCACAGGCTCGTTTCCCACCACCCAGGCGTCATGCCCGGAGGGCAGGTAAGAAATATCCCCCGCTTTCAGG
>DASPRR010000028.1:0-4212 GCA_035624375.1 Thermodesulfobacteriota bacterium | reverse complement strand
CAAGGACGATTACTGGAAGGGAGCCCCTCCCGTAAAGACCATCGTCTTCCGCCCGATCAAAGAGATCTCCACCCAGATCTCCGAGCTTCTCACCGGGGGGATCGACATCGTCCGCGACGTTCCGCCGGATCAGATCCCCCTCATTGAAAGTTCCCCCGTGGCCAGAATCTCCAAGGCCCCTACCCTGCGGGTCGTCTACCTGGTCATGGATGCCGACGGACGGGCGGGGAAATCCCAGGTCCAGAACCTGAAGGTCCGCCAGGCGATCAACTACGCAATCGACGTGGACACGATTATTAAAACGGTCATGACCGGAAATGCAACCCGCACTGCTGCCGTCCTGAATCCCCAGCATTTCGGTTACGACAAGCGTTTGGAAAACCCCTACCCCTACAACCCGGAAAAAGCCCGGCAGCTTCTCAAGGAGGCCAATTTCAACTTTGATCAGCCGCTGAAATTGACGACCTATACCGGGAGCATTCAAAATCCCCGGGCTCTGATCGAGGCAGTGGCCGGATACCTGGGCAAAGTGGGGATCAAGACGAACCTGAATGTGTACTCCGATATCGGCATGTGGGACCGCCTGAGCCGCGAGGGGAAGCATAACGACATGAGCATTCATAGCTGGGGCGGAGGGGGCCTGTATGATGCCGACGCCGTTTACTACAGCTATTTCCGCAGCGGGGAGGCTTACTGCTTTGGGTCCTCGCCCGAGATGGACCAATGGCTGGACGAAGCGCGCACGACGATGAACCCGGAATTGCGTAAAAAGCTTTATTACCAGGCGGGCAAATTCATAAACGACCAAGCTCTGGCGGTCTCTTTTTATGCTCAGCAGGCCATCCTGGGCATCAATAAGCGTGTGATCTACGAAGCCCCCCCGGATGAATTCCTGAGGACCTTCGAAGCCAAGCTGAAAGAATAGATGGGCGAAGGGGGGAAAAGGGGGAAAGGCGAAAAGGGAAAAACCGGAAACTGTGATGGGGGATCGGTTTTAACTTTTTTCGCCTCTTCGCCTTTTCCCCTTTTCCCCCTGTTTTTTGAAAGGTAGGAGGCAGTAAACATGCGAGAAATCAGGAAGAGGATCCGGGTCGCAATTTTTCTTATGTTGGCGGGGCTTCTCATTTTCCCCGGCCCTTCCAGCGCAGCTCCTCAGGGAAGCATGACGGTCGCCCTTTCGAGCGACATCAGCAGCCTGGACACCCAGTACCACAACATCCGGGTCAATTACATCGTGGGGTGGAATCTCTATGACAACCTGGTGTACCGGGACCAGAAGACTTTGAAGATCGGCCCCCACCTGGCCGAGTCCTGGAAGCTCATCGACGACAACACCTGGGAATTCAAGCTGCGCAGGGGGATCAAGTTCGGAGACGGGGAGCCTTTTACGGCCGAGAGCGTGAAGTTCACCATCGAGCGTGGCCAGGACCCCAAGTGCCCTCAGCGGCCTTATGTGTCCTGGATAAAGGAAGTGAAGATCATCGATGATTACACCCTCCGCCTGATCAGCGCCAACCCCTATCCTGTGGCGCTCGAACGGCTGGCGAATTTTCAGATGCTCCCGGCAAAATGGCTGAAGGAGAAGGGAACCGACTACTTTACCACCCATGCCAACGGAACGGGGCCCTACCGGCTGAAAGAATGGAAGCGGGGGGTGCACGTGATCCTGGAGGTCAAGGACAATTACTGGAAGGGAGCCCCGGCCATCAAGACGATCATGTTCCGCCCCATCAAGGAAATCTCCACCCAGATCTCCGAGCTCCTGACCGGGGGGATCGACATCGTCCGCGATATTCCTCCCGACCAGATCTCCCTGGTGGAGAATTCCGGGATCGCCCGGGTCTCCAAGGCCCCCACCCTGCGGCAGGTCTACCTGGTCATGGACGCCGACGGCCGGGCGGGAAGATCCCCGGTCCAGAACTTGAAGGTCCGGCAGGCCATCAGCCATGCTATCGACATTGACACCTTGATTAAAACGGTCATGAACGGAAATGCCACGCGCACCGCGGCGTGCCTGAACCCGGCCCACTTCGGGTATGACAAGTCCCTGGAGAACCCATACCCCTATAATCCAGAAAAGGCCAAGCAGCTCCTGAAGGAGGCCAGCTTTCCTTTCGATCAGCCCCTGCGCCTGGTCACCTACACCGGAAGCATCCAGAACCCGCGGGCCCTGATCGAGGCCGTGGCCGGATTCCTTAACAAGGTCGGGATCAAGACCAACGTGAACGTCTACACGGACATCGGCACCTGGGACCGGCTGGGCCGGGAAGGGAAACAGAACGATTTGAGCCTGCACAGTTGGGGAGGCGGCGGGGTCTACGATGCAGATGCGGTCTATTACAACTATTTCCGCAAGGGAGAGGCTTTCTGCTACGGGTCTTCCCCGGAAATGGATAGATGGCTGGACCAGGCTCGCTCCACCATGAACCCCGAGGTAAGGAAGAAGCTCTATTTCCAGGCTGGGAAATACATCAACGACCACGCCCTGGCGTTCTCCTTCTGGTCGCAATACACCATCCTGGGCCTCAACAAACGGATTATCTACGAGGCCCCGCCCGATGAATTCCTGAGGACCTTTGAGGCAAAATTGAAAGAATAGCAATTGGGCTCATGGTTCATAGCTCATAGTTCGCATCTTACAGGGGTTTTCCTATGAGCTATGAGCTATCAGCTACGAGCTGCTTTACCTTATGAAAGGTTACATCCTCTACAGATTATTCCAGGCTGTGATCGTGATCTGGGGGATCAGTTTAATCACCTTCTCCCTCCTGCACATGTTCCGCGACCCGGTTCTCATTCTCCTCCCCCCGGAAGCCACCAAGGAAGAGGTGGAAACCCTGCGCAAGGAGATGGGCCTGGACCGGCCAATCGCCGTGCGGTACGTCAAGTTTCTCGGCGGGATGGTGCGGGGGGATTTCGGCCGGTCTTTCGTCGCCCAGCGCCCGGCCCTGGGCCTGGTCATGGAACGCATGCCCATGACCCTCTGGCTGGCGGCCTCAGGCCTTCTCCTCGCGGTCATCATCTCCATCCCCCTGGGGGTGATCGCGGCGGTGAGACGCAACCGCATGGCGGACCACTCAGCCTCAATCTTCGCGGTCTTGGGACAAGCCATGCCCCTCTTCTGGCTGGACATCATGCTCATCATCATCTTTGCGGTGAAACTCCGCCTCTTGCCCGCGTCGGGGGCTGGGAGCTACAAACACGTCCTCCTTCCCGCCGCGGGGATCGCGGTATCTCTCCTTCCCATTCTCATGCGCCTGACCCGGTCGAGGATGATCGAAATCCTCTCCCAGGATTACATCCGCACCGCACGCGCCAAGGGCCTGCGGGAGAGTACAGTCCTCTTCCGCCACGCGCTGCGCAACGCACTGATCCCGGTGGTCACCATCCTCGGTTTTCAGTTCGGAATGCTTTTGGGAGGAGCGGTAATCACCGAAACGATCTTCGCCTGGCCGGGCGTGGCAAGCCTGGTGGTGGAATCGATCTTCAACTCCGACTTTCCCGTTGTCCAGGCAGCGGTGGCCGTCTTCGCCCTCTTGATCGTGTTCGCCAATTTAATCACCGATATAACTGTTGCCTGGCTCGACCCAAAGACGAGGTTTGGAACATAGGAGGCCGCGAAGAAATTTGGCCAGTGGAAATCTGGGTGGCCTGGGGATGCCCAGGGAAGAGGGGAAATTCGCAGTACCGAAACAGGCACCGATTTCTCCGTGGCCCACTCGGAATTTAAATCATGGAAGCCGAAACGATCACACTTTCGTACTTGCAAAAGTTTTCGCAAGTAGCCGGCGTCGCTTTGCGGAAATCGAGGAAGCGCTTCACGGCCATGCATCTCCCGCCGGGTTTTGGCGCTGCGAATTTCCCTCCTTCCCCGGGCAACAACCGAGGCCTTCGCCGTGTTCATCCATTTTTTTCACAGCTTCTCTCTCCCGCTGGGAGAGAGGATACGCATGGCGAAATAGGGAAATTCCCTCCCCCTTGACGGGGGAGGGCGCGGGTGGGGGTGATTCAACTTTGGCCCCCTCCCCTTCACCCCCTCCCGCTGGGGGAGGGAAAATTTATTTTTCGTATTACGTGGGCATTCAACCATGACAGGAAGAAGCGGCTACCGATATTTTTTCCGCCGTCTGGGCCATGCCAAGACAGGGATGGTGGGCCTGGTCATGGTTTTCCTGATGCTGGCCATGGCCCTGCTGTCCCCTTTCATCTCCC
>DASPRR010000021.1:0-9713 GCA_035624375.1 Thermodesulfobacteriota bacterium | reverse complement strand
TCGGCCCCAACGACCAGGTCACCGGGAAGGACCAACCCCTGTTCGGGTAGAAATGCATGTTCGATCCCTGCCTCCCCCACCTCGAAATAATTGGGCAGCCGCAACTCCCTGGCGAATTCCCGCATAAGCTGGCACTGCTGGGCGGACTTGATGTCCTTGTTGGGAACAAAGTGGTCCGGGATCAGGACGATCTTGGCGGGGTCAAAAACTTGGGTGGCGCCGATCTTGCGCATCTCTTCGATGGCAATCGGGGCGGTAATGTCGTTCGCGAGAACCAAGTCCACCTTGGCATTGATCAGCTGGCCCGGCTCCACTTCGTGCTGCCCGGCGTGTTCGGCCAGAATCTGCTCGGTAATGGTCATGGGGCGTATCATGAGGAAACTCCTTTAAGGCGCTTCTGGTACTCCAGTTTGTTCAGGGCATTGATGTAGGCTTTGGCTGCCGCCATAATGATGTCGGTGTGGGCCCCCTGGCCCGTGACTCGGATTCCACCCTCTGATAGAATCACCATGACTTCCCCCTGGGCGTCGGTGCCGCTGGTAATCGCGTTGACCGAGAACTTGACCAGATGGCTCTTGGTCTTGGTGATCTTGGAGATGGTCTTGTAGGCGGCGTCCACCGGGCCGTCGCCGAAAGCCGCCTCCTGCTGAAGCTTCCCGCCGATCTCGATCTGAACCGTGGCCGTGGGAACGGTCGTAGAGCCGCTCAACACATTCATGTTGACCAGCTTGTAAAAATCGGGGATCCGCAGGATCTCGTCAGCGATGATGGCCTCCAGGTCCTCATCGAAAACCTGTTTCTTTTTATCGGCCACCTCTTTGAACCGCTGGAAGGCCTGGTTGAGATGGGCCTCGCTGAGCTCGTATCCCAGGCTCCGCACCCGGTCCCGGAAAGCGTGCCGGCCGGAGTGCTTGCCCAAAATCAGAGTGGACTGGGAGATCCCCACGGTCTCGGGCTTCATGATCTCGTAGGTGATCTTTTCCTTCAATACACCGTCCTGATGGATGCCCGACTCGTGGGCGAAGGCGTTGGCCCCGACGATGGCCTTGTTGGGCGGCACCTGAATTCCGGTGATGCTGGTCAGGAGCCGGCTGGAGGGATAGATCTGCTCGGTGATGATGCCCACCTCAAAGGAGAAGAAGTCCTTACGGGTCTTCAGGGCCATGACGATCTCTTCCATGGAGGCGTTGCCGGCCCGTTCGCCGATTCCGTTGACCGTACATTCCACCTGACGAGCACCGTTTTCTATGGCCGTGAGGCTGTTGGCCACGGCCATGCCAAGATCATCGTGACAGTGGACGGAGATGACCGCCTTTCCTATATTCTTCGCTTTCTGCCGGAGGTAGGTGAGCAGCTTGGCATACTCCGTGGGGGTGGTATAGCCCACGGTGTCCGGGATGTTGACCGTCGTGGCCCCGGCGTCGATGGCCGCCTCAAGAACCCGGGCCAGGTAGTCGGGGTCCGACCGGGTGGCGTCCTCGCAAGAGAACTCCACGTTTTCCGTGTACCGTTTGGCATGGGCCACGGCCCGGCCCGCTTCCTCTAATACCTCTTCCCGGCTCTTCCGCAGCTTGTGTTTCAAGTGAATGTCCGAAGTGGCTATAAAGACGTGGATTCGGGGGGCCCGGGCGTGCTTGAGAGCCTCCCAGGCCGTATCGATGTCCTTAGGAGTCGTCCGGGCCAACCCGGCGATCTGCGGCCCCCGAACCTCCTGGGAAATCCGCTTGACCGATTCGAAATCACCCGGAGAGCTGGCGGGAAACCCGGCTTCGATGATGTCCACATTCAAACGTTCCAGCTGCCGGGCGAAGAGAATCTTCTCTCCCAGGTTCATGCTGGCGCCCGGGGATTGCTCTCCGTCCCTCAAGGTGGTGTCGAAGATCAGGACTCTTTCCATGGCGGATACTACCTTTCTGGCAAAATGGGGCGAAGACTCGTCCGCTGCATTCAACCGAAAAATGGAAAATGATTCTTCCCTTTGAGCTCTGCCTTGCAGTCGATCCGGCCTCTTTTCTCTACGCCATCTTTCCTGCCGGCATCACCGGTTTGGGATGCCGGCGGCGATAGAAGAGAAGAACGAGACTAAGAATCGGGCCGGAAATGAAATAGGCAAAGAAAAGGCCAAAGAGGGTGTATTCGGGCTCATAGGCGATCACGATAAGCAAAAGAATAGCGATAACCAGCCAGCGGAATGGCTTGCGGCGGAAAAGCTCGATATCCTTGAACCCATAATACTTAAAAGTGCTGACCATGAGAAAGGCCAGGAGATAGGTGGCGATGAGCACGGTGAGGTGCTTATCGACCCCCGTATCTCCGGCTTCATAGTAGACCAGAATCCCGGTGGCGATGAGCCCGGCCGCGGCCGGGGTGGGAAGCCCACTGAAGAAGCGGCTCTCCACCGTGCTCCCCTGGAGATTGAACCGGGCCAAGCGCAGGGCCCCGCAGACTACGAAAAGGAAGGCCGCCAGCCAGCCCATCCTGCCGAAAGGTTCAAGAGCCCAGGCATAGACCAGGATCCCCGGGGCCACGCAGAAAGCGATGACGTCGGCCAAAGAGTCGAACTCCACTCCGAAACGAGTAGTCGTATTGGTGTAACGGGCAATTTTCCCGTCCATTCCGTCCAGCAGACCGGAGGCCAGGATGAAGACTGCCGCCGTGTAGAAGTCTTCCTGGAGGGTGCGCAGAAGGGCGAAGAACCCGCAGAAGAGGCTTCCCGAGGTGATCAGGTTGGGCAGAATATAGATCCCCTTGCGCATTCGGTGCATTTTTTTGAGGCGTTCTTTCTTCTCTCTCCTCATGGAAGGTGTCCCAGGATGGTTTGGCCGGCCAGAGCTTTCTGCCCCACCCGTACCTGAAGCTGGGTGTCCCGGGGCAAGTAGATGTCCAGCCGGGAACCGAACCGGATCAAACCGAATCTCTGCCCCCTTACCACCCAATCCCCTTTCTTCACCCGGCATACAATCCGCCGGGCGATCAACCCGGCGATCTGGATAACCAGCAGCCGGGCCCCTTCCGCGGTTTCCACCAGCAGGGCATTCTGTTCATTGGCGGCCGAAGCCCGATCCCGATCGGCCCGCAGAAACTCCCCCGACGAATAAGAAGAATCGACAATCTTCCCCGAAAGAGGGTTACGGTTCACGTGGACGTTGAAGAGGGACATAAACACGCTGACCTTGATCGCCGGCCCCCCAAGGAACCGTTCCTCCAAGCAGGGCTGCACCTGGATCACCTTCCCGTCGGCGGGCGACAGGATGGCCTTCTCCCCAGGGGGAGCGCCCCGTTCGGGGTCCCGGAAAAAATAGACGACGAAAAGAGTCAAAAAGGTGCAAAATGCCGCCAGAACCGGGAACCGGAAGCCCCACAGAAGCAAGGAAAGTACCCCAAGGGGAAGAATGAAGATCATCCCTTCTTTGGCTACGGGCAATTTTCGGATTTCGGAATTCATATTCTTTGATGGATTCCAGCCCGGCTAAACAACCGGTTCTTTGCCGGGTGTAAGGGAGGGTTTGAACCCTGCCCCTACGACTTCTTCTTTTCTCCCCTGCTGGACGACCTTGCCCATGTCCAGCCTCATGACATGGGTGATGCAATTCAGGATTTCCTCCGAACGATCGGTAATATAGAGAAGACGGGTATTTGTCCGGCCGATTTTTTCCAGCACCCGCAAAATTTTAATCCGATTGGGCACATCCAGGCCATGACAGGGCTCATCGGCGATTAAGAGCACCGGACTTTTAACCATGGCCCGAGCCAGAAGGATCATTCTCCTTTGCCCGAAGGATAGCTGATTGAAGGGCTCCTTGGCAAGCTCTTTGATGTCCAGGAAATCCACCCACCGGGACGCGACTTCCTGCTGGGTGGAGGTGGGAGCCTGGTACAGGCCGATAGTATCGTAGAACCCGGAGACGATGACCTCAAAGGCACTAATCCGCTTTCGGTATTGAACCTGGAGCTCGGAGGAGACGACCCCGATTCGCTTCTTGATATCCCATATCGACTCCCCGGAGCCCTTCCGCTGGCCGAAGAGGAAGATGGGGTTCGCGTAGGCCTGGAGGTTCTCCCCCAGAATGAGCTTCACCAAAGTCGATTTGCCGGCCCCGTTCGGCCCCAGGATGGCCCAGTTCTCTCCCCGCCCCATGGCCCAGTTGACCCGATCAAGAACCACGAGATCGCCATAGCGGACCGTGGTGTCCCTGATCTCAATAAGCCCTTCGGATTCCTCGGAGAACCCTCCCCGGTATTCTCCCGGAAGTTCCTTGGAGGTACTCTCCTCCTCTCCATAATTCAGAAAGTAAGTGCCGTTATTTTTACCCAGACGGAGGCTGCACCCATAGAGCTGGGACAGGTTCTCGGAGGTCAGGACCTCTTCCTTGGGGCCTTGGAGGAACAAGCGTCCCCCTTTGACCAGAAGCACGTGGGTAATGTTGGGAACGACCTCCTCCAGACGGTGGGCTACCAAGATCACCCGCATCGGCCCGGTCATGAGGCCATTGATCGACCGGGCCAAAAGGTCCCGCCCTTTTTCGTCCAGGCCCTCGAAAGGCTCATCCAGGATCAGCAGACGGGGGGACTTCATCAGGGCCCGGGCGATGATGATTTTCCGGGTCTCACCCGTGGACAAGGATCGGATGGGCCGGGAGAGAATTTGGGAAATTTCCAGCAGGAGGGACACCTCGGAGAGCCGGGTCTCGTCTTCCTGCCGGAGGGGGCGGCTGGCCAGAATTCCCGAAAAAACCACTTCCCGGGCCGTGGTGCCTTCTCCCTCTTTTTCCGCGTAGGCCCGGAATTCCTCCTGCAGTTCCTCCTGCTCCATCAGACGCTGGTGCATTTCCAGGGAGACGTATCCGATAGCTTCGAGGGGAGGAAAATCTCCGTCTTGAGAACCGGAGCCAAGGAAGTCAAAGGCCATTTTCCCGCTGCGCAGAGGGACTCCTCCCCAGAGAGAACGAACCAGAGTGGTCTTGCCCGATCCGTTCGGACCCAGAATGGCCCATTGCTCATCCGCCTGGACCCTCCAGGAACTGTCTTCCAGGATGAGACGGTTGGGGAGGCGAAGGGTAACGTGCTCGAGGGTGATGAAGGGCTGATTGTTGGGCATAATCAAGTTTCGAGTTTCGGGTTTCAAGTCGCGAGTTCAAAGAATGGACAACTTCTTGTAAAGTCTTTAACCTGAAACTCGAAACTCGGAACCCGAAACTGTATTTAAGCCTCTTTCTTCCAATTCTCCGGTCGGAGTTCGCGGACCTTTTCGCCGGCCTGCCACATCTCCGAGTTTCTCATTTGGGCCAGTTCGGCGTCCAGCTTTTGCCGGTAATCGGGCTGAGTGTTTTTCTCCAGCACGATCTTCGCCTCCGTCCCATCGGCCACCCTTTGGTACAATTGGCTGAAGAGGGGAGCCACGGTATCCCGGAATTTCCCCTTCCAGTCCAGGGCCCCCCGCTGGGCGGTGGTGCTGCAGTTGGCGTACAGCCAGTCCATTCCCTTCTCGGCGGCGAGTTTAATCAGGCTCTGGGTGAACTCCTCCACAGTTTCGTTGAAGGCCTCACTGGGGCTGTGCCCGTGCTTGCGCAATTCGTTGTATTGGGCCTCCATGATTCCGGCAATGGCTCCCATGAGGACCCCTCTTTCTCCCACCAGGTCGCTGAAGACCTCATTCTCGAAGGTGGTGGGGAAGAGGTAACCGGAGCCCATGGCGATCCCCAGGGCAAGGGTCTTTTCCTTGGCTTTCCCGCTGTAGTCCTGGAAAATGGCATAGCTGCTGTTGATCCCGCTTCCTTCCAGGAAGTTGCGGCGCAGGGAAAGGCCCGAGCCCTTGGGGGCCACCAGGATCACATCCAGGTTTTTCGCGGGAATGACCCCGCTCAAGTCCCGGTAGGTGATGGAGAACCCGTGGGAGAAGAAAAGAGTCTTTCCTTCGGTCAGGTGCGGTTTGAGCTTGGGCCAAAACTCTTTCTGCCCCGCGTCGGAGAGCAGATATTCAATGATCGTTCCTTTGGCGGAGGCCTCTTCCAGGGGAAACAGAGTCTGACCGGGGACCCAGCCGTCTTTCAGAGCCTTGTCCCAGGAAGGAGTGTTCTTCCGCTGGCCGACGATCACCCGGATTCCGTTGTCCCTCATATTCAAGCTCTGTCCTGGGCCCTGCACGCCGTACCCGAGGACGGCTACCAATTCATTTTTGAGAACCTGCTGCGCTTTGGATAGGGGGAATTCCTCCCGGGTCACGACATCCTCGACGACTCCGCCGAAGCTGATCTTTGCCATGTTATCCTCCTTTTCATGAATGGGTATCGATCCCGCTCATTGTGCGCTTCCCGCCAGCTTTTCTGGGAATTGGGTTTCTTGGGTTAGAGGTCGGTGTTTCCCAAGGGGATGGATCGATGGTCAACCCTCTGCTTTTTCCTCCCGGGCTCTGCCGATCCCCAAAGCTTCTTTTTTGCCCCGGCTGATGGCCACCTTGCCCGTGCGCACAACCTCGAGGATGCCGAAGGGAGCCAGAAGTTCAATGACTGCCTGGACCTTTTTTTCATCGCCGGTGATTTCTAAAGTATAGGATTTGGGGGCCACATCCACCACCCGACCCCGGAAGATGTCCAGGATGCGCAGGACTTCGGCCCGGGAAGAGACTTCGGCTTTGACCCGGATCAGAATCATCTCCCGGTCCACAAAATCGGACCCCGTCAAATCGACCACCTTGACCACGTTGACCAGCTTGTTCAGTTGCTTGATGATCTGCTCGATGATCTGTTCATTCCCGCTGGTTACCAGGGTCATCCGGGAGATGGTGGGGTCCAGGGTCTCGGCCACATTCAAGCTTTCGATGTTGAATCCCCGGCCGCTGAAGAGTCCTGAAACCCGGACCAACACCCCGGGCTCATTTTCCACCAGAACGGAGATGACGTGTCGCATGGTTCCCCCTACACCAGGAGCATTTCGGTCAGGGCCGCCCCGGCCGGGACCATGGGGTACACGCACTCATTCTGGTCGATCAGAAAATCCATGAAGACCGGCTTGGCGATGGAGAGGGCCTGGCGGATGACCGGCTCGACTTCCTCGGGCTTGGTGGCCCTCAGCCCCACGGCTCCGTAAGCCTCGGCCAGCTTCACGAAGTCGGGAACAACCTCGAAGACCGATTGGTCGTAACGCTGCCCGTAGAAGAGCTGTTGCCACTGGCGCACCATGCCCAGACAGTGGTTGTTTAGAATGGCCACTTTGACCGGGAGTTTATACTGCACGGCGGTGGCCAGCTCCTGGATGTTCATCTGGATGCTGCCATCGCCGGCAATGTCGATCACCGTTTTGTCCGGGAAGGCCACCTGAGCCCCGATGGCCGCGGGGAAACCGTACCCCATGGTTCCCAGCCCTCCCGAAGTGAGCAGCGTCCGGGGCTTGGTGAACAGAAAAGACTGGGCGGCCCACATCTGATTCTGGCCCACTTCCGTGGCGATGATCACGTCCCCCTTGGTGATCTCGTTGATTTTCTGGATCACGAATTGTGGCTTGATGCAGGGGCCGCGATGGGAGTCCTGGGGTGTGGAATTATAGTTGTTTTTCCACTCGGCGATTTGCTGGAGCCATTCGGAATGCTTTTTGGCCCAATCCTGCCCGGTCTCCTCCTCCAGGTATTTCAGCAGAGTCTTGAGAATGTTTCGGGCGTCCCCCACGATGGGAATGTCCACCGGGACGTTTTTGGAGATGGAGGTTGGGTCGATATCGATATGGATTTTTTTGGAGTGTGGGGAGAAGGACTCGACCTTCCCGGTAACCCGGTCATCGAAGCGGGCGCCGATGGCGATAAGAACATCGCAATGGGTAACGGCCATATTGGCATGAAAGCTGCCGTGCATCCCCAGCATGCCCAGGAAGAGGGGATGACTCCCGGGAAAGCCCCCCAAGCCCATGAGAGTTGTGGTGACCGGGATGGAGAGCTTCTGGCCCAGGGTGGTAAGTTCCTTGGAAGAATTGGATAGGATTACCCCCCCTCCGGCATAGATCAGGGGTTTCTTGGCACTGGCGATGAGCTTCGCCGCACGCTTGATCTGCCCGGGATGGCCCTGGTAGGTGGGGTTGTAGCTGCGCATCTTCAGCTTGGAAGGGTAGCTGAATTCCGTGCTGTCGGCGACTACGTCCTTGGGCAAATCCACCAGGACCGGGCCCGGCCTTCCGGTCCGCGCCAGATGGAAGGCTTGCTTGATGATCATAGCCAGGTCTTTGACGTCTTTCACCAGGTAGTTGTGCTTGGTGCAGGGGCGGGAGATTCCGGTAATGTCCGCTTCTTGGAAGGCGTCGTTGCCGATGAGCATGGTGGGAACTTGACCGGTGAAGACCACCAGGGGGACAGAGTCCATGTAGGCGGTGGCCAGCCCGGTGACGGTATTGGTCCCTCCCGGGCCAGAGGTCACCAGGCATACCCCCACTTTCCCCGAGGATCGAGCGTACCCGTCGGCGGCATGAACCGCACCCTGCTCATGCCGCACCAGAATATGGCGGATTTCCTCGGCATATTTGCCCAGGGCATGATACAGAGTCAGGACGGCTCCACCGGGCAAACCGAAGATGGTATCCACGCCTTCCTGTTTGAGAGATTCAAACAGAATCTCCGCTCCCGTTTTTTTCAACCTTAGCCCTCCCCCATTTTTTGGGCCCGATACTTGGAAAGAATGGCCTCGATACGATCCCGGCCGATCAGCTTCAGTTTCTGGAGCCTTTTCCGTTCTATCTCTTCTTCCGGGGTGAGATAGATTCGCTGGTTGAAGGCCTGGAGTTTCCGTTCGTACTCCTCATGTTCGTCCATGTATCGTTTTAATTCTGCATCGCTGGAGATATGCTTCTGGATGAGTTCCAGATCCCGTTTCTCCATGGTCCCGGCCTCCTGCCATGCTCGAATAAAATGATGAAATTCCATAATATTCCAAATATTTTTGAAAGTCAATCTTTTGAAAACTCTTGCCTACCCCCAGGTTTTCGTGCTTGTTGGGGTTCAGGGTGGAGGAATTTGGATCTTCAGGCTCGGCGGGTGCTTATCCTTCCATGAAACTCCTTCCCCTGTTCCGCAAGGAGAGGCCTGAGAGGAGATACCTCGAAGCAGAAAAGAGAACCAAAGCATTTTTTCGTTTCAACCCCCCAGGACAGGCCCGATCCCATGGAAGAACCACCGCTTCAGGATGATGATCCAAATTTCTCCGCCCTGAAGCCCATGAGATCCCCCCTCTTTTCCAGAGGTCTTATTTTCGAAGGACTCTTTTTTAAGAACTGGGGGTGGGCAAGTTTGAAAACTCAAAGGCTTTGGCAAAGGGAGTGAATAGACTATAATACAAAATAGGTCGCAGAGGGACAGAAGGGTTGGAGGAACGCCTTCACAACCTACCTGCGAACCGGCCATACCCTTAAATCGCCTGATTCTTTAAAAAAAGGAGGCTGCATGAAATCGGTGAAACGAGAGCAGGAACTGCCATGGAGTCCTCACCCCTTTCTTCCCATCCAGATCAAAAATTTTCTCAGCAAAAGGGACGACCAGGCAGACCTTACCATCTTCCTCGTAAACCTCCCGGCAGGCAAAGAGATTCCCGAGCATGTTCATGAAACCCAGGAAGACATTATCTTTATATTGAAGGGCAGAGCCAAGATGTGGATCGATGGGGTAGGGGAGTTCGAGCTGGGAAAAGGAACCTTCGTTCGGGTTCCCCAAAATACCAAGCACCGGATTTACAACGTGA
>DASPRR010000016.1:0-2830 GCA_035624375.1 Thermodesulfobacteriota bacterium | reverse complement strand
GCTGCTGGTCCTTCTGGCCTTCACCATTCCCTTCTTCGTGACCAGCCGGTTTTACCTCCATATCCTGATCATGTGCTTTATCTGGGGCATGGCGGCTACCTCCATGAACCTGCTTATGGGTTACACTGGCCAGGTGAATCTTGCCCACGGGGCCTTTTTCGGAATCGGGGCCTACGCCGCCGGTTTGCTCATATTGAAATTAGGGGTAAACTTCTGGCCCGCCTTGGTCCTGGCCTGCATCATCACCGTGGCCTGCGGCTTCTTTATCGGGGTCCTGGCCCTTCGGACCAAAGGCTCCTACTTTGCCATCGGAACCATGTGTTTCAACGTGATCGTCACCGTGATCATTGACAGCTGGGAGGAGTTGACCGAAGGGGCCCGGGGGCTCCTGGGGATTCCCCGGCCTTCTCCCATCCCGCTTCCTCTCGGAGGGCAGATTACTTTTGCCTCCATGCCCTCTTATTACTACCTGGTTTTAATCTCTCTCCTCCTGACCCTCCTGGTCATCTACCGCATCGTTCACTCCATGATGGGCCGGTCCTTCATGGCCATTCGGGGCAATGAGGAGCTAGCCGAATCCATCGGGATTCATGCCATGAGGACCAAACTTCTCTCCTTCCTGATCAGCACCGTCTTTGCCGGGCTGGCGGGTGTTCTCTATGCTTCCTACATCGGCTTTTTGAGCCCGGAGATATCCGATTACCATGTCACTTTTGAATTCCTGATCTTCTGCTTGATCGGGGGCCTGGGTACCCTGGGCGGACCCTTGATCGGGGCCTTCCTCCTCACGGTGGTCAGCGAGCTCCTGCACGGGGTTGCGGTTCCCCGCCTGGTGGCTTACGGGTTTTTGCTGGTAATCATTATCATCTTCCTCCGCGGGGGAATCGTCGGCGGGGTCCGGATGCTGTGGATGAGGTTTTGCGGAGGAGAAGGGAGATGAATCGGAAGCTGCTCGAAGTTCAGGGGCTCTGCAAGGATTTCGGGGGCCTGAGGGCGGTAGACGAGGTTGACTTCCACGTCCGGGAAGGGGAGATTTACAGCATCATCGGCCCCAATGGCTCTGGGAAGACCACCATCTTTAACGTCATCACCGGATTTCACCCGGCCACCCAGGGAAAGATATTTTTCCGCGGAGAAAACATTACCAACCTGAAGCCCTATACCGTCGCCCAGAAGGGGATTGCCCGCACTTTTCAGCTCACCGCGGTTTTCAGCCGGGATACGGTCTTTGACAACCTGGTGGTCGGCCACCGGCTGCGGGTGAAGGCCGGCCTCCTGGGGACGGTATTCGGCAGCCGCATGACCCGCCAAGAGGAGGGCAAGTGCAGGAAGAAAGCGGAGGAGGTCCTGGAGTTCACCGGGCTGACCCGGGACCGGAACAAAATTGCCGGCAGCCTGACCCAGGAGGCGCAGAAGAGGCTTTCCATTGGAATGGCCCTGGCCACAGAACCCAGACTTCTCCTCCTGGATGAGCCGACGGGCGGGGTCAATTTCAAAGAGATCAGCAACCTGGTATCACTTATCGAAAAGATCAAAAAGGGCGGGATCACGGTTTGCCTCATCGAACACAAAATGAAAGTGGCGATGGAATTGCCGGACCGGGTCATGGTCCTGAACTACGGTCGGAAGATTACCGAAGGAGCGCCTGGCGAAGTGAGCCAGGACAAAAGGGTCATCGAAGCTTACCTGGGGAAGAGCTATGTTGCTTAAGGTCCAGGATATCGAAACCTGGTATGGAAGTGCCCAGGCCCTGAAAGGGGTCTCCCTGAAAGTGGAAAAAGGAGAGCTCATTTCCATCCTTGGGGCCAACGGAGCGGGGAAAACCACCCTTCTGCGGACGATCTCCGGGCTGATCGAACCGAAAAAGGGAATCATCGAGTTTGATGGCCAAAGGATCGACCGCCTGGGCGCCGAGGAGATCGTACGGTTGGGACTCTCCCATTGTCCGGAGGGAAGGAAGCTCTTTCCTCAGATGACCGTGTACAAAAACCTTGTTCTCGGGGCGTATGTGCGGAAAGCCGACAAGCAGGGAACGGGGGGAACCATGGAAGAGGTCTTTGGCCTTTTCCCTGTGCTCAAGGACCGGCGGGAGCAGCTGGCCGGGACCCTGAGCGGCGGCGAGCAGCAGATGCTGGTGATCGGCCGGGGTCTCATGTCCCGTCCGAAATTGCTCATGCTCGACGAACCGTCGCTGGGAATCGCCCCCCTTCTGGTGGCCCGGATCTTTGAAGTCATAAAGGACATTAGCAGCCGGGGGATGACCACCCTCCTGGTGGAGCAGAACGCCGCGGTCGCCCTGAACATCGCTCATCACGGGTACGTGCTGGAGACGGGGGAGATTGTCCTTTCCGGGGAAGCGCGGCAGTTGTTAAGCGAAGAAAAAATAAAGCAGGCGTACTTGGGGGTTTGATTTCGTCCCTTCATCCCTTCGCTGGATTTTGATGAGAGAGGGAGGTCTATCCTTCTGGGTTTCCTTTAGGTCATTTCCTTGACCAAAGAGATATCGCGGAGGAGTTTTTCTTCGTGGACGTTTTCCAGGCCGGCGTACTTCAAGAAGCGCTTTTGAATGGATTGACGCATCTTCTCCGCCTTTTCGGGGGAGATGTCCTGGATGCGAATCTGCCCCCCGCCCGTCCGGTTGTGCCCGCCCGCCGTTCCCAACCCTTTCACCATGCGCCGGGCCATTTGGCCGGCGTTCAGGTTGGCCCGTTTCGTCCTCAGGGAGAAGATGAGGCTGGAATCGCTCGTGCCCACCACGAAGCTCCAAGAGACTCCCGCAAAGCGAAGGAAGAAGTCAGCCATGAGGGCGACCATGTCGGTGTTGACCAGA
>DASPRR010000006.1:0-16415 GCA_035624375.1 Thermodesulfobacteriota bacterium | reverse complement strand
TCCCCCGCCGGCCACACCCCGGATTTCCGACAGTAGGGGATATGGCTGTGCAACATTAACGAAAAAATAACCCGCATCGGCTCACCCTTTTTCCCGTCATAAATTTATGACTCGAATGAAGACTGGAAAATTTTTACATATCCCCAATGGGAAAATACTACATCTCGGGAGTGTCGTTCAACTCTCGGCCCACTCCCATCGGGTCATTCCATTTTGATTATGCTCTGGGCGGATATTTCCTCCGCGAACCAGGGCGTCTAAATGTTTTTCAACCTCTCCTGGGGTCATTTGCAGAGGAAAGGCGAGAGATTTGGCCAGTTCCTCCGCAGCACTCCTGCCCGATCCCGGAAGGACACTCCCATAACGCTCCAGAATCTCTCCCCCGATCAACCGCCGTAAAAAGGCCCAGTGGCGGTTCCGTTCCAGCTCCTGCGAATTTTGTTTGGTCAAAGTCCCTAGCCGGTCTTGCTCCAAAAGGTCTTCCAGATATTTTCGCAGGCCTTTTCTATAACTACCTACGGCCCGGCTCAAATGCCATGGGGTTACGGTTGGGGTGGAGGTTAGGGGATCGCCTTGTCCATAATGGCGCCAGTCGTCGGAGAGGACCTTGATTCCCAAATCCTCTGCTCTTTCCCGAATCTCCGTTCCCACATAAGGGGTGAGAAGGTTCAGGCTGTAAGGGACTTGGAGGGATTCGGCAAACTCCAGGGTCTGTTGCAGAGTCTGGGGGGTTTCGCCGGGTAGCCCGAGGACGAAAGAAGCCAGAACCCCTATGCCTGCTTCCCGGGTCATTTCCACGGCCTGGCGGGTTTGGTCCGGCGTGATCCCCTTTCGTATCTTTTTCAGAATCTCCGGACTTCCGCTCTCGGCGCCGTAGAGGAGTCTTTCACAACCGGTCCTTTTCATCCATCGCAGCAATTCGGCATCAATGGTATCCACCCGGGAATAGGCCCGCCAGCGGATGGTCAAACCCCGGCTATCCATTTCTTTGCAGATGGCCAAAGCCCGTTCGCGGCGGAAGGTGAACAGATCGTCTTCAATCCGCAGCCGGCGGAACCCCTGCTGGGCTAGGGCCTCCATCTCATCCACTACGGCCTCCGGCTTCCGAAACCTTCCTTTCGCTCCGATCATTTTCCGGCCTACGCAGAAAACACACCGGTGCGGACAGCCCCGGGAAGTCATGAGGCTGGCACCATCCCCGAAAGCCCGGTATTGGGAGAGCTTAAGAAGATGCCAGGCGGGCCGGGGCAGTTGGTCCAGGTCTTCCCTAAATGGCCTGGAAGGGTTTATCGAAAAATCCCCGTCCTTCCCCCTGCAGGTGGTGCCCAGAACTCCCTCGAAATCCTTCCCCAGCCGGACCCGGTCGACAACCTCCGCTAATGTCTCTTCTCCTTCTCCCCGAACCACCACATCGACCCAGGGGTGCTGGTGAAGGACCTCCCGGTCATCAAAGGAAACGTGGGGTCCTCCCCATACCGTAACCGTATCGGGAGAGAAACGTTTCACTTTCTGGAGAATTTTGGAAGCCATGGTAAGATTGAGGGAAAAAGAAGTAATCCCCGCCAAGGCGGGTTTTTGGTGATGCAGGGTCTCTTCGAGGCGGGTTAGAGGGGAGCGGCAAAGCTGGAGGTCCTCAAGATGCACTTGGCATCCTGTTTGCTCCAGCCTGGCCGCCAGATAAAGAAGGCCGAGCGGCATAGTAAGGCTTTCGACGATCGGGTAAGGCGGGTTGATGAGCAGAACTCGCATGGAGATTTCTTCCTGACATCTGGTTTCATATTGACAAATATCTCAGAATCAAGCACATATTAGATGGAATTATCCTACCAGTCAATGGATCATTGAAAAGGGGGATTCGTTTTATTGAAAGGAGGATTTCATGCTTTCCCTGCCCTTCCGTTCCGCCAAACAGCTTGCCTCTCTGATTCGCCAGAAAAAGATCGGATGCCTGGAGCTTCTGGATTTATACCTGAAGCGCGTTGAGCAATATAATCCGAAATTGAATGCCATCATCTTCAAGGATGTGGAAGGAGCGCGGAAGCGCGCCAAGATGGCCGATCGGGCGCTTGCCAGGAAAGAGGTGTGGGGTCCTCTTCACGGCGTGCCCATGACCATCAAGGAATCTTTTGATGTAGCGGGAATGCCGACGACGTGGGGAGTCCCGCTGTACCGGGATAACTATGCGCAGAAGAATTCACTTGCGGTGGACCGCCTCTTGAAAGCCGGGGTGATTCTTTTTGGCAAAACCAACGTTCCCCTCTACCTTGGTGATTGGCAGAGTTTCAATGAAATCTACGGGACCACCAACAATCCCTGGAATGTGACCCGGGTTCCCGGCGGATCATCCGGGGGCTCCGCTGCCGCCCTTGCTGCCGGGCTTACCGGAATCGACGCGGGAAGCGATATCGGAGCATCGATCCGGAATCCCGCCCATTACTGCGGCGTCTATGGACATAAGCCGACCTACGGCGTCTGCTCTCCCCGTGGCCATGCCCTGCCTGGGGTGGTGGCTGTCGGGGACATCTCCGCCATCGGCCCCATGGCCCGAAGCGCCGGGGACTTAGCCATAGGCCTCGCGGCCATGGCCGGCCCCGACTTGATCGATGGGATAGGCTGGCAGCTTCACCTTCCCGGCCCTGCGAAAAAGCAACTGCGGGAATACAAGGTCTCCGTGGTTTATACCGATCCCGAAGCGGAGGTGGATGAGGAGGTTCAGAAGGGGATCCGGGCGGCCGCTGATTTCCTGAGGAAGAACAAGGCCAAAGTGGTTGAGGATGCCCGGCCCGCTTTTGGTTCTGGGGAAGCTTTTCGGAACTATGTCCAGCTTCTCCGTTCGGCCACTTCCGGGCGCCTGACCCTAGAGCAGTTCCAGAAGAACCTGGCTGCCTTCAACACTCTAGAATCCGACGACAACAGCTATCAGGCGCAGGCCATCCGGGCCCAGGCCATGTACCACAAGGACTGGCTGGCCTACAACGAAGGGCGCCACAAGATGCGCCTGGCCTGGGCGGAATTTTTCAAGGAGTACGACCTGCTCCTGTGCCCCACGGCAACCACTGCCGCTTTCCCCCACAACCAAAAGGGCGAGCGCTGGGAGCGAATGATCATGGTCAACGGAAACCCCCAGCCCTCCACCACCCAGATGTTCTGGGCCGGGTATTCCTGCAATTTTTATCTCCCCTCCACCATAGCGCCGGCGGGATTTACGACTGAAGGTTTACCGGTGGGAGTTCAAATCGTGGGGCCCCAGTACGGGGACTATACTTGCATTTATTTTGCCCAATTGCTGGAAAAGGATTTCCAGCCCTTCGTTTCCCCTCTGGGGTTTGAATAATCACCCGGTCCATTTCCTTCCCTCATGCGGGGGAGGATTGAGGTGTGGTGGGTAAGAGAAGGGAAAGACCCCGCAGAGGAAATGGGGTTACCCATCGCCGCACATTCTTTCCCGTACCGCCCCAATTCCGAATCGCTACATCCTTATTCCACTTCGGACCCAATTCCCTGAATGGGATGATCTTGCTTTTGGACCTCTTCTTTGATTTTTTCGGCGATAAGCTCGGCGAGTGCCTTGTCGTAGTCGGTCCAGATACCAACCTCGGTGATATTCTCCGTGATCTCGATGGCAATGACCTTTACCTTTATCTTCCTGGCCCGTCCTTCGATTAAGCCGCCATTCCCATCTGGGGTCTTTCCGATTTGGGCAATTTCAATATGGAGGTTCACCAGGGTGATGGCGGCCATATTCCATGTTTTTTCAAAGGGGCTTTCAAAAGATTTCCTGACATCAGCCTTACTGATTTCTTTCTGCAGCTCTGCCCCTTTAAGGGCCAGTTGAGCCCCGCCAAACACGGTCGATGTGAGGGGAAGGGTTATGAGACTGCAGGACTGCAGAATCGGAATCCAAGCTGCAAAAAAAGCCCCCAACAAAACTGCCGAAAGACATTTCATGAATTCCATTCCTCGAGCCAGTGGGTCTTCTGGCTCCTCATGGTAGTCCTTCCGGTGCTCATCCACTTTTTAATGTACCATCAATCTTGAACCGATTCAAATAGCAGACCATAGATTTCAGACCTCAGACCACAAACATCAGGTTTCAAGCCGGGGAAATGAATCAAAAGGTAAGCGACCGGGCCAGGGTGAATTATTAACGGGGATCATGACTAACATTTCGCCTTTGGCCAGGTTGAAAAGCCTTTAGTCACAAGTCTGGAGGCTGCGGCCTGCGGTCCAGTGTCTGCATTGCTTACTGCGGGCAAATCACCTTGATTAAACGAAGGCAATCTACTAAGATATGGAGCAGATTGAAGGGCCGGCCGGAGAATTGGGTTGATATGGAAAAGATGGATAGGAGGTTGTCAATATGAATATAAGAAAAAATAGCCGTTTATGCATCATGGCTTGCCTGGCTCTGGTTTTCCTATTCTCTGCTGCTCTTGCTTCCGGCCAGACATACCCGGATAAGCCGATTACCATCTATTGCGCCTACGCCGCCGATACCACGGATTTGACCACCCGCAGTCTGGCGGAGGGAGTTGAAAAGGTCTTTGGAGTCCCTGTTGTGGTGGAGAATAAGCCGGGCGGCGGCTCGACGGTATGTGCTGGCCTGCTGGCCACCAAGAAACCCGACGGGTATACCCTGGGCGTGATCTCCACAGGCGCCTTAAGACTCCTCCCCCATCTGATGAAGATCTCCTACGATCCGTTGAAGGATTTTACGCTGATCATGCAGTATAGCCGCTTCCTCGGAGGGCTCTGCGTCCTTAGCGAGTCGCCCATCAAGACGGTGGACGATTTCATCGCTTACGCCAAGGCCCATCCCAACCTATCTTACGGGTCCCCGGGCATGTACAGCCAACAAAATTTAGCGGTAGAGCTCTTTGCCCAATGCAAGGGGCTTACCTTCAAGCACGTCCCCTACAAATCGGGGGCGGAAACAAGCACCGCCCTGCTGGGCAAGCACATCGACTTTGCCGCTGGGTCGGGCACGCACCTCCGCTATGTGAAACAGGGGGTATTCCGGGAACTTCTGACTTACAACTCCAACCAACGGAGCCATTATAATCCGAAACTCCCCACCCTCGAGGAGATCGGCTGCCAGGATTTTCCGGCCAACGCCATGATCCTCGTCGGACCCAAAGGGCTTCCTGAACCTATAGCGAAAAAACTCGGCGAGACCTTCAAAAAGGTTTCAGAGAGCGCCGCTTTCCAGAGCAAGCTGACCAGCCTGGACCTCCCCTACGATTATAAGGGCCAGGCTCAACTGGAAAGAGAAATTCCCGAGCTCTATGCGGCGGGGAAGGTCCTTCTGACGAAAATGGGGGCTAAGAAGGCGGAATAGCCGAGAATCCGGTTCCCTTCTGACTGGGAACAGGTCGTTTTTTGAAGTTGAGAACCGAACTTGCAGGGGGGACGGGATTCATTTCCGTGTGTAACGAACGATCTCCCCCGTTCTCCCTGATTTCACCTCCAGGAATTGATCATTCACTTCGAGGATGGCATCGTACTGGGTCCTCCCCCGCTTGGGCTCCGGGGCCGAGCTCCAGGTATAGGTCAGAACGAGGTCCCCTTCCATCACCCACCAGTTTCCCTTGAACATCCATACAAGAGTTTTTCCATCCATCTTCTTGTAGCCGTTCCCATCGAAGGTCCCTTGCGGCCGAAGGCTCATAATCACGGTGTAGGAATTCCCGTTTTCACTCCCCTGGTATTCCCACCTGCCAAGCAGGGATTTCTCCGGCACAGGCGCAATTAACTTTTTTGGCACCTTCTCTTCTCGATTGATCTCCCGGAGGATTTGAGTATTTCTTCTGTACTGGGCAGGAATTTTGTCGATGGAATCGACGAAATACACAGAGCCATTCTCGTCGACGTACTTATAAGTCTCTGCCACAACTTTGTCATGGAGCAGAAAGAAAAGAATCACCAGCATCAGGGTGAGAATTTTCTTTTCAGAATGGTTCCCTCTCCTTAAGTGATCGGAAATGATTTTCATACCGGATTATTCTTGGCAAGGGAAGATGAATACTCCTTGAATATTCTATCGGCGTGGGAGCGGAAAAATGAAGCATAGAGAGCGGGTTTCCCGATGGGCCCGATCTACCGTAACTGTTTGACGGCCGCGGCAAACCCATTTTTCAGGATATCCACCTCAGATGCATAGACGATGATTTTTACCCCCGCCTGAATCCACCGTTTGGCCTCATCAACGGACTGGACCAGCATGGCCACATCCTTCCCGTTTTTTCGGGCCGCTTCGATCATCCGCCCGCGATACTCGTCGATAATCCGGCGCTGGTCCGGGGTGCCAAGCACCCCCAATTCCTGGGCGAGGTCAGACGGCCCCAAGGTGACCGCGTCGATTCCCGGCATGCCCACAATCCCTTCCAGGTGGCGGAAAGCTTCAGCGGACTCCAGCATCACCGTGATGTGCACCTGTTCGTTCAGAGACCTTAATTGAGAGGATAAATCGGAAGAAGTCTCGAAATCTGTATGGGGCCCCAGCCCTGCCATCCCGCGCAAGCCCAGAGGAGCATAGCGGGCCGCCTTTACCACCTCACGGGCGATATCCGGGTTATCCACCTGCGGGATATGGAGACCCCACACCCCTGCATCCAGAAGGCGGGTGATCCACTCCCGGCTGCCCACGGGCGGGCGAACCAGGATGGGAAAATCCAACGCCCGGCCGAGGGCTGCCATACCCGCGACCGTTTCCATGGAGAGGGACGAGTGTTCCATATCGATTCGGGCATAGTCAAGACCGGCACTTTTTAGCAAGGTCAGAATCGACGGGGTTCGGACCAAGTTGATCCAGGTCCCAACTTGAATTCTACCGGCAGCTAACGCAGCTTTCAGAGGATTGGCCTTCATCGGCAAGATTGACCTCCTTGAACCAAATCCGCCTCCGCTTCATGGATTTAGGCGGTAAGAAAATCTGGGGGAACCTCCCGGAGGCGGACCACATCCCGGATGCGGGCGGAAACGTCGAACCCGCTCGCACATTTCACCGGACAGGAGCCACAATCTTGGCACAATTGTGGAGGCAGCGTCAGGGAAAAAAGGAGGTCCTGCGCCTCCACCAGATTCCGGTAGCCGTAAACATACATATAGCTTCGGATGAGATCGGGGATGGGAAGCCTCTGGAGGCAGGATTTCAGGCACTGCTCGCAGCCCTGGCAGTACAGGCCCGCAGTCATCCTCATCCTTTCCAGAAGAGCCTTTTCGGCCGGTTTCAGGGTCAGGTCCTCCATAATGGACAGATCAAGCTCCAACTGATCAAAAGTGGTGAAGCCGGCGATAATCGTGTGAACGTTGGGGTCCTGGAGAACCCACTTCAGGGCCGCCCGAGCTTCCGTTTTTCCCAGATTTTTTTCCCCGCCGCCGAGAGTCTTCATGGCCACCACTCCCAAGCCCACGCTCCCCGCTTTGGCAAGGGCTTCGCGAATCTTGGCACCATGCTTCTGGCGATGGTTGTAAGCGATTTCAACTACCTCATACACCTTGGAATCGACAGCCGCAAGAATGACCTCCGGTTCATTGCGGTGGGTGGTAATTCCCGTAAACCGGACCTTTCCATCCTTTTTTGCTTTTTCCATTGCTTTCAGGGCGGGCTCATACAGAGCAAATTCCCTTTTCCACACATTGTGATGATAGAGGATGTCCACATAATCCAGTCCAAGGCGTTTGAGGCTGGTATCCAGCCGGCTCAGGAAGAACTGCTCGGTTGCCGTTTCCTTGGGCAGGCCGGTGCTCTCGTCCCGGGGCAGGTAGATTTTGGTGCCGATGACAAAAGAATCGCGGGGCCTCCCCTTGATCACCCCGCCGATGACCTCTTCGTTCTTTCCCCTCATATACCCATGGGCAGTGTCCAGGTGCACCATTTCAGAATCCAGGGCCGCCCGGATGAGGTTGGGATTGTCCGAGTTCATCACCCCCATGGTGATCACCGGGAGTTTCACGCCGGTTTTTCCGAGGGTGCGGTAGGTAAATTTCCTTTGATCCTTTCGCGTCTCCTTTTTTTGCTCGGCCTGTCTTGGGTAGTTGGACGAAAGAAAGATGAAGCTTCCCACGCTTGTCGCCGAAGACTTTAAGAAATCTCGACGGTTCAACTTCCCCATGCCCTCTCCTTTATCTAGATGGGATTAAAGGCTCCCTGGCTCTCCAGGAAGTCCAGCAATTTGAGGTAAAGGGTATCCCTCCTCCGGAGGATTTCTTCCTCCGACCGACCGCCATAATCATAGAGCCCCTTGGAGGCGCTTGGCCCTAAATGCCCTTGTTTCACTTTTTCTTCGATCAGGGGGATTTTTTTGCCTATGCTTTTCAGAACATCATTTACCAAATTCAGCCCGTTGAAATCCAGGCTCTGGAGGACTCCCACGATGGGGAGGCGAACTCCAAGGCTCGTCTTCACTGCCAAATCGATCTCCTCGGGAGTGGCCCAGTTGTTCTCCAGCATTTCCAGCGCCGTGAGGATGATGGCGTTTTGGATCCGGTTCACGATGAACCGCTGCACGAACTGGCGCATCACCACCGGCTTCTTGCCGATCCTCTTCATGAGCTTGGCTGCGAATTGGAGAACTGCGGGCGAGGTCTCGGGGCCCGGGACAACCTCCACCAGGGGGATGATGTGAGGTGGGGCAAACCAGTGGGTTACCACAGTGCGGGAAGGGTTCCGGACTTCGATGATCTTGAAAACCTCCAGGCCCGAGGTATTGCTGGCTAGGATCGTCTCCTCTCCGCATGCCTCGTCCAGCAGCTTGAAAACCTTCTTCTTTATTTCAGGAATTTCCACCACCGCCTCCAGGACGAAATCCGTCCCTTTCGCCGCTGACGCAATATCCGTGGTCGTATGAATCCGCCCCAGAATGGAGGGGACCTCCCTCTCCTTCACCTTGCCATATTCGACCAGGGTCTTCAAGTTTCCCTTTACGAGCCGGAGGGCATGATCGAGAATTTCCTTTTTTACATCTGCCAGATTTACTTCGATTCCACATGCGGCAAAGACCTGGGCGATGGAATGGCCCATAGTCCCCGCTCCGATAACTGCTACCCGCTTTACTTTTTCCGCATCCATTCCCATCTCCCCTCGGGCAGTTCTATTTTTCCTTCCATCGGCCGCCATATGACCGACCCTCCCACTCATATCATATTTATCTTGACAAGACAAAATTTTTCCTCTAATTTTCTCGCTATCTCTCTCCTTAAACGATCACAAGCTGAAAATCTGACCTGAACCTTCTGGAGCCTGTCATGCAAATGGATTTTCAGAAGGACCCTTCCCAATGCGGAATGTGGAATGCGGACTGCGGAATAAAACGCCGCAATAGCAAGGAGACTCCCAGATTCGCAATCTGCATTCCGGACTCCTACCCAATCGAATTTCTTACATCCAAGGAAAGATTTGTAAAGCGGGTTCAGCTTCTATAAACCCGGAAGGAGGGGAACGACATGGCCCAAGAGAAGATCTGGTTGAAGTCCTACGCCCCCGGGGTACCCCATGAGATCGATTTCGAGAAGATGACCCTGCCCGAGGCTTTGAACAGAGCCGCCCGGAGTTATCCTGAATCGACGGCTCTCTTGTTCATGGGCAAACGTCTTTCCTATTTCGAACTGGACCGGCTGGTGAACCGCTTCGCCCGCGTTCTCCTGGACCTCGGAGTCAAAAGGGGGGAGAAGGTGGCCTTGCTATTGCCCAACCTCCCCCAGACGGTTATCGCCATCTACGCTGCTTTTCGCATCGGAGCCGTCGCCGTGATGAACAACCCGCTCTACACCGAACGGGAGCTGGAGTACCAGTTCAATGACTCCGATTCCAAGGTCCTCGTTTCCCTGGACCTGCTGCACCCCAGGATTTTGAAGATCAAGGATAAGACCAATATCGAAAAGGTTATTTATTGTCATATTAATGATTATCTCCCCTTCCCCAAGAAACAGCTTTTCCCTCTGGTGAAGAAGCAGATGTACCGGAAATTTGAACCTCAAGAAGGATTCCATGAATTTTTTCCGATCATCCAGAAATACCCGGATGCGCCGATGGAGACCGCCTCGAATTGGGACGAAATCGGCGCTTTTATCTATACCGGAGGGACGACCGGGGTGAGCAAAGGGGTCATGCTGACCCACGCAAATTTGTCCTGCAATGTCCAACAGTTCAGCGCCTGGTTTCCGGACCTGAAGAAGGGGGAGGAGAGCGTGCTGGCTGTCTTCCCCTTCTTCCATTCCGCCGGCTTCACCGCCATCATGAACCTCTGCATATGGAACGGCTACGCCGACATCCTCGTGCCCCGCCCCGATCCGTCCACGGTCATCGAAATGCTTAAAAAATTCAAACCCAACTATTTGCCGGCGGTGCCCACCATTTTTGTGGGTCTCCTCAACACCCCTGAATTTCGACAGATGGATTTGTCTTTCATCAAGGGGTTCTTTTCCGGAGCCGCCCCTCTGGCCGCCGACACCCTGCAGCAGCTGAAAGACTTGACCGGGGCCACCATGCTGGAGGTCTATGGGCTCACCGAAACCACGCCGATCGCCACGGTCACCCCCTGGGGCGGAAAGATCAAACCTGGAACGGTGGGGACTCCAGTTCCCAGCACCGACGTGAGAATTATGGATGTGGACACCGGAAGGGACGAGCAGAAAATCGGGACTCCCGGGGAGATTGTCATAAAGGGCCCCCAGGTCATGAAGGGGTATTACAAGAAATCCGAAGAAACGGCCGCAGTCCTTAAAGAAGGCTGGCTCTATACCGGCGACATCGGCATGTTTGACGCGGACGGCTATTTGACTATTGTGGACCGCAAGAAAGATATGATCATCGCCAGCGGGTACAATGTGTATCCCCGGGAGATTGACGAAATCCTCTTCCAGCATCCCAAAATCCTGGAGGCCTGCAGCATCGGCGTTCCCGACCCATACCGGGGAGAGACGGTGAAGGCCTACGTGGTGGTCAAACCCGGGGAAACCCTCACTGCGGAGGAGGTCATCCAATACAGCCGGGAGAAGCTCGCCGCCTACAAGGCCCCCAAGATGGTGGAGTTCATCGACGCCCTCCCCAAGAGCGCGGTGGGGAAGATTCTGCGGAAGGAAGTAAAGGAGATGGATCGGAAGAAAAGCCAGCAAAGAAAAGCGTAAAAATTAGGAGTTTTCCATTAGGAAAAATTTATGCGGGTCGAAGAGGCGGAGCAGGGCAAGTTCAACCTGCGTCGGCGCCCCGAGAGTTTTCAGCCGGGGGGCGATCTTCAAGTTCCACTTGCACTGTTCCTTGATCACCCGAACCTTTTCCTGCTCCGAAGATTTCCCATCTTCCAGGGTGCCCGTAAGGGTGAACTCCTTTTCCCCGTCCACTTTTTCGAAAATACCAATGGTGGTCACCAAGATTCTCACCTTCTGCCCCGGAGCCGTGATGTAAGCCACCTGCGGGACGAAGCGGGAGGCTGACTGCGGGACCACCACCAGCACCTCGGAGGCACCGGAGGCCACGTCATTGGCACCCCCTGAGCCGGTGATCAGAAGGTTGGGAGGAATGATTGTGGAGTTCAAGTTTCCCCACCGGTCCACCTGGGCCGCGCTCAGAGCCCCCAGGCAGCGCTGGTTCTCCCCACCCATGAGAATGCCCAAAACCTCGGAGATATCGGTCAGCATCTTGCATGTAGGTACGTTGGAAAGATTGAAAATGAACGGATCCGCGGGCCGGGGCAAATATCCAAAGAAGCCGATCTCCGCCATAACATCCACTTCATAGCCTTCCTGCCTCAAGAGGTAGGTAGCCATCCATGCGGCCAAGTTGGAAGCTCCAATTCCGGCCAATAGAGTCCGGTAGTGGTTTATCTTCACCCGGGAGATGATCTCCCGGGTTGCCGCACCAACCATGCGCTCCATGGCATTGGCCGGCTCATCATCCTTCAGTTTTTGACGGATGGATTCATAATCGTCCTGCCAGGCGTCCGGGCGGGCTTTATCCTTCAGGTTTTTCAACCGATCCGGGCCCAATTTTTTCAAGTAAGCTGACTGGTCGGGACAGGACAACACCCACTCTTTCATCCAGGCGTCCAGGGTTTCCCTCTTCTTGCAGGCCTGTCTCAGGGTGAAGACAAAGGGATTGTCGATGGCATACCCCTCGATCTCATTGACCCCGTGAGAGGTCATTCCGCTCGGATGCCCCCCGAAAGGAACTTCACAGACCGCCAGGACCCGATAGCCCGGAAGCCGAACATAGCTGGCATGGGCCCGGAGAAAATCTGTGGAAACGATCTTCTCTGCGGTGACAATAATGCCCTGTCTGCTTCCCAGAGCTCCATACAGGTTTTCGGCGTAAGGAGGAACAAAAAGGCTGTTCCCCTGAGGGTCCGCCGCGAGGGCGTGGTAGAAGGAGAGATCAGCGTTGATCGCCCTTACCAGGCCCAACCTTTCCCCTTTCCGAAAGGGATCATCCATGACCAAGAAATCATCGCGGTTATCCTTTTCCATGCTGCTCCCTAAGATGGAGTGCGTGGGAAGGAAGCTTAATCCCTGGGCGCCGGCCTTGAGCCTTTGAACCATCGCCAGCAGGGACCAGTGCCGGATGTCTACCGTTCCTTTCTGGAGGGCCTTTTGAAAAACGGGATTCGGGCCCGGTGAGGGATAGGAATCGCCCAGGAAGGTGGTGGTGATTTTTTGAAGCAGGCCCGCATGGACCAGCAGCGAATAAGCCGTCGTCAGACCCAGGGAGAAGAGCGTGAATTGAGGGTCCTTGCCCCGGAATTGCCGGACCAGTTCGTAGATGACCGCGAGCGGAGGCGTACATGCCAGGCCCAGATGGAGGGCCATACCGGGCTTGACAAATTTCCGGACCGCTTGGTCAAGGGGCATTACTTTACTCTGCCCTTCGGTCGACCTGAGAGGAATAATCCCCCTGAGTGTCCTTTCAAAAGCATCTCCCATGGCCTGAAACTAGAGGATGTGCGGTCAAAAGTCAAGAAGGTTAGTGGACTTGCCCCCAGAGCAGAGGAAAACAGGTGATCGCCAAAGGCATTTTTCTTTCCAATCAACATCCACACTGCAAATTTTTCTTCTTTTCTCAATCCTCGGGCCCAATTAATTGTACCAGCCTGGTAAAAATGTAAAAAAGCCACACCCCAGAATTTAAATTTTTCTATTGGTTACAGGCACCTAGAAGATCCTTAACGGCCCATGTCCCAAAATCTTACGTAAAAGCGGCTTTTCCTTAAATCCATAATTTAGGGAAATGCTAATAATTACAGCATGTTAATGCGAGCTCGTCAGATTGGTATAAAAAATGCTGGAAGGGAAAAGGAATGCAAATCTCCAAAATATTCCGAGGAGCAAAATATCGTCATGATTGCTTATGAATTCTACCGTCGTGTACCCCTAGGGGAAGACCGCCTGATTGGTGTTTTGCCCGAAAGAAGACAGAAACCGGAAAGAATAACTAGAGATTCGATAATGAACTGGGCAAAAATGCTGGTAATCACGATGCCGGAGGATGAATTTCATCGCAATGTTTACTTCCTCAAAATAGAAATATAGTAAGAAGGGGGGGCCAGAAATTCGAGGATGGCCGCACCCATGGCTTTGTTTAAAACCGGAGGTCTTTTTTGGCCATCGGTCCTCTTTGACTACTTTCCTCTCAACTCCTTTTGCATAGGGTCTAAACCCAGGTTACGAAGAGAATGAACTCCTGTATTCTGCGGCAGGTGCTGATATCCTTGTCAGTAAGAATCGGCCTCCGCCAGGTTTCGATTGATGAACCTTAATAAGGTTGAGGCATAGAAGGAAATCCCGGCTCTTTTGCTATGGGACATTTTCACCTTTTTAGGGAATGGGCTCTATGGATGGAAGGGGATATATAATTTGATGCCTATTTCAAACATGAATCATTTCCAGGAATTTGAGGGAATAAACGCTTTGGCGAATTTTTTGCAGGGTGATTGACATGATGACTCGACGCGATGTGTTGAATCAATTAAAAAGGGTGGGGATCCACGAGCTGTCCCTACTGAAGAGGGATTGCAGGGAATTTGAAAACTACATGGCCGTTTATTACGATTATAAAATTCTGAAGAGAGGAAGTGAACTAAAACCTCCTGCACTCTCGCTCCCAAACCCCACTCCCACACACCTGAAAATTTCTTTGAATCTGAAACGTTATTTGGGGGATCTTTCCGGACTCTCTTTCATTCCTCCAAGAGACAAATCCGGACAAAAAGGGGGCCAATAAGATGGGAATCGGCGGAGATATCAACTCCATTCAACCAAGTTTTTCTGTACAGGGTAGGCATAGGGCTATGGAGAAAATTCTTGTGGGCACTGGGCTCCGGGAAGGCCCCAGGATAGAAAAAGAAGGGTTGATCCAGCTGGCCAGGAGAATTCTGAAGTCGGATGCGGATTTAAATTTCCTTCTGAGGCTCGAAACCGAAGAACTTGAAACCTTGGTCGCTTGTATTCGGGTTAGGTTAGAACTCGAGAACAAATAATAAGGCAAATTCAAAGATATAAGGGAGCATCTTTCGGTGGGTGCTTCCGAAAAAGAGAGATTCATTCCAGCTTCGGACAGAGGCAAGGTCGATATTGGCCTTGCCTCTTTTTTATCGACTCTCGACCACTCGGTAACCCTTGCCCACCCCCAGTTCTTAAAAAAGAGTCCTTTGAAAATAAGGTCTCTGATAGGAGGGGGGATCTCATGGGGTTCAGGGCGGAGAAATTTGGATCATCATCCTGAGGCGGTGGTCCTTCCATTGGATCGGGCCCGTCCTGGGGGGATTGAAACGGAAAAATGCTTTGGTTCTCTTTTCTTTGGAGGAATCTCCTCTCAGGCCTCTGCCTGCGGAACATGGGGAAGAGTTTCATGGAAGGATAAGCACCCGCCGAGCCTGATGATCCAAATTCCTCCACCCTGAACCCCAACAAGCACGAAAAACTGGGGGTGGGCAAGTGGGTTCTTTCCCCTTGACACACTGTTCTTCCCCCCGTATTCTAATTTCATTCCCAAAGAGGCTTAAATCCACTTTCAATCCAAAGGAGGAAAATACATGCTTCGCAAGTATTCTTTTGCACTTTTCTTCCTGGTAACCATAACGCTTCTAATCATGGGCCTGACGTCCGCCGGAGCCGCTTATCCGGACCGGCCGATCAAGATGATCGTGCCCTGGGCCGCAGGGGGCGATACGGATGCAATCTGCCGGGTCATCGCCGCCAGCATGGAAAAGAACCTGGGCAAACCCGTGGTCATCGTCAACATCACCGGGGCCTCGGGAACGGTCGGGGCTCGGGAAGCCAAGAAGGCTGCTCCAGACGGGTACACGATCCTCTCGGTCCACGACTTCATCCACACGACCTTGCACACCGGAGTTGCCGATCTGAGCTACAAGGACTTCGAACCCGTATGCCTCCTCACTTCAACCCCCTCGGTTTTCGCAGCCTACGGCAAGACCCCCTGGAAAAGCATGAAGGAGCTGATCGAGGACGCCAAGAAGCGGCCCGAGCAGATCACCGTGGGTGCAACCCTGGGGTCCACAAGCCACTTCTTCCCGGCCATGATCGCCCAGGCCGCTGGGATCAAATGGAAGTACGTGAGCTACGAGGGAACGGCTCCCCGGATGACCGCCCTGCTGGGGGGACACGTCCTCGTCGGAGAAACGAACCTGACCCAGCTCGACAAAGTCAAAGCGGGCCAGTTGAAAATGTTCGCCATTGCCACGGCCAAGCGGCTGCCGGAGATTCCAGATGTACCCACCTTGAAGGAACTGGGAATCGACATCGTGTACGCTGTTAACCGTGGAATCGTGGCTCCCAAAGGAACCCCGGAGGCCGCACTGGCGAAGCTGGAAGAGGCCTGCGCCAAGGCCTCCAAAGACCCAGCAGTCATGGACTCGATGAAGAAACAAGGAACCTTCGTCGAGTTTTTGGACCGCAAGGCCTATGCCGACTTCCTCCAGAAGAACGACAAGATCAACGCCGACCTGGCCCAGGCTCTAGGCTATAAGAAGAAGTAGGGGGTCTCATGCGACGTGATACCGCTATCGGGATCGGCCTGCTGGTTTTCTGCGCCGTTCTTTATTGGCAGGCCGGTCTCGTCCCCGTTCCTCCTTTCATACCCATCGGGCCCTCTTTTTATCCACGGGTCATGCTGATCTTTCTGGCGGGCCTGGCTGTCTGGCTGATAGGCGAGGACCTTTTCAAAAAACGGTCGTCCGCGGGGGAAGCGAAAAAGGCAAAGGGCCCCGCGCCGAATTACCGGCGGGTCCTTTGGGGGTTCTCGATCTTCCTGGGCTATGTGGCCTGCCTCGACCTCATCGGTTTCGTAACCTCCACCTTTCTGTTCATTCTGGGATTAAGCTGGGCGGTCGGGCCGCGAAATGCCCGCGAGGTTCCGAAACTCGTCGCGGTGGCCGCCGGAACGGCGCTGGCGTGCTACCTGCTCT
>DASPRR010000609.1:0-12813 GCA_035624375.1 Thermodesulfobacteriota bacterium | reverse complement strand
GTGTCAAAGAAGGGCCGCAGGAAGGGGACATAAACCACAAGCAGAACCAGGAGAAGCGAACTTCCATCTGCCCAGAGCATCCACTTGTTTGAAAAGACGCCGATGCTAAAAATTCCGTAACGCTCCGACCGGGCGGTAAAGGCTCGCAGCAGCTCAGACAGGCACAGGGAAACAAAGGCAATCGTTTGGGCCCGCTCCAGCTGTTGGGGGTAGACCCGCAGGGCCCAGAAATAAGCGGAGAGTACGGCAGCCGTCATGACGACAGCCTGCACCAGCGTGCCAATCCGCATTTCCCAATTTATGACCGGCTCCTTGGTTGGCCTGGGCGGACGCTTCATGATGTCCGGTTCGCCCTTCTCCATGCCCAGAGCCAGGGCCGGGGCGCCATCGGTGACCAGGTTCAACATCAACAATTGTACCGGCCTCAGGGGCAGGGGCGCACCGGCCAGCATGGCCAAAAAGATGATCAGGATTTCTCCGATGTTGCAGGAGATCAGGTAATACACAAACTTGCGGATGTTCGAGTAAATGATTCGCCCTTCTTCAATGGCCGAAACGATGCTGGCAAAATTATCGTCGGTGAGGACCATGTCGGCCGTTTCTTTGGACACGTCAGTTCCGGTAATCCCCATGGCCACGCCGATGTTGGCCCTTTTCAGAGCTGGGGCATCGTTTACCCCGTCGCCGGTCATCGCTACAACGTGGCCCTTGGCTTTAAGGGCATCGACGATTCTGGTCTTGTGCTGCGGTGAAACCCGGCAAAAGGCATCCACTTTATCGATCATGCCGGTCAGTGCCTCGTCGCTCATTTTATCCAGTTCTGCCCCGCTAAGGACCCGCCCGCCCGGGGTTAAAAGGCCAATTTCTTTGGCGACAGCCTCCGCCGTATCCTTGTAATCCCCGGTTACCATGACGCTCTTCAAGCCCGCGCCCCGGGCCAACTTTACGGCTTCTTTCGCTTCAGGCCGCGCTGGGTCAATCATGCCCATAAGTCCGATGAAGGTAAGGCCTTTCTCGATGTCTTCCCACCTGCATTGGTTGGGAATTCCATCCATAGGACGGTAGGCAGCTCCTAACACGCGGAGGGCCTGCCGGGCCATATCCTGGTTCGCCGCCAAAACATTTCTCTTCATTTCTTCCGAAAGGGGAATGGTCTTTCCATCCATGATGATATGATCGCAGAGGTCTAGGACAATATCCGGTGCCCCTTTCACGAAGGCCACATTGGACGGACAATCAAAATAGAAATTGACGCTGTCGGTCTGCTGCTGGTGGATCGTGGTCATCCTCTTTCTTTCCGAGTCGAAGGGGATCTCCTGCATCCGGGGAAGGGCTTTTTCCATCTCCTTTCGCCAAAGGCCAGCTTTGGCTGCTGCTACGACCATAGCGCCTTCGGTTGGGTCACCCACCATACGCCACGCCTTCTCCCCTTTTCCTTCACTCCCCTCTTCCAGTTTGGCGTCGTTACAGAGCATGGCCGCATGGAGAAGAAGAGACGCGTTCGGGTCTTTGGCCGCATCGAAAGACTTCCCTTCCAGGGAGAACTGCCCAACGGGGTTGTATCCCTCACCCGATATTTTGAAACTCTTGCCTCCCGCCCATGCCTGAACAACGGTCATTTCGTTCTGGGTAAGCGTTCCAGTCTTGTCCGAACATATAACGGTGGCGCACCCCAGCGTTTCCACCGCCGGGAGTTTGCGAATCAGAGCATGCCGGCGGATCATGGACTGCATCCCGAGGGCCAGGCAGATCGTGACCACTGCGGGCAGACCCTCCGGAACCGCAGCGATGGCCAGGCTTACGGCGGTCATGAAAAGTTCAATGATATCTTTCTTCTCCGCCCGGAGGTAAGCTATGAACCCTTCATTCATAATCGTTCCAAAATGCGTATCCCGGATGAGGCCATAGACAAAAATAATCCCGCAAACTGCCAGGCAGATGATGCCCAGCGTTTTGGCCAGCTGATCGAGCTTCTGTTGCAGTGGGGTTGCCTCATCCTCATAGGACTGGAGCATCTCGGCAATCATGCCGATCTGGGTGTGCATCCCGGTGCCAGTGACCAGCCCTTTGCCTCGCCCGTAGGTTGCCATGGTGCTCATGAAGGCGGAGTTCTTTCGGTCGCCGATCGGGATTTCTTTGTCCAGCACCACTCCGGCCACCTTCTCCACTGGAACGGATTCCCCTGTCAGCGAGGCCTCTTCCACCTTAAGGTTTACGCTCTCCACCAGACGCATGTCGGCGGGAATATAATTCCCTGCCTCTACCAGTACAAGGTCTCCAGGCACCAGTTCCCGGGAGGGGATCGTCATCTGATGGCCATCCCGTATTACTTGGGCATTGGGAGCGGACATTTTCTTCAGAGCGGCCAAGGCTTGCTCAGCTTTGGATTCTTGAATGACACCCACGATTGCGTTCAGGATAACGATGACCATGATGGCCGTGGCGTCAATGATCTCGCCCAGCAGCAAGGAGACGACTGCGGCGATAATCAGGATGATCACCAGGAAGTTGTTAAACTGGTCCAGGAGCATCTTCAGGAAGCCCTCCCGTGGCTTTTCCGTCAGCTCATTGGGCCCATGCTTTTGCAACCGGGCTTGGGCTTCTTTTTGGGTTAGCCCTCTTTCCAGGTGGGTTTCTAGCTCGCTGGTTAGGTGGTCAACGGGTAAACAGTGGCATTCTTTGACGTCCATAAACCTCCTCCTAAGTAAATTTCATCAACCTGTAATCCCTGGCCCTGGAGAATCTTCTAAAAGTCGCTGGAGAAATAGGGTTCGGTCATTTTTAATCGAATAGAGAAAATTTATGAAAGGATGATTCCGCCTCCTGGGGGACCTATTCTTTGGGAACAGGGCATTACCCCGGAAAAGAATATTTAAACATTTTCGAATTGTCAAGAAAAAATGAAAACCTTGGGTATGGTCTATGATTCTGTTAGGGGTTTGGGTTCACTGAAAACGTCACCCCGCCCCCAAAAAGGCAACATTGGATAACAAAGGATGGCAATGGCCTCCTATGTCCATTAAAAGGGCATTAAAAAAAAGCCGCATAGGCGAAAAGAGTGACCATGCCTGGCAGGAACTATGGCGAGAAGGCTTCAGAAGCAAGGTGGGACCCAACCAAAAGCCTGGGTCCCACCTCTATGATTAATGACCAGCGGGGAAGAAGGTATAGCTTACCCAGACAAGGAAACCAAGCAGGACCACTCCCAGGATAATACTCCAGAGAACAAGCTTTTTCTCTACGGGCAGGAATGGCTCCACTTTCATCTTCTTCAATTCTTCAACCAGTTCCTTTTTTTCCGCCATGATAGATCCTCCTTGCGATTATGCGCTAACCAATAATGGGGGGTTTCACCCCGTGGAAGAAGATCCACGAAATCAAGAGCCCGATCCAGATGATAAATCCAAAGAGGGCAACGAGGTAAACCACCGCCAGGCGCCCAATTCCCTCCTCCCAGAGCTTCCGGAAATTAGAGACCAGCCCGATGGAGAAGAAGGTGAGGGCAAAGAAGGTAGTCCGGAAGACATCCGCTTCTCCACTGGCTGGTACTGCGTTTTTCATGATCCCGGGATTGTTGAAGCAGATTACCAGCATGATCACAAAAGTCAGGGCGTACCCGATGATGAATTTGGGGAAGCGGTTCCAGATCTCTATCGCCCTGACTTTTACGCCTGGTTGAGCTTCAATGACGGTGGTCCAGATCACCGCCAGGATAAAGGCCCATACCCCGATAAAGATGTCGATGAAGATTTTAACCGTGGTTGCCGTCGAAAGCATCCATCCGGGTTCATAGTTGATGCCCTGAGCCGTAAGCGCCTTGGCCTTGATAAGAGCGTCTACGATGGCGCCACTGGCGACCGCTGCCCCATCCGTCTTTACGGCCAGGCCCATCCAGGCACCCGCCACCAGGGGTTCCTGGTAAAGGAAGGTTTGAGCCAGAAAGGGCAGAAGCAATAGTTCAACCACGGCAAAGATGACGACCAGAGAGGAGACCATGATGGGTATGATCGGCCTGGCCCGGATGGCCCCGCCCGTGGCAATGGAGGCCGAGACCCCGCAAATGGATATGCCCGAGGCCAGGGGCGCGGACCATTCCCTGCTAAAGCCGAACCACTTTCGGGCCATCCAATAGACCAACGCCCAGTAAATCAGGTAGGCTTCGATGATGGCACAGAGGCCACGGAACATCACCGCCGTGGCTAGCCCCATCGCTCCAACCGCTTTCACTCCGATCCCCGCACCCAGAATGACAATGGCGGTTTTTATATACCACTCCGGCCGCGCCGCTTCCTTGAGCGTCTCAGCAAATCTGGGCAGGAAATTGCTGATGAATAGGCCGACCAGAAGGGCGATGATGAGGCCGGATTCTCCGGTCAGCCTTAAGGACCAATTCAGGCCGAATCTCTTAATGTCCCCTGGTGAATTGGCGGCGATATTGGCATAATTGCCGAGGACCACACAGAGGATCGTCAGCCAGAAAATGATTGTAAATCCATAGATAAATTTGCCGATTTTGAAACCGATGGCTTTGGCACCAATGGTCAGAGCTACCAGAAAGGCAATATAGGTGACCAAGAGCGATCCAAATCCTCCGAGGCCAGAATAACTTTTTGAGATGGGGCCGAAAGATTTCGAAAAATCGGTCCACATCATGGGCCGACCGACCCAGCCGAGGAGGTCTGCTCCTGCGAGATAGAAAAGGCTAAGAATAAAGACCAGCATCCCAAGCCATACCGCCCACCAGTCTTCGGTCTTAAATAAACCCTGCTGCGCCATTGTTATACCTCCATGATTTTAGGATTGAAAGCCCGAGTTGTTCACCTCCAATTTCTAACTTTCACTTCGGGATAACTCGAATCGTACCCTCCCTCTGGTCGTGCTTTTGAAACGACTGAGAAGCTTTATGTTGGGTCGGACCGATGGCCGCCCTCTTTTTAAAGGTAATCACAGATCCGGCATCCTTGCGGCCCCCCAGACAAGCACCTCCTTTCTTGGTATACAGATAAATCTGGAATGAGTGACGCAGTTCATCGTGGGTTCTACCTGGAAAAGGCGAAATTTCCACCTGGGTTTTGGAAGGCCCATTTTCAAAATATCCCTAGCCCCAAGCCTTTCCGCTAGGTACGCCCGAGGCTAACGGCCCCAAATGATTACCCGAATTGATAAATCTCCGACTGGCCCGAGTTGAATCATGAGCAGTATAACATTCGCCGAAAAACATCCGCAATAGGAAAAGCGTTGCCTCTTTCTCGCTCTTTTCTCTTGTGCCGCGGCTCCTCCTATGATAAAAATTTATGATCTACTTTGATTATGAGGAGTTGCGCATCTTTGAGCCCAGCAAAAAGCTGGAGCTATCCCTTGCTTCGAGGAAAAGATGGACTATAAGGATACATTGAATTTACCCAAGACCGCCTTTCCCATGAAAGCCAACCTTCCCAAGCTCGAGCCGGAGATTCTGAAAAAATGGGAAGAAGGGAAAATTTACCAGAAGCTGCGGCAGATTGCCAAAGATCGCCCCAAGTATATTCTTCACGACGGTCCCCCTTACGCCAACGGGCATATTCACATCGGAACCGCACTAAACAAGATTCTCAAGGACCTCATCGTCAAGTCCAGGAACATGGCCGGATTCAACGGGGAGTATGTTCCCGGCTGGGATTGCCATGGACTGCCCATCGAGCACGAAGTGGACAAGAGCCTGGGAAGCAAAAAGGGATCCTATCCCATTTCGGAGAAAAGAAAACTCTGCCGCGAGTTTGCCACCCGGTTCATCGACATCCAGCGGCAGGAGTTCAAGAGGCTGGGGGTCATGGGCGAGTGGGAGAACCCCTACCTCACCATGAGCTATGACTACGAGGCCACCATCACCCGGGAATTTGGCCGGTTTGTGGGCAAAGGTTCCGTGTACCGGGGCAAGAAACCGGTCTACTGGTGCGCCGTCTGCCAAACCGCCCTGGCCGAGGCTGAGGTGGAATACGAAGACCACAAGTCCCCTTCCATCACGGTCAAATTTCCGGCCATCTCCGACTTCGGGGACCGCTTCCCGGCGCTCAAGAATAAGAAAGTCTTTGTCCTGATTTGGACCACGACCCCCTGGACGATACCGGCCAACCTGGCCATTGCTTTCCATCCCGACTATAAGTACGTGGCCGCGGAAGTGGAAGGAGAGGTATGGATTCTGGCCGAAGCGCTCTTGGAGCAGGCCATGGCCCAGGCCGAGAAAAAGAAGTACAAAGTCCTGGAAAAATTCTCGGGCAAGGAAGTGGAGGGCTTGAAGTGCCGCCATCCCTTTCTGGACCGGGAATCCTTGCTCATCCTAGCGACCTACATCACCCTGGACACGGGCACCGGGTGCGTTCACACCGCTCCCGGTCACGGCCAGGAAGACTACGAATCTGGGCTGGAGTACAACCTTCCCATTTATTCTCCCGTCGACGACCAAGGGCGGTTCACCCCAGAGGTGAAGTTTTTTGCGGGGCAGTATGTCTTTGACGCCAACGACGCGGTCATTCAGAAGCTCAAGGAAGTGGGTGCCCTGATCTACAGCGAGGTCTACACCCACCAGTACCCCAACTGCTGGCGGTCCAAGAATCCCATCATCTTCCGGGCCACGGAGCAATGGTTTATCTCCATGGAGAAGAATGGATTTCGCCAAAAGGCTCTGGAGGCCATCGACAAAGTGAAATGGATCCCCCACTGGGGCCATGACCGGATTTATGGCATGATCCAGAACCGCCCCGACTGGTGCATCTCCCGTCAGCGGGCCTGGGGCGTCCCCATCGTGGCTTTCACCTGCACCGCCTGCGGGGAGGTATTGACTGAAGAGCCCCTGGTCGAATACGTCTCCAAGATCTTCGAGAAAGGGGGAGCCGACGCCTGGTTCGACCTTCCGGTGAAGGAACTCCTTCCTCCGGGAACCCGCTGTCCCAAGTGCAGGGGGGAGGATTTTAAAAAAGAAACGGATATCCTCGACGTGTGGTTCGACTCCGGAGTAAGCTATGCTGCGGTCTGCGAAAAAAGGCCCAACCTGAAATCCCCCGCGGACATGTACCTGGAAGGAAGCGATCAGCACCGGGGATGGTTCCACAGCTCCCTTCTGGCCTCGGTAGGAACCCGCGGCCAGGCCCCCTACAACTCGGTCCTCACCCATGGATTCGTGGTGGACGGGGAAGGGAGAAAGATGTCAAAGTCCCTGGGGAACGTTATCGTCCCGGACGAGGTCATCAAGCGGTACGGCGCCGAGGTCCTCCGCCTCTGGGTGGCGGCCGAGGACTACCGGGACGACATCCGCATCTCCGAGGAAATCCTCTCCCGCCTCTCCGATGCCTACCGGAGAATTCGAAACACCTGCCGGTTCCTCCTGGGAAACCTGCACGATTTTGACCCGAAGAAGGACTCCGTCCCGGATTCCAGCCTCCAGGACCTGGACCGCTGGGTCCTCCTTCGCCTGCAGAAATTGAACTCCCGGCTGCGGGAAGCTTATGAGAATTTCGATTTTCACGTTGTCTTCCACGGAATCCATAACTTCTGCTCCGTGGACTTGAGCGCCTTGTACCTGGATATCCTGAAGGACCGCCTTTATACCTCACCGGCGAATTCTCCCCAGCGCCGGGCCGCCCAGACCGCCCTCTACAAGGTCCTGGACGCGTTGATCCGCCTCATGGCGGTTATCCTCTCCTTCACCGCCGAGGAAGTCTGGCAGCAAATCCCCGGGGCGAAGGAACGAGCTAAGAGCGTGCACCTGACTCTCTTTCCGGAGGTGGAATCGCGGTATTTCGATCCAAAGTTGGAAGAACGGTTCGAGCTGCTCCTGAAGGTGCGGTCCGAAGTCTCCCGAGTCCTGGAAGCTGCCCGCCAGGACAAGTTGATCGGAAACTCCCTGGAAGCCTCCGTTACCTTGAGCGGAACGGGGAAGATCCTTCCCTTCCTCCGGGAAAACGAAGCCATCCTCAAGGAATTATTTATTGTTTCGGAGGTCCTCTTGTCCCCCACCGCAGCCCCGGGGGCCCAGCCGAGCAAGGAAATGGAAGGTTTGAATATTCTGGTTTCTCGGGCCGGCGGCCAAAAATGCCCGCGCTGTTGGGTTTACGACCCAAAGGTGGGAGAGGGGAATGGTTACTCTCCGATCTGTCCCCGCTGTGAGGCCGCTCTAGCCGCCATTCAGGCAGAAGGAAAGTCGTGAGTGCAAAATACACTTTGATGACCCTTATCAGCGGCGGGGTCTTGGTTCTGGACCAGTGCACCAAGGTCCTGGTGGAGAAAACCATGACCTTGCACCAGTCGGTCGAGATCATCCCCAATTTTGCCCATCTCACTTACTTGCGCAACACCGGGGCGGCTTTCGGTTTCCTAGCGGGCACTCGCTCGAGTCTGCGGATCGCTTTGTTCGCGCTTATTTCCTCGGTGGCCATCGGATGCATCGTTTACCTGATCCGGAGCCTTCGCCAGCACCAAAAGACCCTTCTCGTGAGCCTGGCCCTGATCCTGGGGGGCGCCATCGGGAATCTCATCGACCGGTTGCGCCTGGGCGAGGTGATAGACTTTGTCGATCTCCATTGGTATGATACTCACTGGCCGGCATTTAACGTGGCTGACTCGGCGATTTCCATCGGTGTGGCCCTGCTGTTCATCCAGATGCTGCGCAAGGGATCGCTGACCTTTGGGGAAAAAGATTAAACGTCGAACCCCGTAGGGTCGGGTTTGAAACCCGCTCCTATGATGATCTTGGCGCCGATTCCGAACTTTATTTTATGTATCCAATTCTCTTAAAGATCGGTGGATTCACCCTCCACACCTACGGTTTGCTTCTGGCGGTGGCTTTCTTTCTTGCGGTGCTGGTAGCGTTGCGGGAGGCCAAGCGCGTGGGGCTGGACCCGAACATCATGATGGACCTTGCCTTCTACGCCCTTCTGGCGGCGTTAATCGGCTCCCGGGTCTTTTATGTTCTCGCCAGCTGGGAGGAGTTCCGGGACAACCCGGTGGATATTGTCCGTTTCTGGCGGGGAGGTTTGGTTTTTTACGGCGGGTTAATCTTTGCCTTCCTGGTTGGCCTTTGGTACGTGCGGAAACATCATTTGAATTTTCGCCAGCTGGCGGACATTGTCGCTCCCGCCATCCCCCTGGGCCAAGCGATCGGAAGGCTGGGGTGTTTCTCCGCCGGCTGATGCTACGGGCTACCCACGGAGGTCCCGTGGGCCGTCACCTTCACCGACCCCGAATCTCTGGCTCCCCGGGGAATCGCTCTCCATCCCACCCAGTTATATGAATCCGCGGCCAATTTCGCAATCTTCCTGGCGCTGATGGCCATGCGGAAAAAAGAACGGTTCCGGGGGAAGCTCTTCTGGTTTTATCTTCTTTTCTATTCGGTGATGCGGTTCATAGTGGAATTCTATCGGGATGATCCCCGGGGGTGGGTCGTTCCCAATGTCCTTTCCACCGCTCAGGCCATCGGAATCCCCGCAGCCCTTCTGGCTATTTATATGCTCTTGAGAAAGGAATCCCCTTCCCCGAAAGCTCGGAAATCGGAATAATTTGTCCTTGGTTCCTGGTTTCTGCTTGCTCGTTGCTGGTTTCTGGTTTACGGAAATCGGGTTAATGTTGCCCGAAACGGGCAGCAAACGGCGAGTGCTGAGGAACCATTCATTCCGAACTCCATAGGAGCGGGTTTCAAGCCCGCCCCTACCATCCCACCGGGTCCTACCCGACTCGTTCGATTCTGAAAAACACCGGCCGGGCTCCGTCACTGCAGCAGGCGATGACCATTCCTTCTTTCTTCATCCAGGGATAGTTCCCCCCGAAACGAAGGCCGGTGACTGCGGGGAAAATGTCATGCCAGGCCCAGGTGCAGAAACCCGCGGGCATGGCGCCGGATTCGTCTACTTGAAACTCCTGTCCCGTTTCCAGGCGATCGCAGTAGGCGGCCATGGTCTCTGAAACCTCAGGCAGGGAATGCCCGTAAACCTCTTTGGAACTCAGCTTCTTGATCACGGTGATCTTCAAGGGATGTCTCTTGGCCATGTTTTCCCTCCTTTGGGATTAAAAGTGCCCCGGATGTGCTCAAGTGTGATCAAGCGCCTAAAGGATCTTCCCTGTGTTCAAATTGCGGAATCATCCTTTCGGCGCTTTCCAATGGATCCTTTTCCCCCGCAAATAGTCTGCCAGAATTTCTTCGATGAGTTCAGAGAAATCCATTCCCCTTTCCAGGGCCATCTTTCCCAGGGCCAGCATCATTTTTCCAGGAATTTCCAGGGGGACGGTGCGGTAGTTGAGACGGTGCTTCTTTTCATACCAATCCCCTACGGACTTCACCTGGGCCGCCTTTTCTTCGGGGGTCTGTTCCTTCTGAACATACCATCCGGAAATTTCCTTCTCTTTCCCCTTGCGCTCCATTTCGCTCCCTCCTACCGTCCGCCGGTCTCTGAAGTTGCCTTCCCCAGTCGACCATAATAGAAATTGCAGGGCGGGTACCCCTGGTAAAGGGCCAGGGCCGGATTATGCCCCAAGCGCCGGTCCTTCACGATCAAAGTGGTAACCGGGGCCTTGGAGGCTCGGGCGAAGGAGATATCATGCCCGAGACAAAGGCCGACAATCACATTGAGGTCGGTCTTTTCATGATTCATAATCAGGGCTTGGGCAAGGTTGTTGCAGATGGTTTCAAAAGTGAACATGCGGACCTTCTCGTCTTCGCTGATTCCGATTTCCCCTTTTTCAATGGCCCCCACCTTACAGTTGACCTGTACGGTCTCGAATCCCCGGGCGCGGAAGATTTCACTCAGCATCCTGGCTTCGCCGATGCACCCGATGCAGTGGGCAAAACCGATTTTTTTATACCCCATCATCTTGCAGAACATGACCAGCTCCTCCACCCGGGTCAACTTCATGTTGATCTCCCTTCCCCCTGGGGGAGTCTGCGAAGACATCCCCTCCAGCCGCGCTCCCGCTTTCTGCATCTTCCTGTGGAAGGGGTCCTTTATATACATGTCTTTCGCTTTCTTGATCAAATCCGGGTAATTTTTGGTGGGGCAGGTGGCCGGTCCTTTTAGGATGTCCTCCGGGCCTTTTGGCCAGCAGGCCATAACCGAGCAGGTGTCGCAGCTGGGAGGCCGGCGTCTGGCCGGAACTTTCAGGGCTGGAATATGCTTGGAGTACTTGACTTTGGTCTCCTTTTTGGGCATGGCAACCTCGCTTTCTTTTGGTGGGTCCGGCAGGCTTTTAGGAGAGGACGAATCAAAGGATGTTGGAATATAGCAGAAAGGGGGGTCCTTAGACAAGGTTCTTTATCATTCCTTCGACGAAGAAGGGAGCATGGTTGGAGGTGAATAGGGGGGGTTCTCTTCGCAGGATTGGGGCAATGGCCGGGTGCTTTCTGAATTCTTTGTCCAAGAAGGATCGGACCGCGTCCCGGTTCCACCCTCGGGGATGGATGAAAGTCGAATAGAGGGAAAGGTCCCCCTCGTAGAAAGCCCGGGTGGCCAGCGTCTGAGCTTCTTCCCCGTAAGCCGGCAGGTTGAAGAGCGCCAAGTTCAAGAACCCGATTTCCTCCCTATGGCGAGCGGCAAAATGGAGGGTCTTGCGAGCTTCCTTCTCACTCTCTGCGGGGGTCCCGAAAAGGAGGTAGACGTAGGTGGCAATTCCCGCTTTTCTCAAATTCTTCAGCACTCGCGAAGCAACCTCCAGGTCGATCCCTTTTTGCAGCTTTTCAAGAACTCCTGGGTCCCCCGACTCTATCCCCACCTGGAGCATCACGCATCCTGATTTTTTCAACGCGCGGCAAAAATCAAGGTCAGCCAGATGATCGGTAATCCGGGCAAACCCATACCAGGGGACACGGAGGCAATCCTGGGCCAGCTGGATTAGCAGCGCCGGCGAAAGAGCATTGTCCAAGAGATGAATCAGGACCGGCCGATGTCTCCTGGTCAGGTCCTTCAAATCCTGAACGACCTGGGCCGCAGCTGCGGGCTTATAAGGATTTCCTTCCGCTCTTTCCGGGCAGAAAAGGCATCGGTTCCAATAGCATCCCCCGGATGCAGAATAGGGTAGAATAAGACCGGGGGAAAGGTACCCGGTGAGGGGAAGGTCATCAAAATCAGGCAGCCCATGGATTTTGACCTGAGAAGAATTTTTTCCAAAAAGAGACAATAAATGACTTTCTCCAGGCCCCGCAACCAAAGAATCGACGAGTCCCCCAAATGGATTCTGCCACCCCGGCCTCCGAACCCAGGAAGTGACCAGTCCTCCTCCGAGCACGACGGCGAGTCTTGGAAATCTCTTCCTCAAAAACCCAATCATGGAGAAGGTACTGACTGCCTGGCTTAGGTAATTCAGGGAAAAGCCGACTACCCGGGGGGTTTGGGTCTCCAGAGCAGAAGGGAGAATCTCCTCGAAGTATGGGAAGAAAGGATCCTCTTCAGGATCTTCCGCCGCCCGAATCAGATCTGAGGACCTGACCGGAGAGTGGGAATTCCTTTGGGAATTGGCCAGGCTTAGGTTCAAACCCCTGGAGTTGCCAAAGACCTGGAGAAGGCGGTTTGAATCCAGAATGGCTCTTTTGTAGGTGGAGAAATTAGAATAACCCGCGGGGTTCCTCAGGGAATCCAGTTGGCGGGTTCGGTTTCGGACCGCCCTGCGGGTCCAGGTGTCGGATGGGTCCCGCACCCCTTCCATCAAGGCCAGGAGCCCCCCAAGGTTCATATCCAGGACAGCGGCTGCCACTTCATTGGCCTGAAGGGCCCCGCAAAGCCTGGCAATTCCCGGGGGTGGTTCACAGGGTTTGCTGACGGGAGGATGGATCAAGAGCACACTCATTTTTAACCT
>DASPRR010000605.1:0-15045 GCA_035624375.1 Thermodesulfobacteriota bacterium | reverse complement strand
TCCCCCTTCGGCATACCAAAGGGTATTCCCAGTTTCGGGTGCCACGCAACGGATGCTCAGTCGGTAGGAATCCCGGAACCGGCTGAATTCCATAACGCTGCAGAGAACAATTCCCTGCACCTGAAGGCGGCTTCCAATCTTGGCCAAGGCCGGGGGGTCCAATGAACCTTCTTTGAGCAGGCCCTCACTCTTCAAGAACTGTCCCACAGTTGAACCCTCTTTTACCCGATATCCTTTCTTCAGCAGTTCTGCTTCCACAAACTGGGAGAATTGAACCTGGGGGTCTAAGTTAACGACGGCGAGGTTCTGGACTTCCTGAGGCCGGAAATCCCGGGCCAAGGTCAGGTCCCTTTTGACCCGAGTCTCACCACAGGCACAGACCAATAAGCAGGAAAGAAAAAAGAGGAGCAAAATGAATCGGGGAATTCCCCTTCGCGGGGTACCCGGAACTCCGGATGGAGAGGGCTGATTCATGGAATGGATTTCTCCTCTCCCCAAAAGCATTCAGGGGGGCAGGAAAAATCTCCTGCCCCCCTCCCTTCCGCCATTCGCGGGAATGAAATCCGTGGTCGGGGCGACTGGATTTGAACCAGCGACCACCTGAACCCCATTCAGGTACGCTACCAGACTGCGCTACGCCCCGGTTGACTAAAAAATAGCATTAACCGAAAGGACTGTCAACGATCAAAAAAAGCGTCTCACGTATCTTGAGTGCGTCAAGTGCCTTAAGTTGAATGAATCCTGTTTCGCCCGGAATCTTTTCAATTCCGCAATCCGCGATTCCTCGCCCCCCATTCCTCATTCCGCCTTTCAACTGAGGAGGCCGCGAAGGTCCTGCAATTCCTTCCTGACCCGGAGAAGACCATCATAGTATTGTCTGTCCGGGAGGTCCAACTTCAACTGTTTCTCACGCATGCCCTTGATTTCCTGCAGCTTCTTTTTGGCTCCGGCGATGGTGAATTTTTCCTTATAGAGGAGTTTTTTCACTTCCAGGATCAGTTCCAGGTCCCTTTTCCGGAAAAGCCGCTGCTTAGAATTGGTCCTCACGGGGTTGATGATTTTGAATTCCGACTCCCAGTACCGGAGCACGTAGGGCTCGACCCCAGTAATTTGGCTGACTTCTCCGATTTTGTAGTACAACTTTTCCGGAATTGAAGGAGCGGACTTTTTCTCCATAACCTTCGACCCCCAAGGGGATTCTAGGTTTTTCTCCCCGCATTACGAGGGAGTGACCGGAGTTACATTCAGCGCTTTGCGCAGAACTTGGCTGGGTTTAAAGCTCAAGACCCGGCGGGCGGTGATCTGAATCTCCTTGCCGGTTTGGGGATTTCTCCCCTTGCGGGACCGTTTCTGCCGCACCATGAAATTGCCGAACCCGGAGATTTTAATTTTCTCCCCATTCTCCAGGGTCTCTTTCATGAGGTCGAAAACCAAGTCCACGATCTCTGCCGATTCCTTGCGGGAGAATCCAATTTTCTCATAAATCGTTTCTACGAGATCCGCTTTGGTCATGATCTTCCCCTCCTTTGATCTTATGAATCTGAAATGAAAATTCCTCAGCTGATTCCCCTCAACGGAGGATGCCTTTGTAATCCCGGCTGAGGACCTGAATCAGGGTTTGATGGAAATCGTTCACTTCCCGGTCTGTGAGGGTCCGGTCCTCCTTTTGATAGATCAGGCGGAAGGCAAGGCTCTTCTTCCCCGGAGGAACCGGACTCCCCTGATAGAGGTCGAAGAGGCGGATTTCTTTGATCCACCCATTATTCGCCGCCCAGAGCGTCCGAAGGATGTCCCCCGCCGCCACTCCCCCATCGACGACTACGGCCAAATCGCGGGCTACGGCCGGGTAGCGGGGAAGGGAAACAAAGACGCGCCGCACGGTCATCCGCTCGACTACCTTTTGAAAGTCAACCTCGAAGAGGAAAACGTCCTGTTTTAGGTCAAAACGCTCCCTCAGGGCTGGATGAACTTCCCCCATGACCCCGATCTCTTCCCCTTTTACACAAATCCGGCAAGCTTTGGACGAGTGCAGGAAGGATGATTTAGGATCGGCAACAAATTCCAGCCCGGAAACTCCCAGTCCTTCAAAGACGCCTTCCAGGACCCCCTTGAGGTCGAAGAAGTTGACTTCCATTCTTTTTCTCGCCCAAGATTCCTCCTCCCGTAGGCCCGATAGAATCCCCCCCAGGTATTCCACTTCTTCGGGCAACTGATCCTCCCCCCGCGGGAAAAAAACCCGACCCAGTTCAAAGAGCTTCAAGTCCAGGTTCTGCCTGTAAATGTTGCTGCGGGCTGTATAAAGCAAGCCCGGAACCAGGGTCGTGCGCATGACCGCCTGGTCTTCGCTAAGGGGGTTTTGAATCCGCAGGACTTTTGCTCTCTTCTCCGATTCCTCCAATTGCAGGTCCCGCAGGACTTGGGGAGAAATAAAGCTATAGGTGACCACTTCCCAAAAGCCAAAGGCGGCCAAGAGGCTCCGCGCTTGCGCCATTCCCATCTGCATGGGGGTCTTTTTCTCGGGGGCGACCCTTCCCGAGGGCAGAGTAACAGGAACCCGATGGAACCCGTGGAGCCGGGCCACTTCTTCGATCAGGTCGATCTCCCGGGTCAAATCCACCCGGTAAGTGGGAACCGTGACCAGGAAGGAATCGGCCTTTTCTTCCCTGACTTCCATCTGGAGACTCTTTAGGTACCCGTGGATTTCCTTCCCGCCGACCGAGGTCCCCAGAACTTGATTCACCCGATCTACCCGCAAGAGAATATTGAGGGCTTCGATCCTGCGGGGGTAGGCATCCACTTGTCCCCGGGCCACTTTTCCCCCTGCCAAAGCCATCATCAAGCCTGCCGCCCGTTCAGCCGCGCAAAGGGACCCATTGGCATCGATCCCCCGCTCGAAGCGCAGGGAGGCTTCGGTGCTCAGCCCCAGCTGCTTAGAGGTTCGGCGGATGCCCATGGGGTCGAAATAGGCGCTCTCCAACAGAATATTGCGAGTGTCGGGCTCGACCTCCGAGTTCAATCCGCCCATGATGCCAGCCAAGGCGACGGGCTTTTTTCCGTCGCAGATCATCAAGGCCTCTCCGGGCATCGCCCGCAGGGTACCGTCCAGAGTACTGAAGGTTTGCCCCCGGGCCGCAGTCCGGACGACGATCCGTTTCTCCTCCAGCCGTTCGAAGTCGAAGGCATGAAGAGGCTGGCCCATCTCCAGCATGACATAGTTGGTCACATCCACGATGTTGTTAATCGCCCGGACCCCCGAGACCTGCAACCTTCGGCGCATCCAAAAAGGCGAGGGGGCGATCTGAACTCCCAGGATGAGTTTGGCGACATATCTGGGGCAAAGGTCCGCCCGCTCAATAACCACCGAGGTCAATCGATCCGTGGAAGGGTCCACTTCAATTTTTTTCATTTCCGGGAAGCGGAGGCTTTTCCCCGTAAGGGCCGCCAATTCCCGAGCAATCCCCAACAGGCAAAGGCAATCGGAACGGTTCGGGGTAATGTTGATATCCAAGACCCAGTCTTCCAGGGGAAGGACTTCTTCCAGGGGGACTCCCAGAGAAGCATCCGGTCCCAAATACATGATTCCGTCCCCTTCTTCGCTCACCCCCAGTTCCTTTTCGGAACAGAGCATTCCCTCCGACGGTACTCCCTGAAACTGGGTCCTTCCGATTCTTTGGCCCCCCGGAAGGACCCCCCCCTCCAATGCCAGGGCAACCCGTCCCCCGGTTTTCAGGTTGGGAGCGCCACAGACGATGGAATAGGACCTTTTCCCGTCATGGACAGAACAGATCGACAGATGGTCGCTCTCCACCATGGGGCGGAACGAATCCAGGCGTGCCACGACCACCCCTCGAAACCCCGGTCTCCACTCCTGGAGGCTTTCCACTTCCAAACCGGAATGAGTCAGAAGGTCAGCAAGCTCCGCCGGGGAAGGGGTTACATCCACATAATCTTTCAACCAATCGAGACTGATCTTCATGGGCTATCTTGCTCGATCCGAGAGGGAGAATCGATCAGAACTGCTTCAAAAATTGAATATTATTCTCATAGAAAAGGCGAATATCGTTGAGCCCAACCCGGAGCATGGCGATCCGTTCCACTCCCAGTCCGAAGGCAAATCCGGTGAAGATTTCGGAATCGTACCCCACAAAGCGGAAGACTTCCGGGTCGATCATCCCCGACCCCAGAATCTCCAGCCATCCGCTCCGTTTGCACACCGTGCATCCGTCTCCTTGGCAGATGACGCATTGAACGTCCACCTCGGCGCTCGGCTCGGTGAAGGGAAAAAAGCTGGGGCGGAAGCGCATTTGCACCCCGGAGCCGAAAAGCTGGTGGACGAAAAAAGTGAGCGTCCCCTTGAGGTCTGCAAAGGTCACCCCTTGGTCCACCACAAAGCCTTCAACCTGGTGGAACATGGGACTGTGAGTTGGGTCGGAATCATGGCGGTAGACCTTTCCTGGAGCGATGATCCGCAGGGGGGGATTCCGCTTTTCCATCACCCGCACCTGTACTGGCGATGTGTGGGTCCGCAGGACTATGTTAGGGGAGAAATAAAAGGTATCCTGCATGTCCCGGGCGGGATGGTCCTTGGGGAAATTCAGGGCCTCAAAATTATAATAATCCATCTCCACTTCGGGGCCTTCGGATACCTCGAACCCCAGGCGTTCAAAAATGGCTACGATCTCCTCCGTCACCTGGGTGATCAGGTGCCGGCCGCCTCGCGGGGGCTTCGGTCCTGGAAGGCTGAAATCAATTCCTTCGCTGACTTGACGCTCCCCTTGCTCGCGGGACCGCGCTTTCTCCAAAGCCTGGTCGGACGCCCCCTCCAAATTCGCCTTAATCTGGTTGGCCAGCTGGCCGATGAGCGGACGCTGGTCAGCCGGGATTTTTCCCATTCCCCGGAGGAGATGGGTCAAGAGCCCTTTTCGGCCGAGATACTTGGTCCGAACCGCTAGGACCTGGAGTTCGCCGCTCGCTCCCTTCAATTCCTCCAGCGCTTCTCTTTCCAGGCGTTTGATCTCGTCCTGCATTGGGAGGTCTCCCTCACCCCAATTGCCCTTTGGCGATCTCCACAATTTTGGAAAAGCCCACCGCATCGGTGAAGGCCACTTCCGCCAGCATTTTGCGGTCGATCTCCACGTTGGCTTTGGCCAGGCCCGAAATCAACTGGCCGTAGGTAAGATCATGGGAACGGACTGCGGCGTTGATGCGGGTGATCCAAAGCGCCCGAAAGGTTCGCTTCTTTGCCTTGCGGTCCCGGTAAGCAAACTTTCGGCCTCGATCGACCGTATCCGCAGCAATCCGGTAAAGACGACGCCGGGACCCCCGGTACCCTTTGGCCGCATCCAGGATTTTCTTTCTTCTGGCGCGAGTTTTCACACTTTTCTTGACTCTGGGCATGTTTCGTTACTCCTTCACAAACCGATATTGGACGCAGATGAAGGCAGACAAACACAGAAAGGACTTGAACCTTTTATCCGTCTCTGCCACTCCGTATCCATGTTATTTATGTCCATGTTCGATAAATCAAATATTGTTACGCGTAAGGGATCAGCCTCTTTACATTCCGGGAATCCCTTTTATCCACGACGACGTTCTTGCGAAGTTTTCTCTTCCGCTTGGTTGTCTTGCTGGAAAGAAGATGGCTGGCATAGGCCTTGGAACGTTTGACCTTTCCGCCTCCGGTCATTTTGAATCGTTTTGCAGCTCCTCTTTTTGTCTTTAATTTCATTAAATTACCTCTTATTTTTTATCAAAATACATTAAGTTAAAGAATTTGCCTGATGGGAAAATGTACTTTCTCCCCCACTTTCTGGATCAAAAAAAGAATCGCTAGGCTCATTGAAGGGCTTAACTCTTGGGAGTGAGGATGGTGACCATGTTCCTCCCCTCCAGCCGGGGAGGCTGTTCCACCACCATCAGATCCTTTACCCCTTCGATGAAGCGGTTCAGAATTTCTTTCCCGAATTCCGGATAGGCCATCTCCCGCCCGCGGAAAAGAACGGAGATTTTGACCTTATTGCCCTCTTCCAGGAACCGCTTTGCGTGGCGAAGCTTGAATTGAAAATCATGGTCCTCCGTGCGAGGTCGAAGTTTGACCTCCTTTACCTGGATGACCGTCTGGTGCTTCCGGGCTTCATGGGTCCGCTTGTTCTGTTGGTATTTGTATTTCCCGTAATTCATGATCCGGCACACAGGCGGTGTGGCGTTGTGGGCCACCTCCACCAGGTCCAACCCCTGTTCCTCGGCAAGCTTCATGGCCTCCTTGAGGGGCAGGATTCCCACCTGTTTCCCATCCCCATCAATGACCCGGACCTCTGGAGCTCGAATGCCCCAATTGATGCCCACTGTTTCTTTAGCGATACGATTCACCCCCTATGCGTGATTCTTCCTTTATCCTTCCGATGAACTCCTCGATTTTCATGGGATTCAGGGTCTTTCCCGTGCGGGCCCGGGGGGCAATCAATTCCTGCTTTACTTCCCGTTCCCCGATGACCGCCATGTAGGGAATCTTCTGCACTTCCGCTTCTCGGACCTTCAGTCCGAGTTTCTCATTGCGAAAATCCTTCTCCACACGAATACCCGCTTCCACCATTTTTCGATAGACACTTTCGGCATAGGGAATCTGCGGATCGGTGACGGTCAGAAGGATAACTTGCACCGGGGCCAACCAGGTAGGAAAGGCGCCGGCAAAGTGCTCGGTCAAGACCCCGATGAAACGTTCCATGGCCCCCAAAATGACCCGGTGGACCATCACCGGCTTGTGCTTTTCTCCATCCGGGCCGATATACGAAAGGTCAAAGCGCTCGGGCATGGCAAAGTCAACCTGGATCGTGGCGCACTGCCATTCCCGCTTGAGGGCATCCTGCAGCTTGACGTCGATCTTGGGACCGTAGAAGGCACCCTCCCCTTCATTGATCTGATAGGAGAGCCGGGATTCATCCAGAGCCGAGCGCAGGGCGGTCGTAGCCCGCTCCCAATCCTCATCCGATCCGATGGTTCCCCGTTCCGGACGGGTGCTGATTTCCAGGGCATAGGGGAATTCGAAGACCTTCATCACATCCCGAACAAACTCCAGAATCCCCTTGATCTCCCCATTGAGCTGTTCGGGGGTGCAGAGGATGTGGGCATCATCCTGGGTGAACCCTCGAACCCGGAGCAGCCCGTGAAGTTCCCCCGACTTTTCGTGGCGGTGAACCGTACCCAGTTCAAAGTAGCGGAGGGGGAGGTCCCGATAGCTGCGGATCCTCGACTTGTAGATAAGCATATGAGCCAGGCAGTTCATGGGCTTGATTCCGTAGCCCTGCCCTTCCACTTCGGTGAAATACATCTTATCGCGATAATTGTCGTAATGACCAGACCGTTTCCAAAGGTCCAATTTCAGAATTTGAGGGCCTATGACGATCTGGTAGCCCCTCCGCAAGTGCTCCCTCTTTTCGAAGTCCTCCAGAAGGGTGCGCAGCAGGGCCCCCTTGGGATGGTAGATCACCAAACCAGCCCCCGCCTCCTCGTTGATGGAGAAGAGGTCCAGTTCCCGTCCCAGCTTGCGGTGGTCCCTTCGCCGGGCCTCCTCCAGGAGGAACAGGTGTTTCTCCAGAGCCTCTGCTGTGGGAAAGGCGGTGCCGTAGACCCTCTGGAGCATCTTGTTTCGCTCATCTCCCCGCCAATAGGCACCGGCCACGCTGGTCAGCTTGAAGGCCCGGATATTCCCCGTGGAGGGTAGGTGGGGGCCGCGGCAGAGGTCCATAAACTCGCCTTGCTGATAAAGGGTTACCTGCCTGTCGGGCAATTCTTCGATCAGCTCGACCTTGTAGGCCTCCCCTTTCTCCCGGAAGGTGCGGATCGCTTCTTCCCGGGAGACCACCCGCCGGATGATGGGAAGATTCCGCTCCACGATTTCCTTCATTTTGCTTTCGATACGGGGAAGGTCTTCGGAAGAGAACCCCCGGGAGACGTCGAAGTCGTAATAGAATCCTTCCTTTATTGCCGGCCCGATGGTAATCTTGGCCTCGGGGAAGAGGCTTTGCACGGCCTGGGCCATGACATGGGACGTACTGTGGCGAAGGACCTCCACCCCGAGGTCCGAGGAAAGGCTGACCCACTCCAGGGAGCCTCCCTGTTCCAGAGGAGCTTGCAGGTCCATGACCCTTCCGTCCAGCCTGGCGGCCACCGTCTGATCGGCCTCCGCCCCTTTCGGCAGAAGGTCCCGGAGGAGAACTCCCCGGGGGTGCTGGCGTATGGTTCCGTCCGGAAAACGAACTTCGATCTGTTCCATGAAGAAGCCGGAAACCCCTGCTGCGCGAAAATAAGAAAAGGCACCATCTCATCGATGCATGATGCCTTTTCTCTTTGGGGATTAGATTGTTGGGTGCCTCAAGTTGATTTCTGGTAGGCACGAGGGGATTTGAACCCCTGACTTCTACCGCGTCAAGGTAGCGCTCTCCCCCTGAGCTACGTGCCTACATTTTATTAAAAGATAGTTATTCTTATCAATTCCTCCCAAAATTGTCAAGCAAAATATCATCTTATCTGCTTTTATTCATGTGGTATATCAATAACGGGTCCTTTTCATCTTCCCTGATGAGACTATTCAACGGCTCCCTTTCGCAAGACATTAACCCCTCTTCCAATGTACTGCAGCCCCGAAATGATCGTCCCTACCGCAGTCGCTAGGGTCAATCCGTCGGTCAGCCATGGCGATGGATATAGGGATAACGAAAATAGGGGAGCGGCGATTGTGGCAATCTGTAAACAGGTGGTCGCCTTACTAGCTGCGGAAGGCCGGGCCTCTGCAGGGCGGGAGAGCAGGCGAAGGATAAGAACCCCCAGAACGATGACCACATCCCGGCCAATTACCAGGAAGGTCAACCACCAAGGGAGCAGGCCAAAGCTCGACAGGGCAATGTAGGAGAAGGTCATGAGGAGCTTGTCCGCCGCTGGGTCCAGGTAGGCTCCCAAAACCGTTCGCTGGTGGAGAATCCGGGCCATGGCTCCATCGATTGCGTCGGTCAGCCCAGCCAGTACTAAGATCGCAAAGGCCAAGCCGTAGCTTTTTTGCTGAAGAAAATAGATAAAGGGAAGGAGGAGAACCACCCGGACGATGCTGAAGAGATTGGGAATGTTCAGCATACAGAAAGGGGGCCTTTAAGGCCGGACCTGCCGGTCCCGTTGTTGATTCCATCGGACCCATTCGTCGCGTTGATCTTCTTCCGGCTGAAAGGAGGTCGGAGCTTCGGGTTTCCCCACCGCAGGAACCACAACCTGCATCATTTGGGTGAGGACAATCTGTTCCCACTGTTCCTTGGAGACCTCCTGGTACGGGCGGGGAACTTCCTGCGGTCCCCGCACCTCCCGGGGAACTTTAAAGCCCCCTTCTTCCGGCTTGTAGTCAGGCTTGACAAAGGGACTGTACACTTCCACCGTCCCTTCATACACCCGGATCAGGGTGGATCGATCGGTGGCCACGTTCATGCGCCACACCGTGTCACGGACTCCGGCCACAGCATTGGCCGAAGCTACTTCAAAGACCTTCTTGGGGCCGAAGGCTTTACGCACATTGGCCCAGGTTTTTCCCATGGGAATTTCTACTTGAATTTCCCGCGAGCCTTCCTGGGCATCGAAGAAGAGATTCTTCATCTTAAAGGTACTTTTCTGATCGAAACGCAGGATCGAACGATCTGGAAGACGGATTTCAATCCGGGACTGTTCTGCGGTCCGGCCCTCATCTTCCATCGAAAGGAAGCTCCCCACCCGGAGGGGCTTCCAAGCCGCCTCGCCCTTGGGAAGGACTTCAGCCCTTCCCTGGAGGTAGGTGACTTCAGCTTGTTTGGTGTTCCCTCCTGTATTGGCTGGTTGGGCTGGCCCTTCGGTTGGGTAGATAAAGAGAAAGACTCCCGCCCATAGGTAAGAAAAGAGCACAACCTTCCATCTGCCTCGTCGCATAACTTTCCCTTTCTTTGGGTCGAGACCCGCTGGCTTTCAGGGAGGATCTAAGGCGATTTTCTCAAGCTCACTTTTAGGGTATGGCGCGACTGGTTCCCCACATACACTTCCCTCACCTCGGGTAGGAACCCGGCCTTGCGGAATTCAATTTTGTGGGTTCCGCCGCTCAACTCCAGGGGGTCCTTTTCATACTTTCCCGCTTTTCCCATCAACTGCCCGTCCACATAGACCTCGGCATCGTCCGGGACGGCTTGAATGAGCAGAAAGCCCTCCTGGCCCACTCCCCGTCGCGTCTCCTGGGGCATTCCACACCCCCAGAAGACGGCCAACCCCAACAACAATAGGAAGGAAAATTTCCTCATAACCCCCTCTCTCTGCAATCTCACTTCTTGATTCTCACTAGGTCGCCTACTTGGAAGCCCACTCCCGACCGGACTTTGGAGATGGTAAACTTCTCGTCAATCTCCGTGACCAGGAGTTCTCCCTTGACCGACCCCCGGGTCCGTCCCAGAACGACTTTGGTCTGGGGATCGACGATTTCTTGCCCCAGGGTCTGCACCATCAGAATATCCCCTGGGTTCAATCCCACATCCCGCCCGGCATTGATGTACACATCGGTCCCGCTCACCATGGCCACGGCCCCCGACCATTCCACACTCTGCAGTTTCTGCACCAGATTGTCCATAAACTTGGTGATGGCCGAGCGAAGAGCTTCCTGTCCCAGCGTTTCGTCGTACCCGGCGCGGGTACCCAATCCCAGGACTTCCTGCGCTTTCCTTTCAAATTCTCCCTTTCCTGAATCGGCAAATAAGAGCTGCCCGGTCGAAGCATCGACGACCCGCACATCCACGGTGCATTTGGCGGTTTGGACCTTTTGTTTGTAGACTCCGTAGTCTGCCCCTCCGGTGCTCACTCCGAACTGCGAAATGGACCCGGTCACCAGGGCGTTGAGGCCCAGTACCTTTCCTGCCTGGGCAGCGGTTTCAGCGCTCACCGCACCGGTCTGCCCCAGAGCCTGTTCGCCGAGAACCTGCTTCAACCTGTCCCGTTCTATCATGATGAAGGCGCCGGTCTTGAATAGCTCCGTGGTCAGGATGTCCGAGGCGGAGGTTCCCAATCTTCCCGCCCCGTAACTACTCTTGTTGACGAAATCAACAATCCCCACCCGGAGCTTCGGGCCTTTATGGGTGACTTGACGAGCCGGGACGGTGGGTTGCGCTGCCGGCTGGGCCTGGGCCATCTGTGGCTGTTGGGCCTGCCCTCCTCCCCCAGGGGGCATGCTGGCGCACCCCCAGGAGGCCAGGAGAAGGAGCACCAAGCTCCACACCTGAAATACCTTGAAGAACATGACTCTATCCTCCCTTCTGAATTCGGAAATATGATCTTATAGACCAGGCATGAGACACCCTGTCTGGGCCGGGGCCGAAGCCCGGGGGCCGTTGGGCAGGGTTTTGAAACTCTCATCGATCACTTTCTGGGCATAGGGAACATAGGACTGGCCGGCGGCAAACTGCATCGTATCGCCCATCGATTTCTGGTCAAGCCCCAGTTTGCTTTCTTTGACCTGATGGTCGGAGTCCCAGAGTTTCTCACCCGTCTTGGTGTCCTTGAGTTCGAACCGGGCCCCGACGGTCATGGAAGCATAAGCCAGAAGATAGGTGGTGCTAAACTCCGTCACGGAGGCGTAGAGCAGAGCATCCACTCCCAGGAGCTTTCCGATCTCCTGAGGGGTCAAGCTGTTCACCTGGCCTGCCTCCCGGACCCCCTTCTCTCTTAACCTTCCGTCGATGAAGCCTAGGGCGGGAGTCTCATACCCCTTCATGGAAAGTTTGTTCAGCAAAATAGGCCGAAAAACCTCTGGGGCCTTGAGACTTACGGTTTCATTCAAAACCGGTAGAACGGCGACCGAACGGGGCATTCGATCCTTGTAATCGGGAACCACGGAGTGGGGTGCCCCTCCAGCGCAGGCCAGGGAAAAAATCGTCACACTCACCAGAAAAGGCCATCGAAATCTCTCGATTCCCTTCATTCGCTCCTTTCTGTTCAGGCGGGTAGACCATTTGCTCTTGGTCTGTCTGTTATAATCCATTGATTATTGCTAAATGCCCGTTGGGCATTGCTCATTTAGGGGAGACTTGAACCTCCAGGGTATTCCAGGTGCTGCGAATCACTTTCACGTTGAAATCCGGGAAAGTCTTCCGGCCGATCTCCTGGGAGAGAGACTGGGCGTTGCCCCGAATGTCCACGTCCACCTTCAGCGTATTTTCCGCGAAGCTTCGTTCATGAATCCCCTCCACTCCCCGAACCTGGCCCAGGACCGAGGTCTTGAATTTCCTCACATCGTCCGCGCCCGACAGCCCGAATACCATAAGCTGAACCAGGGTGGTAGCCCCCACCCTCTTCTGGAAATTCTTGAGTATATCGTCCATCATCTTATCGGACATCTTGATGCTGGCCTTCTTGATGGCCTCCGACCCGCCGGTCACTTCGTCGATATGGACGGCCGCGGCATTTTCGGTCCCCGAGGAAAGGACCCGGGCGTTGTCTACCTGGATGGCCCGCATGGAAATATTTGCCTGAAGGGACTTCATGGCCGTTCCTGCTATGCTTCCCGCCGCTCGGGCCAAGGCTTTGCCGACAATGACGATTTCAGCGTCGACCTGTTTCCCGATGGTAATCGCGTTCTGGTTGGAGAGTTCCACCACCTGAAAGGCTGGAGGAATCTTGATACTCCCGGCCTGGGCCTGGGGGTCCACGATGTCAAAACCTTTCTCCCGGAACCGATCCATAATCGTATTCTCGGCGACATTGAGATCGGTCTGGGTCCCTCGGTGGGTCCCCCACCAATAATTGTAGTACTGCTGGCCGATCTGCTGTTCGGCCACCAGGATCATGATCCGGGGTTTCCCCACCTGCCCCAGCAGGAATCCCAGAGCCTGGAGGTCCTGCTCCAGGTTTCCCATGGCCACGGTCGCCTGAATCGTGACTTGGTGGACGTTCGGACCGGGGGTTTCGGAGACAATCTGGTAATTCTGGATGTACCCCTGAGACTGGATGTAAATCTTGTCGCTCAGGGTCTGGAAGTTCTGGACCATCGTCTCGGAAGAGACCAGGGTTCCTACGGCCTGCTCCACGGCCTTACGCAGGGCATCCTGGATGGCCTGGTCCCGCGCGATGGCCCGGTCTCCCCCAATGACCGCCCCCACTCCTTCGGCAGTAACCACCTGGGCCTGCTGCGGGAAGGCCGGCAGGCTCCCGCAAAGAAGGAAAAGGATCAACCATCCCCCGATCCAAACATGCTTGCCCAAGAAATTCACCCCTTTCTTAGAAGAAGCGCAGTTCATCCTTCAGCTTGCGGATAATCAGCAAAGCATCCGCTCCAGAGACCGTCCCGCGGGGTCCGAATTCCCCGGTGCTCATATCCTTCGCCTCCATGATCCCGCGCGAGGTGGTCACCATCACCGCGTTGAAATAGGGCAGGTCGTTGCGCAAGTCCGGGAAAGGAGATTTGGAGCCGATATATTCCGTGGCCAGTTTTTGATTGCCGGTGACCTTGATCAGAATGTCTTCGATCATCATGGCATAAGCCGCCCGGTTAACCTTTTCATAGGGGAGGAACTTGTGGTCCGGGGTGGGCTCCAGCCCACGCACCCCCAGGCGGAGAACGGCTTCGATGTCGGCCCGCAGAACGTGGGCCTGAATATCCGTGGCCGGCTCGGCCTTTACGATCTTATCCGCCTCGAACTTCCTTGTGTCCGTGGGAGCCTGGAAGCTGGTGTCGAACTGGGCGGGGGTCCGCTTCTGGTAGAGTTTCTCCAGGAGGAGTTCCTGAATGAAGAGCGCCGCCAGGTCGGCCCGGGTGATCTCTTCGATCAGGGCGATCTTTTTCCCGATCATCGATCCCGGCGCCGCCCGCTGGATCTTCTGCACGACTTTCCATTCGTTGTCCGCTTCGACCAGGTACTTATCGTTCAGGTCCAGCACCTTCTTGAATTGCGTACCCGCCTTGTCGAACTCATACCCGAATTTGTAGGCCTTTCCCATGTAGAAATAAGCGGCCGAGGATTTGGGGTCAAGTTTCACCGCATCCTCGAATTCATCTTCCGCATCCTTCAGCCATTTATCCTTCCGTTCCATGGAGTACAGGCGGATCATGCCTACGTGGGCGTCGACTCGATCCTCCTTCTTCTTGGCCAGGCTTTTGGCCTTCTTCATGTTTTCGTAGGCGGCTTTGAAATCATTCTGGGAGCCGAAGCACAGGCCGAGCCCGACGTAGGCGGGGGAATAATTCTTGTCGAGCTGCATGGCCAGGACGAACTCTCTCCGGGCCCCCTCATAATCGCCCTTGTCGTACAGCTTGTAACCCGTAAAGACGTGATGCTCCGGGGTGTCCAGCGCGGCTTCTGGCTTGCGGGTAGGCTTTGCGCAGGAAGAGATCAACATGGCCAACATCGCCACCATCGTCAGAAATGCCAGCCAATACAAGAGACGTCGCCGTTTCATGAAACCCTCCTTATAATAAGAGTTCAGAAGCCAGAATCCGGAAGTCAGATCAGGCCCGCTCTTTCTCCTGAATCCTGACTCCCGTATCCTGTATCCTGGTATTTCTTCAGTCCACCACGATGAGCACGCGGCATTGTTCCAAGAAGCTCAAATTCTTGGACATGTCCCGCATTCCCTGAGCATCGGCATTGCTGATGACCAAGTCGCATCCTGCGGTGCCCGAAACTTTCGAGGCTTTGACCACCAAGGGATTGGCCGCTACCCGGTCACTCTTCTTGGCCCCTTCCAGGTCCTTTACATAGCCCAGGATTCCGAATTTCGTTGCCCATTCCTGGGAGACAAAGGCCGAGCCATAAACCTCCCTTCCATCTTCATCCAAGACCTTGGGAGACATGGCTGGGCGGAGGCTTAGGCCCCGGGCATCGAAGATCACTCCCGTATAAACCGGATTCCCTGCCTTGGGGATATTCTGGGATTGGGTCCCCATGGCTTGAGGGGGCAAGACGGTAGCGGCCAAAGAATCGGTCGGAGCGGTCTGGCTGGCCATTCGAATTTCCACGGTTACTTCTACCGCTCCATCGGAAAGATACCGGGTGCTCACCA
>DASPRR010000602.1:0-9960 GCA_035624375.1 Thermodesulfobacteriota bacterium | reverse complement strand
CAGTACCAAGAAACCCTTCGCCAAGGTAGAAGACTGGAAGGGAGCTAAGATTCGAGTCTACGGCTCTGAAACCGCGGAACTGACCAAGGCTCTGGGAGGGGCGCCGGTCAACATTCCTTTTGGCGAGGTTTATACGGCCCTGCAGAGAAACGTGGCCGACGGAGCCATCACCTCGGCCACCAATGCCGAGCCCATGAAATTCTTCGAGGTGACGAAGTTCATCAACTACTGGTTCATCAGCGGCGCGGGAATCGAATTTCTCGGCTGCAACAAGAAGGCCTTGAATGCCCTTCCCCCCGACCTGCAGCAGGTGGTCCTGGATGCGGTCAAGGAATCCCGCTTCGAAGACAAGGAATGGGAGGAGGCCAAAGCCTGGGACGCCAGGGCGAAGAAACGCTGCGCGGAGCTGGGATTGACGATCGTGGATGTCTCCCCGGCGGAGATCGAGAAAGCCCGCAAAATGGTCAAACCCGCCTGGGATAACTGGCTCAAGCGGACCGGCGCCGAGGGTCAACGGGCCCTGGACCTCGCCGCGAAAGCCCTTGGACGCTAGCCCCCGCGGAACAACGCTGCTGTCCAACCTTTATCCTGGCAACTGAGAGCGTAACCCGCAGAGCTTTCCGCAACCCCTCCCCTGCCCCTGGGGGAGGGGGAAACACCGAAAAGGATGGACGACCGCCCCGAAAGCGTGTAATCGGCCATTCAAAGATGGAGGGAACCCCCATTTCCCCGATGGACAGTAAAAAGAGGAACGTTCTGGAGCGATTTTCGGAGTGGATCATTCTGCTTACCGGGCTGGCGGTTCTGGCTATGACTCTGATGGTAAGCTATGATGTCTTAATGCGTTATTTTCTCGGCGAGCCCCAGCTTTTTGTAGATGACTTGACCTCTTTTCTGCTGGTCGCGATGATCTTCCTGGGGGCCGGCCCGGTCTTTTATAGAGGCGGCCACATTCGGATAGACCTCGTGACCAGCCACCTCAAATCCAAGACCCAGAGGCGGATGAGAGTCATTACCCTCTTCATGGGTATCGCCTTCTTAATCATTGTCATCTACGAAACGATGGTGAGCACCGTCTCGGCCTTGCAGACGGGCCGGGTTTCCGCGGTCATGAACTATCCCTTGTGGGTGGGCATGATTTTTATCCCCCTGGGCCTTATCCTCATGGTTTTTTTCATGGGGGTGCAACTGGTCAATGAGATGAAGGGGAAGGTAGAAAAGGGCCGGGAAGACGCTAAAGACATTTCCATGGAGATTTCCCATTGAGTGATTTTCTGGTCGGCACGATCCTGATCGGCCTTCTCTTTTTCGTTTTATCCATCGGGCTGGAGGTAGCTCTTTCTCTCGGGCTGGTGGGGATTCTAGGTCTGCTCTGGCTAAAAGGATGGGTGGTGGGCATGTCCGCAATCGGCTCCATCGCTTGGTCCACGGCCTCCAACTTCAACTATATCGCCCTCCCGCTCTTCATCTTTATGAGTGCTATCCTTCTTCACTCGGGAATCGGTTCTTCCCTCTACACGGCAGTGACGCGATGGGTATCCTTCCTGCCGGGGGGGCTGGCGGTAGCTAGTGTTTTTGCCTGTGCCATCTTTGGTGCGGTCTGCGGCTCTAGCGTGGCCACCGCCGCCACGATCGGGTTGATTGCCATACCCGAAATGGAGAAACGGGGTTACCAGAAAGAACTGATGTACGGTTCGATGGCTGCCGGGGGAACTTTGGGGATTCTGATCCCTCCCTCCATCCCCATGATCATCTACGGCGTCATGACCGAGACCTCCGTCGGCCAGCTCTATGTGGCCGGGATTATTCCGGGGATCCTGCTGAGCATCTTCTTCGCCGGCTACATCATCGTCCGCTGCGCCCTTCACCCGGAATTGGCTCCCAAGGTAACGGAGAGAGTCTATTGGCGCGACCGTTTCTATTCGCTTGCGGAAGCCGCTCCCATGGTCGGGCTCATCTTCATCGTGCTCGGCACCATGTATTTCGGAGTGGTGACCCCTACCGAAGCGGCGGCCCTGGGAGCCTTTGCCAGCATGATCCTGGCCGCGGGATATCGACGGCTGAGTTGGAATACCCTGGTGAATGCCTTCCGCGACACCATTGGCCCCACTTCCATGTGCCTGCTCATCATCACTTTTGCCTCGATCTTTTCCCATGTGGTCGCCCTCCTCGGCGCCCCCAAGGCCATCTTCCAGCTGATTCAGGATCTGGGATTGCCCCCCTGGGGGGTTTTTGCCCTTATCTTTCTGCTGCTCATCCTGATCGCCTATGCCCTGGAAGAACTCTCGGTGATGATCATCATGCTTCCCTTCCTCTTTCCCCTGGTCACCGGGTTGGGCTTCGACGGCATCTGGTTCGGGATCGTTATGGTCGTCTGGCTGGAGATGGGCTTTATCACCCCGCCGGTGGGGATCAACCTCTTTGTCATCCAAGGGGTGGCTAAGGGGAGCACGATGAAGGAGATTGCGTGGGGATCGACTCCCTATGTCATAATGATGATCATATTCGTGGGCATTCTATTCTTCTTCCCCGATTTGGCCCTTTGGCTGCCCAGGCAAATGACCCCCGGTCGCTGAAAGCAGACTCAGGTTCTTTCCCTTGAGAAAAGCCCCCGGCAGGTCCGGTCGAGTCCCTCCAGCTAGGCTGTGAAGCCTTCTGGGTCCAAATGCCGCGTCCCGTCCAGCACCTGCGGGCGGACCCTAAGCCCCTTCGATCAGAACCATTTTCGACTTCGCGGTCCGAAGCCTTATCTTGAGAAGGGGTTGATATTCGGGCGACTCATACCAGGCCTTGAGTTTGGCGATGCTCGGAAATTCAAGGATCACCAAACGCTTGGGCACCCAATCGCCTTCCAGCACTTCTATCTTCCCGCCGGGCCGAACCAGGTTGCGCCCCCCGTAAGCGGCGAGCGTGGCACCGACTCCCTTGCGGTATTCCTCGTAACCCGCAGGGTCCGTGACTTCGATTTCCGTAACCAAATACGCTGCCATGGGTATTCCTCCTTTCGTTACGATGCAAGGTCCTCTTGTTCCTACCCTTTTTTCTCCTTGAATTCTTTGATGGAGCGAATCGGTCGGCCGTCTTTCCGGACGACAGCCTTGGTTACCGGTTTGGTGGCTCCAAAGGTAGGGATAAAAGCGGAATGTTTCCCCGCTCCTCCGGCGACCGCGACCTGGATCTCCTCCCAGCGGTCAACGAGGGGAATCTTCCCCTTTTTGTCGATGACTTCCGCCCATTGAGGTCTCATCTGACGGATCCACGGCCAGCTCACCGCGGGGAAATGTTCCACCGGGACGCGGGCCTCCTCATAAAGGAACTTTTTAACATCTTCCTTCGAAAAGCCGTCCCCCGCGATGGTGGCCGCATGTTCCGGGCCCAGGAGGAGAAGGAATTCCCCTGCCGTCAGAGCGTTGTTGCACCCGGGGATCGCGATGCTGTGGGTGAACGTTTTCAAGATGTCCTTCGCCGTGGTGCTCCGGTGGTCGTTAAGATTGTGGGGAGCCTCCGCGCCGAAAACGGTCACCGTGCTGTCCTCTTTGGAAAATCCTTTTTCCACATGCAGGGGCATCCATGGGTTTTCGGCTTCATTTTCCGCCAGGCAATAGGAGTATTTGCCCGGCTGACCCACGGTCGCCCGGTCCAGGACGCCGGGCTCTCCGCCCCCGATATTCAGGAGGATCAGCCGGACGGCCCGGCCGATGGTGGCGTTGGCCCTCCAGCCCTGCCCCAGGGCATTGTACCGGCCGTTGATGTTCAGCTCCTTGGCCAGGGGCCCGTTGACCAAAATCAGCGGAGAGCAGGGATGGGTTGTCGCCTGGACGGCGTAAAGGTTGAAGGGTTCCTCGGCCATGGCGGAGACGGCGGTCATGACCACGGGGAAATACTGCGGCAGGCAGCCAGCCATGACGGCGTTGACAGCGATCTTTTCGACCGTCGCTTCTCCCCAGCGGGGAGGAAGAAGGGCCACGACCTCCTTGGGGTCTCGGTCCGTGTAAGCCAGCATCCTGGCTACCCGGTCCTCCTTGGGAGGAATAAAAGGCAGGCCGTCCATCCACCCTCTGGCCATAAAGAGCTGGAAAATGGTCTCCGGATTATCGGCGACCATCACCCGTTCCTCCTCCTCGGGGCCTGACGAGTCGGCCGTCGAGGGGGCAAAGAGGGTTTTGGCCTTGAGGGGCTGGTTCCGCGTGCGGCCCTTTTTTTCTCCATCGCCGACCGCTTGTCCCCCCTCCATCAAAGCTCGGACCACGTCTTCCAAGACCTGGTCCGCTTTCTTCTCCACCTCTCCCCGGCGTAGGCCCCCCACCGGATGGGGGACGACCACGAGGGGAAGGGTGGCCATGCCCAGGGCTTTGGCTTCGGCCAGACCCAGGGCCAGGAATTCATCGGTGCATATGGTTACCGTGGGAATTCCGCGCTTTTCCAGCTCAATCGCATCGTGGATACTCCACGAAGTGCACGACCCTCAGTCCCCTAAGGCGTTCACTACCCCCTGGCATTCGCTCGCCAGCGCTTCAATGAATTCCGCCGGTTCGGTTACCCGCGGCTTGGATCGGGTTCGGGCTTGGGCAAGGCCGTGCCTTTCCTGCAGGAGATCGGCCAGGCGGGCGAGGAGGATATCCGCATTCGGTTTCCCGTTATGCAGGAACCCGACGACTTTCCCCCTCAGTTCACTCATCCGCGGGGGCGGAGTAATGGGCAAAACCCTAACCCGCCCTTCCGGCACCAGCAACACGACTTTCGAACTCATCCGGTTTCCCCTTTCTTACCCATGAAGCTTATCCGTATTCCGATTAGGCCGCCGAACGAACCGAGGGCCAAAATGGGGCCACATCTTTGCTGAAGGGTAAATGAAATTCTCGGATGGAGTGAGTCACAATGGGTGTCATTTTCCCATTTTTTCCTTGACAAGAAAAGGACTATTTAGTATTCATGCAGAACAATAAATCCCGCCGGGTTTCAAAAATTTAGATTCTTTTTCCGATCGGCGCTGAGTTAATATTTTTCTTCTCACCGGTTGGAGGGGTGGGAGTTTTGGTCTCCCCGTTTAGGTCTTGGCCGACCCGGGCCCTTTATTCTCGGTTTTCATGGGAGACCTCCCGGGAATCGTTGCGATACTGACATTGGCAAATCGGTTTTTCTTTCCTTTTAGATTCCGTTACCGCGACTTCGGGAATATCCCCTGTTTTTTGATATACTCCCGCATGTTTCGCCTATGGTATGATCCATTTCAGGCCTAAGTTTCACCAGTTCTCCAAACGGGAAATGGCTCTATCAAATCGCTCCGGCGCCTTAAGGAATCGCTTGGGAATGAATAAAAGAGGGAAACGAAGGGAATAGGAATCGATCCCTGTAAGAGAAAAGGAGGAGGCAAAATGAAAGGAAGAAGCATTTTCATCATCGGGCTGGTCGCCGGGCTGATCCTTATCGGCTTTCCCGGCGCATCGCAGGCCAAGAGGGTTCTGGATCTAGGTGATCCCATCGGCGGGCCTCCCGGCGAGGCTCCGCTGCGGGTGGCCATGGAATTCTTCTCGGCCGAAATCCCCAAGAGGACCAACGGGGAGATCGTGATCAACTACCATCCCCAGACGATCGTGACCAGCGAAACCAAGGCCATAGAAATGTGCAAGGTGGGCGCCCTGGCCTTTGCGGGGACCGGCGGGGGTCTCGGGACTATTTTCCCCAACACGCAAGTCCTGGCGCTGCCCTACCTGCTCCGCGACTACGCCCATTATTACAGCGTTGTCCGGGGACCCATCGGGAAAGAGATGGAGGCCGAGATCGAGAAGAAGCACGGCCTCAAGGTCATCATCTGGCTGGAGTTCGGCTTCCGGCAATTCGCCAATACCAAGAGGCCCCTGAACACCCTTGAAGATTTCAAGGGCCTCAAGCTAAGGGTCATGCCCTCCCCACCGCTCGCCGACATGGTCAACGCCCTGGGAGCCAGCGCGGTTCCCATCAGCTGGGCGGAGGCTATACCTGCGGTGCAACAGGGAGTAGTCGACGGGCTGGACCTGCCTGTGGCCAACCTGATCTCGATGAAGATCTACGAGATCTGCAAATATGCCGCCATGTCCAACCACTATTTCGGTCCCCAGGCGTTCGTAGCCAACCTCGGCATCTGGAAAAGCCTGACCAAGCAGCAGCAGGACGTCATCCTGAAGACGGGGCTCGAGGCGGCTGACATAAATTGGTCCATGATGGAAAAGATGGACCGGGACGGCAAGAACCAGCTGGAGAAGCGGGGAATGCAGGTGACCACGCCGAACCTCGCGCCCTTCAAGGAAGTCGCCAGGGAAAAGGTATACCCGAAGTACTATTCCACCTTCGGCAAGGAGATCATTCAGCGCATAATGGATTTTAAATAGCCGCTGAGGATCGCGGCCACCCAATCTGCCCCCGGAGGCGCTAAGGCATCCGCTGTTAGACAAGAAACCGGTAACTAAACACGACGACCTAAATCTTATAGCCTTCGTCATTCCGGGCTTGACCCGGAATCCAGTTTTTTCCTGGATTCCCGCTTTCGCGGGAAGGACCATCTTTGCAGGGATTAATGTCGCTGTGTATAGATATACGTGGTCAAGCTTTAACGCACCGGGGGTCTTCCCACCAAGGAAAAGAGGAGAAGGTAAAATTGGAGAATTCCCCGGCGATGAGGAAAGATCAGAAGAGCCCCGGGAAAGTGTACCGGGTCCTGTCCCAAATCCCAGAACAGATCCTGCTGATTATACTGATCGTGACCATGCTGGATATGGTTCTCAGCGTGTTCACCCGTTACGTGACCGGAAAGGCCATTTATTGGGCCGAAGAAGTGGGCACTTTCGGGCTGGCGTGGATGACCATGATCGGGACAGGGATCGCGGTCAAAAAGGGAATCCATTTCGCGATGCCCACCTTCATCGGCCATTTCCCTCCGGGGGTCCGGTACGCCATCGCCCTGGCCAACCATGCCCTGATCACCGCCTTCGGCGTTTTGATGCTCCTGACGGGAACCAACATGACCATAGCATCCTCCAACATGTTCTCCCCGGCCCTCGAGCTGAACCTGGGAATTCTCAACAGTGCGGCGATTGCCTGCGGGGTGCTGATCATAGTCTACGAAGTGCAGCGGGGAATCGGCACCATCCGGACGGGGGCCGCTCCATTTCCGGGAGGGCACTAGTTTGGGCCGGGGGCGGAAGCGGTGATCTTCCCCGGCGGGGGCAAGCGTTTATAGTTTATAGAAAGGGATAAGAAGATATGCTGAGTCTGGCGGTCCTGGGTGTCATTTTTCTTTTATTCCTGGTCATGGGGATCCCGATCACCTTTTCCTTGGGCCTGTCCAGCGCCGCCGGCTTGCTGCTCATGGACCGTCCCTTATCCACGGTGGTCATTTCCATCTTTCAGGGCATCGAATCCTGGGTCCTGCTGGCCATCCCTTCCTTTATTTTTGCCGGTATTCTCATGGAACGGTGTGGCGTCAGCTATCGCCTCATCGATTTCGCCCGGTCCATGGTGGGATGGATCCGGGGAGGCCTGGGGATGACCACGGTGGTCGGTGAAATCATGTTTTCCGGGGTCTCCGGCTCCACTGTCGCCGATGTGTCCGCCATCGGCTCGATGATGGCCCCCCCTATGCTGAAGGCCGGGTACAAGCCGGAACATACGGTTTCCATCATCGCTGCGGCGACATGTTTCGGGGTCTTGATTCCGCCGGCGATCTTCATGATCGTCGTCGGAACCCAGACAGCCACATCGGTAGTCGGCATCTTCCTGGGAGCCATCCTGCCGGGCCTGGTGGCCGGGATCCTGCTGATGGTCACCATCTACATCCAGGCCATCCGGTTCAAATGGCCGGTGGATGCGAGACCGAATCTGAAATGGTTCTTCGATTCATTCAAGAGAGCGCTGATTGCCCTCTTCGTTCCCATTGTGATCCTGGGCGGTTTCCGGTATGGGATATTCACGGCCACGGAAGCGGGGGCGATCTGCGCTTTCTACGCCGTCGTGGTGGGTTTATTCATCTACCGCAACGTGACCCTGAAGGAAATCCTCGACATCGGCATGGAAACCGCCTTGCTCACGGCGGCGGTGGTTTTTCTCTTGGGCACGGCCACTGTTTACCAGTACATTATGGCCAGTTTGGGTGTGCCCCGGCTCTTTTTGGTCCTCCTGCAGGACTTGTCTCCCTTAAACTTTCTTTTGGTGACCTCGTTGATCATTCTGCTCTTCGGTCTGGTCATGGAAGGGCTGCCCGCGGCGGTCATCGTTCTGCCGGTCATCTTTCCGGTTGTGGTGGCCAAGGGGATTCACCCGATCCATTTTTGTGTCGTTATTACGCTAGCTGTCATGATCGGTTTTTTCCTTCCGCCCACGGGGGCTGGACTGTTGTTGTGTCTGCGGCTGACGAATCAGAAGCTTACCTGGCCATTCATGCGCAGCTATATTCCTTATGTGTTAACCGGCGTCGTCTCGCTCATCATTATTATTCTCTTCCCCAGCCTCAGTTTGATCTTTCCTTTTCACGCCGGGATTCGATGAGGATTTTCCCCTCGCCGGGTTAAAGAAAAAGGCGATGGATGGCATAGGGGCAATTCATGAATTGCCCCCACTACGTTAGAAAATAGAAAAAAATCGGTTGGGCTCTGCCTTGGCCAGTGTCAATCTGAAAACCCCTCTCCCCTTGCGGGAGAGGGTTGGGGTGAGCAACTGTCTTTTATGTCAAGTGAAAGATGTTTAAACGGCCTGCCACCGGGTGCGATTTTTTATCATGGCATTTAATATGGTCAGGAGCTTCCTCATGCATGCTGTGACCGCAACTTTAAAGGGTTTCCCAGCCGCTCGCAAACGCTCATAAAAGGCTCCAATGACCGGATTAAAACGAATGGCCACTAAGGTACTCATGTATAACGCACTTCGCACCGCAGCTCGACCTCCCCAGATCATCCGCCGGCCCCGAAACAAACCGCTGTCTCGATTCAGCGGGGCCACCCCTACTAAAGCCGAAATCTGCTTCCGATTCAAGGTTCCTAACTCGGGCAAATCGCAAAGCAGCGTCGTAGAGGTCACTGGCCCCACTCCTTGGGCACTGCGTAAAATTTCGTCCTTCTCCCGCCACAGAGGACTCTTTTGGATCCGATCCTTCAGTTCCTTATTCACCTTCTCCAAACATTTCTCCAACCATCGAATGTGGGCTTGGATCTCCTTGCGGACCCAGCGGGGGGCCAGGCCGAGACGGTTCTTTTCGGTGGTCAACATCTCCACGATTTGGCGTCGCCGCACATTCAGAGCTTCCAATTCCTGCGCTTCGGGCGTGGCCAGGGGTCGAATCTCGGGCCGAACCGCTTCGGCGAAACGGGCGATGACCTGGGGATCGATCTTGTCCGTTTTGGCCAGGATTCCGGTGGCCTTGGCAAAATCCCGGATTTGGCGGGGGTTCATAATCACCGGGAACAGGCCTCGAGAAACGAGCATGCGCACGGCCCCCATTTCCCAGCCCCCCGTCGCCTCCAGAACGATTAAGGCCTGGGGAAACGATTGGAGCCAATCGGCCATTTGGGCTAAGCCTTCTTCCGTGTGGACAAAAGTCTTTGCTTCTCCGGTAGGACGCACAAAAACATCCAGCGTCCCTTTGCATACATCGATTCCGACAAACCATGCTGGGGCATTCATAGATATCCTCCTTTTACCCTTCCTTGCGAAGATGCGGGATCCCAAAGGTCCCAAGCAACTGTCCGGGCTATTCGGGAGAGGGCTTCGGGACGACCCAGGCTCACCCACGGGTTCAGGACCCCAGGGGGCAACGGTCTGCCCCGAAGCCAGCACGGCAGCTCAGAATCAAGTATCACAAGATATCTCTGCGTTCGGTACATTTTTTTTATTTACCTCAAGGGAGTTATCCACAGCCCCTTCGCTCACCTGCTCCCGGGGGCGCGTCGCTCCGGGACTATGGATAACTCCCTTGGGTAATATACAAGGGGG
>DASPRR010000598.1:0-11278 GCA_035624375.1 Thermodesulfobacteriota bacterium | reverse complement strand
ACGGGCAGGAGGCATCATCCTCGAAGACATCCAAGAAGAATCAAATAAACAGATAAAAAAATAAAATCTTTTGATCCTGGATGAAAAAGGCGTTTCTGAAGGACTGACGGAGAAGCCTGCACTTCTTCCTAATCACCGTGGGGAAGATGGGAATTCATTCTTATAGGGGTGGTATGTTTTTTGTAGCGTTGATGGGTGTTTCCGAATCGATTGGGCTCCGGCTGAAGTTCTTTGAGGAAAGCCAGGCAGGGGCCTGACTTGCATTTAAAAAGGAGGGGGAGATGGGAACTCACCTGGGGTGGAAGAAAATCGGAAGATTGGGAGTTTTCATGATGATCCTATTTCTAGGGGCGGAGGCCTCGGGAGCGTGGAGCCAAACACTTGAGAGCAAAGAAAAAGAGGCTGCGCATGGGGAATACCTGGTCATCATCGCGGGCTGCAACGACTGCCACACCCCCGGGTTTGCGGAATCGGGTGGGAACCGTCCCCGCGAAGAATGGCTGACCGGAGACCGGGTAGGCTGGCGGGGTCCCTGGGGGACAAGCTATCCCAGCAACCTGCGCATCTACATGGCGGATATTTCAGAGGACGGCTGGGTAAAGAAAAGCCGTCTCCTCAAGTCCAGGCCCCCTATGCCCTGGTGGGTCCTCCAAACCCTTAGAGATGAAGATACGCGGGCTCTGTACAGGTTCATCAAGGGCCTGGGTCGCAAAGGACAGGTGGCTCCTTCCCATGTTCCGGCGAATCAGGAACCCGGGACTCCTTATATCCTGTTCGTTCCCCAGCCTCCGAAGAGGTGAATGAAAGGAGGATTTGAGCCGATGACCCTATCCAACATTTTGAAAAGGCCATATAAAGGCGTTCTTTGGATTGCCGTCTGGGCCGGCCTTCTCCTAGTTTTCTTTTCCTGCGCCACGGTACCCATTACGGAGAGGAGGGCCATTCATCTGGTATCCGACCAGGAAATGACCACCCTGAGCTTCCAAGAATACGCCAAGGTCCTCCAACAGTCGAAGCTGTCCCATAACGCCACCGAAGTTCAAATGGTGAGAAATGTGGGGGCCAGGATTGCCAGGGCGACCGAAGATCTTCTGCGGGAAAAGGGAATGGCGGAGGATCTCAATAATTATAAATGGGAGTTTAACCTGATCGACGACCCCAAGACGGTCAACGCCTGGTGCATGCCCGGGGGGAAGGTGGCGGTATACACGGGGATCCTGCCCGTCACCAAGGACGAGACCGGCTTGGCCGTGGTCATGGGGCACGAAATCGCCCACGCGGTGGCCAAGCACGGGAACGAAAGAATGAGCCAGGGGCTCCTGGCCGAGATGGGGGGAGTGGCCCTGTCCGTCGCCCTATCCACCCAGGCGGCGGCTACGAGCGATCTATTTCTATCCGCCTACGGCCTGGGAGCCCAGGTCGGGGTCCTCCTTCCATACAGCCGGGTCCAGGAGTCGGAGGCCGACAAGATCGGCCTGGCCCTGATGGCCAGAGCCGGCTATAATCCCCAAGAAGCGGTTCCTTTCTGGAAAAGAATGAATGAAAAAGGCGGAAGCCGGCCCCCGGAATTCCTTTCCACTCACCCCGCTCCGGAGACCCGCATCAAGGAGATCGAAGCCTTTCTTCCCGAGGCCATGAAGTATTACCGGGGGAAATGATCGCCAGTCGCGCCAGCGCAAGGCGAGGAAAAAGACCCGGCTCTGCCGGAGGCCATGATTTTTTTTCTTCGGATTAATACCCCGTCCCGCCGACCCAGACCCTTCGTTCTTCATAGTACCCGGGATAAACCAGGATCTCGGAGTGTCCGTTGACCCAATATCCGTTCTCGAAGTGCCCCCAGGTCCACACTTCTTGCCGTCGTTCTGGCACCCACACCCGGCGCAAGTCCCAATGGCCTGGCGATGCTGGAGCCGCAGAGAGGGAATCATGGAAAGGTCGATTCGTGGCCCCAGAAACGCCCTCGGCGGGAGGCAGAACCGGCGGAAATTGCCCGTGCTGGTAGATGTAATACTCGTCCGGCGTTTTCGGCCCCATGAGGCTTCCCACTGAGGTTCCTTGCCGGCGGTCCTCGGCGAAGGCCCGGCTGACCAGGGCGAAAATCATCCCAGTTACGATTATACCCATGACCAACCAGCGTTTCATGGAACCATCACCTCCTGAGACTAGGCGAAGGGGCAAATGTCAGTGAGCCCTATGGCAACCTTCCCTTCAATTTGATGAACGCGCCGACCCCCTCACCAGTTGACAGGGCCGGGGGACTCTTCCGTTTTTCTTGGGAAGGCATCGCTGTTTCCGGCAGGGATGGATAGGTAGACTTCTAGCGGTGCCTGAAGTCGCGGTGTTCGCGGGGAGCGGTCTTCTGCCATTGATCGCGAAGATTCTCCCGCTGCTGGGGGGGCATATCCTGGAACTGCTGGGACCCGCGCCGGATTCTTTCCTGTTCCTCCGGAGACAGATTGCGGAAATTTTGGTAATTCCTCCGGATGGCCTCTTTTTCCTGGGGAGGAAGCTCCTGCCACCGCTTGAAACGCTCCTCCGCCTGCTTCCGCTGCTCGGGAGTCATGCGCTGCCATCGTTCCGCTCCTCGGCGGAGGCGCTCCTGCCTTTCGGGGGTCAACTGATCCCATTGCCCACGGAAGGACCGCAGGGTCTGCTGTTCTTCCGGGCTGAGCTGTTCCCACGGACCGGCAAGGACTTCGCGGCAGGGGATCGTTGAACAAATGATCATCCCCAAGGCCAAGAGCAAAATGTATCTGTTCATCTCCCCCTTCCCCAGGTTTTCATTTTGGGTTCGTTCGCCTTCCAGGGTTACAGTTCTTTTCCGTTCTGCCTATTCCGGATTTCTTTGCTCTCCAGCCAGCGATAAAAATCCAGGTTTTGATAAAAATCAAGCCGCTCTTGAGAGGTGATAATTTCGAGGTCTTCGATCTGCCCCGTGGGGAGGGTTTCGGTGGAAGTATTCAGCCAGAAAAACAGGCCCGCTGCTGCCAGCGTGGCCATGGCGAAGCTGCCGACCATGATCCAACGCCGCACAGGGAAGAACCTCAAGTGCTTTTCTTGGGCGGACATCAAGGCTCTGCCCCGGAACTCTTCCAGCCGCCGCTCAGTCTGGCTTCCGAGGTCCTCGGCCCCTTGGTTTAAAAGGTCTTGGACACTTTCCAAAAAGAGCTTTTCGGGATCTTTGGGATTCATGTCTGTATGCCCTCCAGCAGGCCGCGCAGGGTATGGACCGCGCGGGAGTAATGGGTTTTTACACTTCCTTCCGAACATTTCATGATGAAGGCCGTCTGCTTCAAGTCCATCCCTTCCCAGGCTCGCAGGAGGAAGGCCTGTTGCTGCCGTAAGGGAAGAGCCCGGATGGCTTTCTCCAGGACGCCCCTTTTTTCCTGTCGAAGGACATGATCGGAAGGGTTGGGATTTCCCGTGTCGGGCATTCTTTGAAGAGGGTCTTCCGAGTCTTCTTCTTCAGGTCGGCCCAACCAAGTGAGGATTTTTCGGCGGACAAAAGTCCGACGATACCAATCGGTGATCCGGCTCCGCAGGACCCGGTAGAAGAGAACACTCCATTCCTCACGGGGACGAATCGAGTAGTGCCGCACAAACTGGAGCATCGCCTCTTGAACCAGGTCGAGGGCCTCATCACGGCTTCGCGTGGCGAATTTGGCCATCTGGAATGCACGGCGTTCAACATCGGCCAAAAACCGGTTCAGCGTCTCCTTTGAATCCAGAGTTGACTCCATGAGAACGATCTCGCTGCCTGCTATGGATAACGCACAGCCTTTAAATTGGTTTACCGGCTATTTCGCGAATTTTCCTATATTGACCCCTTCCGATTCCTTCAATCGGGGGGAGGGTCGTTTTTCTCCCCTCGGGACCCCTTTCCTCTCGAGATTCGCAAAGCATTCCCGATGACCGTAAGGCTGCTGGCAAACATGGCGAAGGCGGCGATAAGGGGATTCAGCCATCCAGCCATGGCCAGGGGGATTCCGAAGGAGTTGTAAAAGAAGGCGAAAAAAAGGTTTTGGCGAATGGCCCCGACGGCTTTGGACGACAATTCCAAGGCATCGAGGACTTTACCCGGATCGGAAGAGAGCAGGGTAAAATCGGATGCCTCCTGGATGATATTCGACCCGGCTCCCAGGGCGAAACCCACATCGGCCTGGGCGAGAGCTGCGGCATCGTTGATCCCGTCCCCGACCATCCCCACGCGCCAACCCGCCGCTTGGAGGGTCCTGATCAGTTCAACCTTATCCTGCGGAAGGGCTTCGCTGCGGAACTCGGGGATCCCGGATTGCCGGGACACCGATTCGGTGGTCGCTCGCGAATCCCCGGAAACGACCCAAGTTTTGATCCCCCGGGCATGAACACACTCGACCATCTCCCGGATTCCCTTTCGGAGTGAGTCGCCAAAAAGAAGGAGAGATTGGACCTTCCCTTCCCAGCCAGCGAAGACCGCCGTCATCCCCCGGGTTTCCGCCTCCTCCGCTCTCTTCTCCAGGGCAGCAGATATTTCCAGGCCCTGCCAGCCCATGAGCTTTCGGTTCCCGATAAAGATTTCTCGGCCTAGCACCCGGCCTTTCACCCCCATTCCATCCAGGGATTCAAATCCCTCCACTTCCTCCAGCTTCAATGATTTTCCCCGGACCTTTCGCAAAACCTCCCGGGCCAGAAAATGATCGGAGTGAACTTCCACCGAGGCAATGAGAGGAAGTGCCTGGCCCGGCCCCGTCCCCTCATCGTTCACCATTTCCTGGAGGTGAAAATGACCTGCCGTGAGGGTTCCGGTTTTATCAAAGACCAGAACATCCAGGTCTTTCATTTTTTCCAGTGCGGCTGGGTCCCTCACCAGCATCCCTTGGGATTTGGCCAATCCCACGGACGCCAACTTCACGATGGGGGTGGCGATTCCCAGAGAACAGGGACACGCGATCGCCAGGACTGCAAGACTGCGGAGGAATACTTCATCCCCAGTGGAGGAGAGGAGCCAGAGGTACAAACCCGTGGCACCGGCAATGGCCAGGATGGTTGGAACGAACCAGCGGGTGATCCGGTCGGCCATGATCTCCGCGGGATTCTTCTTTTCTATAGCCCCTTGCATCAGGGCGATTATTTGCCCCAGAGAGCTCTCCCGACCGGTCCGGGTGGTCCGAACATTGATCTCTCCGCTTAAGAGAAAAGCTCCCGCCTTGACCTCGTCTCCGGGGTCCTTGTGTACCGGCCGAGCTTCGCCCGTAAGGACCGATTCATCCATATCTCCCCGTCCCTCGAGGACTTTCCCGTCCAAAGGAACCCTTTCTCCGGCGAAAACGACGAAGGAATCCCCTGGACTTACACCATCGGAGGAAACCCATCTCTCCCTTTCCTGGTCTAGAAGACGAACCTTCTGTCGTGTCAACTGGCTAAGGCCAGCCATCCCGCCTGCCACCTTTCCCCGGACATGGATTTCGATCCACCTCCCCAGAAGCACAAGGGTGATGAGCATGGAAGCCGTATCGAAATAGAGATGGAGACTGCCCTGGGACATGCGGTAGAGGCTATATAAATAGGCCGAAAGGGAGGCTACGAATATCAGTGACTCCATGGTCGGACTCCGGTAGAGGAAGCCTGCGATCCCTTTTTTCAGGATTGGGAGTCCGCCATAGAGAAGAACCGGCGTAGCCATCAGCCAGATCGGGTAGGAAAAATAGCTGATCACCTCAGGGGACAAGTCCCGAAAAAGGCCGATATAAAGGGCAAAGGAAACCATCATGATGTTGACGGTGAGGATGGCAGAGATTCCCAACCGTACCAGCAGGTCCTTTTTCTCCAGGGCAATCGCTTCCTGCTCCAGCTGGAGGGATGGATGGTAACCCAGCTTTGAAATCCTCTCCATGATCTCTGTCGGGGAGAGCAGGTGAGGCAGGTACCTCAGGTTCACCCGGTCGGAGAGGAAAGAAACCCTCGCCTCCAGGATTCCCTTGGTCCTCCGCAGAACCTCTTCGATCAGCCAGCAACAGGCTGGACACCACATTCCTTGGACCTGAAGGCTGAGGTCAAGGCTGAGGTTCTGCTTGGTGTTGGGGTCCAGGTCGGGGTTGAGGGATTGCAGAGCCTTACCTTCTTCTGCCGCAGGAATTTCAAAGTCTCTGGAGGTTAAATCTTCTTGATTTCCGGGGATAATTCCGGCCAGAAGGCAAGCACGGTAGAGGTCGGTTTCTCGGAAGTTCCCCGGTCTTCCGTCCGGATGGCTGGAGAGGATGATAAAAACCTGACGGCAACCCGAGCAGCAAAAATGAAAAGTCTCCTTGCCGATCTTCTGCAGGGTTTTGGCCCGGCCTAGGGGCAGGCCGCAAAGGTCGCAACCTTTCGCGATGGAAAATTTATCGGCGGCCGAAACCGAGGGGGTAGGAGATAGATTCAGAAGGCTGGATTCAGACAAAGTACTTGGACCCTTTGAAGATCAATATGAGACCTATGGCGATGACCGAGGAAGCGGCCACCCGCTCGCCTAGAAACCTTGTCCTCATGGATAGAAGAGAAGCAGAGAGCCCGGGTAAAAACAGAGCAGGAGCGGTACCCAGTCCGAAGAAGGCCATAGTCAGAAATCCTAGCAGTGGATTCTGGGTGGTTGCGGCTTTCACAACCATAGCCCAGGAGAGCATGCAGGGTAAAAAACCGGTTACCAATCCGAGAGCCAATTTAGAAGCCTGGCGATGGGATTGGAGCAGGGGGGGAAAGATTTTTCGCCAGAAGGATGTCTGCCCCCAAGAGTTAAAAGAGAAGAGCGAGATAGGGATGACTTTCAGCAGAAACAGGCCGAGAAGAACCATCAGGATCCCGCCCCCCAGGGTTATCCCGCTGCGGAACCAAGGGAAAAATCGGCCCAAGTCGGTGAGCTGCGCGAGACTAGCAGCCAGCGCCCCGAGAAAACCATAGGTGAGAATTCTCCCCAGGTGAAAAGCGGCATGGTGGAAAATGCCTTTCCACCAAAGAGCCGACGCCCCGGCACCAGGCTCCTTTTCAGCGGCGCTGATATTGAGCGAGTAGGCCATCACTAGGGGACCGCACATCCCCAGGCAATGGAGGCTTCCGGCAAAGCCGATCAGCAAAGGAGCGAGGAAATCGAATACCATAACCTTAAAGTGCCTTGAGTGCGCTCAAGTGCCTTAATTGCCTCAAGTCAAAAAACCGGGGGAGGCGGCTGAAGGCAAGTTTTCGGGTTTCCAGCTTTAGAGGTTCTTTGGAAAAACTTTTTTCACTCTACCTGAGATTCAATCTCAACCCTGGCCTATTTAACTAAAGGCACTTGAGTGCACTGGAGCGGACTTGAGGCACTTTCCATTAAGACTTCCCCTTCAGCGAGCGAAGATAAAAGATAATCGACCAGCGGTCCGTTTCCGAAACCGTGTTGGCCAGGGCGGGATGACGCCCGAAGCCCAAGCTGATCTTGGAAAAGAGTTCTCCATCGCTCTGATCCAGGACCTGCGGGTCGTTCAGGTTCGAGGGCAGCGGAGCAAAACTCTGGCCCACGGTCCCGTTGCCGTCCGCCTTGGGGCCATGGCAATGAACGCAGTAATTAAAGTACGCCGCTTTCCCCCAGGAGATTGCAGGGACAGTCGGGGGAACCGGGTTCTTGAGGTCTTTGGGTTCGGTCCGGCTAAGAACCTCAACTCCACCGGAGATGGGAATGGTCCCCGGGGGGCTGTCGGGCATCTTCTCCTCGTAGGTGCGAACCGATTCCTGGTCGTTCATGCGGCCGTAATTGCACCCCGGGGGGGCGAAGAGTAGAAGGAGGAGAAGGAGCCATACGGGATAGCAGGTCATGGCTTTTCTTTCTGCACCTCGCTCAAGATTTTGGAAGGCTTCCGGGATACATGCTGGGGTTCGGGCTCGGTGCCCCTGCCCTGGCGTGGTGGATGGGTAGAGTAGGAAGATTGGCCGGGAACGTCTTCCACCACTCCGAAATTCCAGGGAGGGGGGCCTTTATCCCCCACAACGAAGTACATGAAGAAACCGTAAAACAGGAACAACAAGGCCATGGTCCCCACGATCAACCAGCCGCGGAGGCCCCGCTTTACCTCGTTCAGATGTTCTTGGCTCTTCATAGCACTGAACCCTATTTTCCCATCTCCGCTTTTCCGTGCGGGAGTAAAGAAGATCGAAGGGGCGGGCTAAAAAGGCTCGCCCAGGATGCCGTAAAAGATCACATAGATAAAAAACCAAACTCCGAACCCGATGAAGAGGAAGAACAGAAGTGGAGGAATGGGATGGGTTCCGATCCTTATTCCCCCCGGGTATTCGTGCTCGTCTTCGGCCGATTTGGGCCGTTCTTTCCAGGAATACGAGTAGCTCCGGAAGCCGAGATAAATAATGAAAAGAGAGGCCGCCCCGAGAAAGACGGTCAGAATCAGATACTGGAAATCCAGGACGTCAAAAAAGCGCACGCTTCTACCTCCCTTGAAAATAACTGCCCAGGGAAAGGAATAGGGTGAAGGCCAGGATCAAACAACCCAGGCCCAGGATTCCGAAGAGGAAGTATACCTCCGGGCGGGCCTTGGCTGGATTTCTCAAGGGGGGACTCAGGCACTCGCCGCGGAGGGGAAGATAACGGGCCCGGGCCTGGTCGGAGAACTGCCCGCTCTTCAATCCCCAGAAGAAGGCGGCCAGACTTACCCAAAGGCTGGCCACGACCAAAAAAACCCAAGGCAGGTAATACATGTTTCAATTCTCCTTGGCCGGTGGCTCATAGGCGGCGGCAATGCCTCTGGGTTCCGCCCCGGCATCGCTCTCGCCGATGAAAGTGACAGCCACGTAATTCCCCACGTCCCAGATCTTTTCCGATTGGAGCTCCCTCTTGAAGTAAGGCATGGCAGTGCCGGTAATCCCGTTCATGATCTGGTAGTAGAGGATCCCGCCCGAAATCCCACGGCCCTTCAGGAGGGTAAAGTTTAGAGGAGGAGGGTAGAGATAGGGCTGGGCCGGCCCCATTCCGTCCCCGATCGGGCCGTGACAGCCAATGCAAAAGCTCTGGTAGATCTTATGCCCCCGCTTCAACCCCGCCTCCGTGGTGGGATAGGGGTTGGGCAGCTTGGTCCAAGGTTCCGGCACGTGCGAGTGGAGCCACTCCACATTCCTGTCCGGTCCGCCTTCGTAGGCCTCGACGGCCTTCTTCTTCCAGGTTCTCTGCCGCTGGACCCGGAAGTCGGCATCCTTAAACCCCAGCCCCTGCTTGTAGGCTATGAGCGCCTCGATTTTCTCCCTTCCCAGGAATTCGAAGGAGGGCATGATCGACTCCGGGCGGGTGTACCGGGGGTTGGTATAATGAGCCAAGTGCCAGTCATCGGGGTGCTCCCCTCCTTCCTGGGAGAGGTCCGGCCCGGTGCGCTCGGAACCGAGCAGGTGGGGCTGCTCCTGAATGTAATCCCCGGCCTGGGCTATGCGTTGGGCGCCTAGGTCCCAGTCCAGGTTGCGGACGAACTGGGTGTGGCAGTAGGTGCAGCCGTTGGCGATATAGACCTTCCGGCCCTCTTCCTCCAAGGAAGTGCGGGGGCGGTGGATGTCCGAGGGCTTCTCGATCGAGGTGGCCCACGGAAGGATCACGGCCACGCAGAGGATCGCGGCGAAGATAATCAGGCTTCCGCCTAGGAGCAGGCGCAGGTTCATATTCATTCGGAAGGTTCCTCGCTCGCCCGGGTTCCGTACAGGCTTCTCACGATGTTATAAAAACCGATCACCGCCCCGCCGATGATGAGAATGCCCAGGGCGGCACGCAGGACAAAGTACAGGTAGACCTGAGGCAGGATGACGTAAACCACCTGCCCGTTCAGCCAGCCGCTCCCCTGAATCAGGCCGGCGATGGTGAGGACCACGAAGAAGCCGGCGAGCCCGATGAGGATCAGCCAGTATTGGATGTCCGCCAGCCTTGAACTGTAGAGGGGGCGGCCGGTGACCCGGGGGAGGGTGAAGTAAACGGCTCCAAGACCGATGAAGCCTGAGAACCCCAGGACGGCGATGTGCGAGTGGGCCACCACCCAGTTGTTCAGGTGAGTCAGCCGCTGCACCTGCGGCAAGGACTGGAGGGGCCCCTGGAGGCAGACGAGCATGTACCACACCAGGCCGGCGAAGACGAACTTTCCCCCCACGTCGGAATGAATGTTTCCCAGGCGGCCGCGAATGGTCAGCCAGAGGTTGAAGAGGACGGTCTGGACGGGGATGAGCATGCCGATACTGCCGGTGATGGCGACGATCTTCAGCCACGTGGGCGCCGGGGTCTGGAGGAGATGATGGGTGCCGATGTGGGGGTAGAACATGAGGATCGACCAGAATCCGACGAGGGACAGGGCATGGCTGAAGAGGGGGGCCCGGCTGACGATGGGAATGACGTAGTAGGCCACGCCCACGGCGAGGGGCGTGAGGAAGAGCCCCACGATGCCGTGCCCGTAAAACCAGGCCAAGATGGCGTCGGGCATGCCGGTGATGGCACCGGTGGAAGGGTTCCACATAGCATTTCCGGTGAAGTAGATGAGCGAGGTGAAAACCAGGGCGGCGAGGGCATACCACACCGAGACGTAGAGGAGCTTCTCCTCCCGGAGAAGAACGGTCCGGAGAAGGTTATAGAAGATCATGGCCAGGGACAAAACAACCAAGATATCAACCGGCCAGACCCACTCGGCATACTCGCGGCTCTGGGTGTAGCCCAGGGATAGGGTGATCGAACCGGAAGCCATGGCCAGGTTGTAGACCCAGAGCGTCGCCCGTCCCAGCTTTTCGCTGTACAGGGGGGCCCGGACCAGAGAGGGGACGAAGTAGTGGACCCCTCCCAGAAGCGCAGCCCCCACGAAACCGAAAATCATCAGGTTGGTATGGATTGGGCGGACCCTTCCAAAGACCAGCCAGGGAATCCCTTGGAGGAAGTCCGGCGCCACCATGGAAATGGCTCCGGTAAAGCCCGCCAGCGTGGCCACGATGAACCAGGAGGCCGAGGTAAGGAAAAAGCCGCGGACCGTGGAATAAGTTTGTGGGGTCAAAGGGGACCTCTTAAAAGTGCCTAGAGTTCGGAGTGCCTAGAGTGCCTAGAGTTCGATGTGCGAAGTGCCTAGAAACACAAGCACCACGAAGTTCTAAATCCCTGGAGTCAAGAAAGAAAAAAAAGGAGTTCCCATTATTTACATTTTTTGCCAATGGCGGTGAAAATGGCGAGTAACTCACCGCATTCTTCATATACCCCTTTTATTTCATCCCCTGAAATCCATCCTAATCGAATCACAAGATCCAGCCAATATTCCGTTTCACTCGCCTC
>DASPRR010000596.1:0-4472 GCA_035624375.1 Thermodesulfobacteriota bacterium | reverse complement strand
CTAAGCTGAAAGACCTGGTCATAACCATTGATCCCAAGGCATTTATAATTATTAATGAAACCCAAGAGGTAATCGGAAAGGGATTCGATCAACCGGGAAGCTTCTAATGACTGAAAAGCGCGGTGCGGAGTGAATTCTGGCCCAGCTCGCTGGGGGGTAATTCCCTTCTAATTTATGGGTGGGTGAAGCAGAAGCATATGGACGAAAAGCGCAGAAATAATCTCCTCCGACGGGGAAAGATGATCCAAGGGATCCGTCAGTATTTCCTCCGGGAAGATTTCGTGGAAGTCGAAACCCCTTATCTGGTACCCTCACCCGGCATGGAGCCGCACCTAGTGGCCCTGGAAGTGAATTTCCAGTCCCCGGATGAGGAAAAGAGGAAAATATACCTGCATACTTCCCCCGAGTATTGCATGAAAAAGCTACTGGGTCAGGGGTGGGATAAGGTCTTCCAAATTTGCAGGGTCTTCCGGGACGAAGAGGTCAGCCGAACCCACCAGGTCGAGTTCACCATGTTGGAATGGTACCGGGCCAGCGTGGATTACCGGAAGATCATGAAGGATTGCGAGGGCCTGCTCGATTTTCTATCCCGGGAAATTCTGAATGGATCGGAATTGACCTACCAGGGGAAAAAGATCGACCTGACCCCCCCGGCGGAACGCCTGAGCGTGGCTGCTGCCATGCAGCTCTACGGGAAGGTCGATATCCAGAAGAATCGCGACGGAGAGTCTCTCCTGGAAGAGGCGAGGGCCAGGGGATTCCTTTTTGAGCCCGGTGCCTATTATTCGTTCGATGAGGTTTTCTTCAAGATTTTTCTGGAAGCAGTGGAACCCCATCTGGGAAGCCCCAAGCCGACGATCCTTTATGATTACCCCGCCAGCATGGCCGCTCTGGCCCGCGTAAGCCCGCACAATCTCTTGTGGGCCGAACGGTTCGAACTCTACATTGCCGGGCTGGAATTGGCCAACGCCTTTTCCGAACTGGTCGACCCGGTTGAACAGCGGAAGCGCTTTGAATCCGAGCAGCGGCTTCGGGCGGTCCTGGGAAAACCCCTTTATCCCATCGATGAAGAACTTCTCACTGCTCTTTCCCGCATGCCTCCTTCTGCCGGCATCGCTCTGGGAGTGGACCGGTTGGCCATGCTCTTCTGCGATGTTCCCAGCATTCAAGAGGTGCTTGCCTTCCCGAGGTCTTCGTGAGAGTTCAGAGTTAGAGAGACAAATTGTCTATCGACATCCTCCTTGGGCTGATTCCGATTTGGACTGATTTTTTCTTAGAAAGGGCCTAACAGAACTTACCGAGGATCGGGACGCCACCCGACAAGAAAAAAACATAGACCTGCCCGCATCAATCTTCTCCCATAGATCAAGATTGTAAGGTACCTTTCAATTTCTCCAGTTTATCTTCCAGAGGTTTCCCGTCCAGTTCTCTGCCCAACTCCTTCAGCCGCTGCAGGAAATCCTGAATAGACTTCTCGAGTCTAGGGAAGACCTCTCTCTGGAAATAACGCCGGGTTTCCTCGCTCGACTTCTCGAGTTCCCGCCTCCAAGCGTCGATCTGGCGCTCCAATTCTTTCTGCCATTCCCTGTCAGAAAGACGGTCCATCTCTTTGACCAAGCGGTCCAGACCATCCTGCAAGAACTTGGGAAACGCCTGTGCATCGCGGGATCCCTTTTCGGTCAGATAAGAAAATGTGGTGCTTCCCTCCATCACTGCGCCATCAGGAAGGGGCTTTCCGCCCGAGGCCAATAGGACCATTTTGATCGATTGATTTCCGGGCCGGTCCGGGTCCGACTGGATCAGGAAACGGCTCTGATCCGTCAGCGCTTGGCGGAAGTCAGGTTTGACCTGCAGGGGAACGACTGTTTTACCAGATGGATTGGCCTGAAAGTCCCCGACTGATCCGATGAATTGATTCTCCCATATCACCCGGTCGCCGGGTTTTAGAGTGCCTGGACGGTCGTACATGACCATCACCTTATGGGGGGTTGCGCAAGACAGCAGGCCCGCCAGGAAAAGAATGATCGATAACCCAGTTTTCAGGGTACCCATACTTCCCTACTCGTCGGTGATAAAATGAAGCGCCACATTCTAACCACCAAATATTCGATAAACCCCGATTAACGAACCCCGATAGGCAAACTAAGCATGTACGAAATCTTTTTATATCCTAACTTTTGGTCATCGGAGACTGGACATCTAAATTCATCTGCTCCTGCCTTTTGCGGGGTTGAAATTTCAGCTCGAAAATCGCAGGATCAAGGCCTCAAAAATTGATTTACCTCTTTCAAAAATGCTTCCGGCTGATCCATCTGGGGCACGTGCCCGGCGTCATGGAGAATAACGCTTTTTGCCCCCTTAATTCCCCTGAGGATCTCCTTTTCTTTCTCTTTTAGAATATCCTGGTCTCCGAATAGGATCAGGGTGGGGCATTTGATTTTGGGGAACTTGGGGAACGGATCATAGAGGGATATGGCGATCATGGTCTTTTTGACCCATACACCGGCCTTACCCCGGAGTTGATTGAACCAGACGGCCAATTCTGGGGTAGGATGGGCATAGGTCATTTTCAAATCGGTCAGGGAAAGAGGCTGGGGATTTCCCTGGGCGTCGAAGCCGAGGGCAGAAAGGGCGAGCCGTTCCATCCGCTCCCAAGCATCCCTTGCCGGGCAGCCGACGAGTACGAGTTTTTCGATTCTCTGAGGATAGATTGCTCCCAATTCAACGGCCATCAGCGCGCCAACGGAGTTCCCGCAAACAATCGCCTTCTCGATCTTCATCCGGTCCATGAACTGGACCACACTGCGGGCGTAATCCTCGATGAGAAGATTTTTGGGAGGTTTCTCCGAATCTCCATGGCCGAACATATCCAGAGCATGAACGGTGAAATTCTGAGTCAATCCTCCGAAGACTTTTTCCCAGGAGTCGGAAGAAATGTTCAGGCTGTGTAGCAGCATGAGGTTTTTCCCTTTGCCGCCGGCTAGATAGGCCAGCTTTCCATCTTCGAGCTGGATGAATGATTTTGCCATTTTGGTCTCCGTTGGCTGGGGGAGTAATTCAAGAATTGCCCCTGTAAATCATTTTTTTAGGATTTCTTCCAAATGAGGGAAAGGGTCTTTCATGTGTGGGAAGGCCATGGCCTCGGCGAATTCCATGGCGAATTCGGGATAGACTGTCAGTTCGATATATTCCACTTCGCGGGCCACCCGGTCTGCCTCCTCCCGCTTATCCCGGTTTAACAAGGCTATACGGGCCCCGTCCCCGGCTGCATTGCCGACTGAAATGACTTCCTTCAAGTCGCAATCGGGAAACATACCCAGGATCATGGCCCGCTCCGGGTCTACGTAGCTGCCGAATCCTCCGGCCAGGACGACCTTCTCCAACCGGTTCACTCCCAACCGCTTCATCATGATCTTGGCCCCGGAGTACAACGCGCCTTTGGCCAGTTGCACGGCCCGCACATCGGAGGTGGATACGGTAATATCCTGTCCGATGGCCGTCTCCCGGGCCCAGGCAATGACAAACTCGTAGCCTTTTTCAATCTTGCGAAGGCGCGGGGTGGACAGGTTTCCGTTGATCCTGCCGCTCTTTTCCACCACCCCTCTCCGGAACATTTCCGCCACGACTTCGATGATTCCGGACCCGCAGATTCCCCGGGCCTGGACCTCTTCCGGGTTGCATTCGTCGCTCCATTTCTCCTGGCCGATGACCCTGTACCTCACTTCCAGGGTTCCCGGGTTAATACGCACTCTTTCGATTGCGCCAGTGGCTGCTCGCATGCCGAAACGGAGGTGCGCTCCTTCCAGGGCCGGCCCGGTGGCACAGGAAGAGGAGAGCAGCTTTTTCCGATTACCCAGGACCAGCTCTCCATTAGTGCCGATGTCAATGGTCAAAGCCATCTCATCCTTTTGGTAAGGAGTTTCCGAGATCAATACCCCCACGTTGTCCGCGCCCACGAAACCGGCTTCGATGGGGAGAACATGCACGTAGGCGGCGGGGTGAGTCTTCAATCCCAAGTCCCTGGCCTTTATGTTCTGAGAATGATGAACGGCCGGCGGAAAGGGGGAAACCCCCAAGGAATGGGGATCGATTCCCAGGAAAATATGGTGCATGGCGGTGTTGCCCACGACGGTCATTTCCAGGATCGCCCGGGGAGAAATCTGGGCTGCCTGGGCGGCGCTTTGGATCAGGCCGTTCAAGCCCTGGATGATGGCCTCCTGCAATCGCTTCAGGCCTTCCCTCGGGTTTCCCATGGCATAGCTGATCCGGGACATGACGTCTTCCCCGCAGGCCACCTGGGGATTCATCATCGCGCCTGTGGAAACGACCCGGCCGGTTCTCAGGTTGCAGAGATAGACGGCCAGCGTGGTGGTGCCGATGTCCACGGCGGCGCCAAAGTAATCTTCCACCTTTCCGGGCTGGAGGTCGAGGATCTCCCGGTCCATCCAGACCATGGCTGTGACCTTCCAGTC
>DASPRR010000312.1:0-3202 GCA_035624375.1 Thermodesulfobacteriota bacterium | reverse complement strand
TTGGATTTCGGATTGCAGATTTCGGATTGTGGACTTAAAAAAAAGGGCTCCATTTTCCACTGGAAAGAAAAGCTTTCAGGACGGCGAAGTCTTCGTTCATGTATTTCAAGCGCTGGGCAATGCCCATAGCCATGCGCCTGTAAAACTTGGCGGCAATGGAAGGATTCCTGTCCAACAACGAAATAAGGCCGGCGGTGCGTGGGTTAGGGTTTTAGCTTATTGGTTGGGTCTCCTTCGGCGACCATGGCCTTCATGACTTCCTTTTCCTGGGCTCCGGGGACGATTCCCTTCAGGTGGGCTTCGAGAACCACGGTTCCATCGGTCGCCAGGAAAACAGCCTCGGCCTCAGCCTTTCCCTTTTCGCTCCTTCTGGTAAGGGTGAAATGACAGCGGACTGTTTCTCCCGGATACACCGGCTTCTTGAAACGAAAGCTCATTTCTGAAGCGAGCCATCCGATCTGACCTCCGATTTCGGAGATCATGCTGGCAACAAGAAGACCGTGACAAATGAGGCCCTTGAAGCCTTTAGCCCTGGCAAAGCGTTTTTCAAAATGGACCGGGTTGTAATCATGGGTGAGGTCCGCAAAAAGAGAAACCTCTTTTTCCGTGAAGGCGCGGGTCAGGGAAAACGTGTCTCCCACCTTCAATCCTTCGATGGTCTTCTTCCGAATGTCCACAACTCACTGCTTCCTGTCTCTATTAATAAGATCCTTCTGGGTCCGAGTTCGTCTCCGCCCTGCCGATGGGATCCTTGCCCTTTTCCACTCGGATCATCCGGTTTTTATCCAACAGGAGAGTGGGACGGGTTATATGTAGACCTTCGAGGATGGGCATAAGGGAACCTTTACGGGTGAATGAGGGAGGGCTTCCCGATGGCATGGACATTGAATCCGATTTGAAAGAGCTTCCGGTGGTCCAGAATATTCCGGCCATCGAAGAAGAAAGCCGGCTTGGCCATGGAATGATAGATGGCTTCATAATCCAATTCGGAAAAGAGGGTCCATTCGGTCAGCAGGGCAATGGCGTGGGCATTCATCGCCGCCCTATAAGGGTCGGGCTCCATGGTCACCCGTCGGGCATCATCTCCCAGGTCCACGCGGACATTGTCCAGAGCATGGGGGTCAGTCACTACGACATCGGCCCGCTCCTCCAAAAGCGCCCGACAGACCTGGAGGGCCGGGGATTCCCGAGTGTCGCTGGTATTAGCTTTGAAGGCCGCCCCAAAAAGAGCAACCCTCTTTCCCGCGACGGTGTTGAACAGGGAAGAAAGAATGCGGGAAAGAAAACGAGCCTGTTGGTATTCGTTCATCCTAACGACCTGTTCCCAGTATTCGGCCACTTCGGTGAGATGATAATATTCGCAGAGGTACACGAGATTTAGAATATCCTTTTTGAAGCAGGACCCCCCAAACCCAATGCTGGCATTCAAAAAACGCGGACCGATGCGAGTGTCCATGCCAATGGCAAGGGCAATCTCTTGGATGTCCGCCTCGGTTTTTTCACAAAGGGCGGAAATGGAATTGATCGAAGAGATACGCTGTGCCAAAAAAGCATTGGCGACCAATTTGGAAAGCTCGCTGGACCATAAACTGGTGGTTAAGATTCGTTCCCGGGGGACCCAATGGGCGTAAAGGTCCACGATGGCCTGCCTCGCCTTCCCCCCGGAGGGAGTATCCCGCGCGCCGATGAGCACACGGTCGGGGTTTTCCATGTCCCGGATGGCCGTCCCCTCCGACAAAAATTCAGGATTCGAAACCACGTCGAATTGAAGACTCCGATCTTGGGATTGAAGAATCCGCTCCATGGCTTCCGCCGTACGGACGGGAAGGGTGCTCTTTTCGACCACGATTTTAGAGGTGCGGGAGTGTTGCAGGATTTGCCGGGCCGTTTTCTCCCAGTACTGAAGATCGGCTGCTTTTCCGGCACCTTGGCCGAAGCTTTTCGTGGGAGTATTCACGCTGACAAAGATAATGTCGGCTTCGGCAATGTGCCTCTCCACCTCGCTGGAAAAGAAGAGGTTCTTGCCCCGGCAGGAAAAGACCACTTCCTGCAAACCAGGTTCGTATATGGGTAAACGTTCGGATTGCCAGGCGGAGATTTTTGCGGCATTGATATCCGCCACGACCACGCGATGCTCGGGACATTTCCGGGCGATCACCGCCATCGTGGGCCCGCCCACATGACCGGCTCCAATGCAGAGAAGGGTAGCCAACGGAATCCTCCGCAGGGGAAAAAAAGAATTGGCAGAAATATTCAGGGGGATTGTACCATAAGCCAGAAAGGATGCCAAAGGATTAAAGGTTAGACCTGGGAAAGTCCCCTTGCTTAGGGTGTATAGCTACACTCGTTAAATTCGACTGAAGGGCAAAAGTTTCCTAGGAAAGTGGGCTGCTATCACCCGGTGCGCCCTGGGATTGTGTCGCTATTCTCCTGGAGAGAAACCGCCGCCGTTTTCCTGATCACCCTTCCCTCCAGGTCCATCTTCCCCAGCCCGGATTCATGAGCCAGCTTGATATGGAGGACCTCCTGGGGCTTTACCCCCAACATGCCGCAGCACAAGGCGTCCAGTCCGACCATGTCTTTGCCGGCGTATACCTTTTTCGGATGGATCACTCTTCCGGGGCCAAAGGGCCCCCCTTGCGTGAGAATGGTCGTGGCATCGACCAAGCAAAGGGCGGGGGAAAAGAGCGAAGCCAGGTCGACAATGGCCTGGTGCAGGTAAAGATCCCCCTTATGAAAGGACCAGTTGTCGTCATTCGTCCCCATCAGATTCTTGAGGCAGCCCGTGATCCGCGTGTAGTTATGTTGTTTGAAGATGGGCATGTTGATGAGAACATCAGCCTGTAGGGCATCCCGTATCACCTTCACTTCTTTCCGGGCCTGGGCATTGGGAATGGCGACGGCTGCCCAGTCACGGTCCGAATCCGGATATTTCATCCGTCCCCCTGAGGCCTCGACCTTCTCGATGATGCCGGTCCCGCGCCAGTCTTCCTGGCCGTGGCAGGAAGATACGCTCACCGAAGAGGCGCCGGCCGCCAGACAAAGCCGTATGGTTTCCGCCACCATATCCGGGTTGGTGGTGACCCCCCGCCCGGTTCCTTGGGGGTTCGGAAGGAGGACAACCCGGTCTCCCCCGTGCACAAACCGCTGAATTCCCCCCAGAAGACGAATGGCCTCTCGAACCTGAGCGTTAGGATTTTCT
>DASPRR010000590.1:0-2378 GCA_035624375.1 Thermodesulfobacteriota bacterium | reverse complement strand
TTGTCCGGAGGGTGGGCAGCCCGGTCAGGAATCCCATGAAGGCGGTAATCGCGCAGCCGAGGGGGAGGGCCAGCCAGAAGGAAAAACCCAACTTTTGCACTAAGAGCGCCGTGGCGTAGGCGCCGATCCCGAAGAAAGTTCCGTGGGCCAGGTTGAGTTGCCCCGTGTATCCCAGGAGGAGGTTGAGAGCCAGGGAAGCGATGACCCAGATTCCGCACATGACCATGATGTGCTGGGGGTACTGCCCGGTGATTACTAGTGGAGCTAGTATCAAAAGAGCGGTCAGGAGGAGGTAGTAGAATTTCTTAGCCATGAAATGAGTTTCGGGTTTCAAGTCTCGGGTTTCGGGTCTATAAGTTGAAACTCGAGACCCGATACTTGAAACTGGAGTCTTTTAATGCGCCTTTCCGAACAATCCCGTCGGTTTGACCGCCAGGACGAAGACGAGAATCCCGAAGATGAGCGCCTCCACGTAATTCGTCGTGACATAGGAAGAGAAAAGGGTCTCCGCCAGTCCGATGAGGTATCCGCCCACCACGGCTCCAAAGAAGCTTCCCATTCCGCCGAGGATGATGATGACGAAAGCCATGCCGATAACCGGTCCTCCCATGGTGGGATAGATCAAGAGGATCGGAGCGATCAGGCTCGCGGCCACGGCCGCCAGCGCCGTCCCGATCCCGAAGGTAATCCCCCCCACCAGGCTGACGTTGATGCCCATCAGTTGGGCCCCATCTCGGTTCTGCGAAGTGGCCTCGATGGCCGCCCCCCAGCGGGTCCGCTTGATGAAGAGATGGGTCGCCAAGATGAGCAGGACCGTCAGGACGATCACCAGGATGCGCTGCGAGGTAATGGTGACGCCCAGAACCTGGAAGACCTGGGCCGTCGCCCGGGGAAACCTCCGAAACTGGGGCCCCCAGAGGGCCAGAGCCCCATTCTCCAGGATCAGGATGAGTCCCACCGCGGCGATGAAAGAGTTGATGACCGGCTGCGCGTAGAGAGGGCGGTAGACCACTCTCTCCACGAACATGCCCACAAAAAAAAGGAAGGCGGCCGAGAGAACCAGCGCGATCCAGTAAGGGATTCCCAGGGAGGTGATGACCAGAAAAGAGATGTAGGCGCCCACCATGTAAAGGGCGCCGTGGGCGAAATTGGGAATCTCGAGGATGCCATAGATCAGGGTCAACCCCAGGGCTACCAGAGCATAGATAGAGCCCAGCATGATCCCGTTGATGATGGTCTGGAGGAAGATGCCCAAGAAAAACCTCAAGGTGTCAGTGTCAGTGATTAGGGTCAGTAAAAGAAAAGAAATTTTTTCCTTCTACACTGACCCTAGACACTGACACCGATCCCTTATTAATATTCTTTCGTATACACCCAGTCCGGAGACACCACCGGGAAAGGCGCGCCGTACTTGCCGTCCGCCATTTCCACCCCGAAGATCTTTCCCTTGATGGCCCCGTTCGGGTAGATGTAGTCGGTGTAGTATGGGTCGTTGTCCTTCATGAAGGGAATTTTGAACTGCTCGCCGCTCAGCATGGCCTTCATGATCTTCTGCGGGTCGGTGGTGCTCCCGGCGACCATGACGCTCCCCGCATAGCCTAGGCCGTTGGCGTAGGCGATGCCGGTTTCATGGGTGATGATCTTATCCTTCCCGTACTTCTTGTAGAACTTATCCGCCAGCTTCTTGATGTTCTCCCCGGGGTACATGAGGAAGGGAGCCACCCCGATGCATCCATTCAGGGCGTCCATCTTGGTCACGATCCGCTCCATTTCTTCCAGCTTTCCCCTCTCGATGATGATGAAGCCCCCCTTGAACCCCAGCTCCCGGGCCTGTTGAATCTGCATGGCATCCGGCTCCGAGGATGAGCCGATCAGGATCACATCCGGCTGGGTGGCCAGGGCCTTGGTCAGCAAAGGATAAAAATCGGTGACCTTCATGAAGTCCACGGGGATGTTGGTGGTGATCGTGCCGCCTTTTTCCTTCCAGTAGGTCTCGAACAATCCGCTCCAAAGCTTCCCGTAGTCGTAGGCGTCGGGCATCATGGCGCATTTCTTATACCCCTTGGCCATGGCCCGGTCCGCCCAGTTGCGCACATAGACGAGCATGGAAGGCGGTCCCCGGAAGATGAGTTTATTCCCGGCGGTGATGCATTTCTGGTTGGTGGTATAAGCGCCGACGATGAAATTTTCCTTCTCGTTGATGGCCATCAATCCAAAGATCCCCCCGCTGGAAGGGTTGTAGACCATCCGGGCCCCCTCTTGATGCACCAAGCGTTTGGCGTTATTAACCGTGAGAGCGGTCTGGAATTGGTCATCCATGCTGACGATCTGGACCTTGTACTTCTTCCCGGCCACCGTGGCCCCGCCCAGGGCGTTGA
>DASPRR010000585.1:0-5298 GCA_035624375.1 Thermodesulfobacteriota bacterium | reverse complement strand
ACGACCTGAGGTCCTATTTTTCTTTGAACTTGAAATTTCATCGCCTCCTTTCCCGAGTGGGGGGGAATCAAAGATTGCACCAAATCCTGGAGAATTTCGGGAAGCAGACGCACCGTTTCCGGTATGCCTCCATGAGCCTCCCGGGAAGGATGCCGAAATCGAGCTCCTATCACCAGCGGCTCATGGAGGCCATTCAGAGGCGAGATGAAGAAAAAGCCGAGAAAATTGCCCGGACGATTATCGAGGAGGCCGGTCGGGCGCTGATCGAGCACCCTTTCGATGAGTCATCGGACTTCCCCGAGCTTTTTAAAAAAACGCTCCCCGGAAAGGCCTGAGCCGGAAAATGGACGCTTCAGGGAATTTCGCCGTCTCCTGCCTGAAAGACGGGCTTTCTTCTCATGTTACCCAAAGGGATCGAATTCATGCGGTTCTACCTAAACATTCCTTTCCAAGGAGGTCGCTATGGCTGAAATACTGAAAGGGGTCCGTATCCTGGACCTTTCCCAGTACATTGCCGGGCCTTACGGGACCCTCGTCCTCGGAGACCTGGGCGCCGAGATTATCAAAATCGAAAACCCAGATGGCGGAGACCTCAGCCGGAACATCCGCCAGTATACCCATAAAGGGGAGAGCGCTTACTATCTGAGCCTGAACCGGAACAAGAAGTCCGTCACTCTGAATTTCCGCAACCCAAAGGCCGCCGAAATCTTCTACGACTTGGTGAAGGTTTCCGACGTGGTTTACGACAACTTTCGGTCAGGCATGCTGGAAAAATTCAAAATCGATTACCCAACCCTGAAGAAGATCAACCCCCGGATCATCTCCTGTTCGGTTACCGGGTTCGGCTCCGACAGCCCGTACAAAGACCGGCCCGCCCTGGACCTCCTGATCCAGGCTTATTCCGGGGTCATGAGCTTCACTGGGGAGCCGGGGCGGCCCCCGGTCCGCATGGGAATTCCCATGGGAGACCTGAGTGGGGCTATGTTCGCCGTCATGGCCGTCCTGGGCGCCCTTTACTACCGTCAGGTGACGGGTCAAGGGCAGAGGCTCGACATCTCCATGGTCGACGGACTTCTTTCGCTCATGACCTACCGGGCCCAGTACTATTTCCTGGAGAAGGAGGTTCCCGGGCCCATCGGGTCCGGCCATGTCTCCCAGGTTCCCATCCGGGCCTATGAGGCCAAAGACGGAAAATACCTGGCTATCGATTCGGCCCAGGACAAATTCTTCCAGAACCTCTGCCGGGTCATGGGGATCGAGGAAGTGGCCAAGGACGCCCGGGTAAATTCTATGGGCGCCAGGCTGAAGAACCGGGAGGTGGTAGATGAGATCCTGGAGAAAAAGTTCCGGGAGAAGGACCGGGACGAATGGGTGGAACTGCTGATCCAGGGGGATGTGCCGGTCGGACCGGTCAACAACCTCGCCCAGGCCCTGAACAACCCATCCATATTGGCCCGCAAGATGGTGGTCCCGGTCAAGCACTTGGGAGAAGAGGTCCAGATGCTGGGAAACCCAATCAAGATGTCCGCGATCGGCGAAGAGGTCTTTGAAGGGGCCCCAACCCTGGGCCAGCATACTGGTCAAGTCCTTCAGCAGGTCCTGGGATATTCCCAGGAGCAGATCGAATTTTTGCGGAAAGAGAAGATGGTCTAAGAGACCACCGATCATCCCTGCTCAAAGATGCAAAAGCGAAGAGAGGAGGTATATTTCTCATGGAAGCACCCCAAGAAAAAAAGCCCGTATTCTTCCCCGACGAAGGGTACTGGACTACGGAAGCAGACGGCCTGCATCTGATCGGCAGCCGCTGCAATCAATGCCGGCGAGACTATTTTCCTCCAAGGGAGGTTTGCCCCAAATGCTTTCCCGAAGGACTCGAGCACAAGATGGAGAAGTCCAAGCTTGCCAGTCGGGGGAAGCTATATACCTATTCCATTGTGCAGGTGGCCCCCAAGAGATTCCTTCCCCCCTACGCCCTGGGGTATGTGGACTTTCCTGAAGGGGTCAGAGTGCTCGGGCAGCTGACTACCACCGACCCCTCCCAGGTCAAGATCGGTATGACGGTTCAGGCAGAGCTCGGCCGGATTGCCGTCGATGAGCAGGGCAATGAAGTGATGAGCTATAAATTCAGGCCCATGTGACCGCACCTCGCAAAGAGGAAAGGAGACCTATGATGAGGGACGTAGCTATCATTGGCGTGGGGATGACTAACATCGGAAAATTTCCCGATCGAATGCTTTCCAGCATGGGGCGGGAGGCGGTCATAGCCGCTCTCAAGGATGCGGGGGTTCCCCCCAAGGAGATTCAGGCCGCCTATTCGGGCACCTCGCTCGGGGGTGCGCTCCTCGGCCAGCGCATCTTCAAGGACCTGGGCATGAGCGGGATGCCCATTAACAACATGGAGAATGCCTGTTCCAGCGGTTCGAGCGCCATGCGGGAGGCCTGGCTGTCCATTGCCAGCGGGCTGTACGACATGGTCATTGCCGTGGGATCGGAAAAGCTTTCCGCCCTGGGCGGCGGAACCCTCCCCCTGGAAAGGGAGGACTTGGAGGTCAGCGGGGGAATGGTGATGCCGGCCCTCTATGCCATGCGCGCCCGCCGGTACATGCACGAGTTCGGAGCCACCCCGGAGCACCTGGCCAAGGTGGTGGTGAAGAGCCGGCGGTGCGCTACCAAGAATCCCCAGGCCCAATTCCGCAAGGAGACCACGGTAGAGGAGGTGCTGAATTCCCGGATGGTGGCCGACCCGCTTACTCTTTTCCAGTGCTGCCCCATGGGGGATGGGTCCGCCGCCGCAGTGCTCTGCAGCGCGGACAAAGCGCGTCAATACACGCGCCAGCCCATTCTGATCAAAGGTTCCATCCTGGTCTCCGGCAGGTTCGACAACAGCTTCCGGGACATGACCACTCCCGAGATCACCGTCCGGGCCTCCAAGCTGGCTTACGAAATGGCTGGGATCGGGCCTAAGGAGGTTAGCCTGGCGGAAGTCCATGACGCCTTCAGCATCGCGGAACTGCTCTATTACGAGGCCTTGGGCTTCTGCGGCCGGGGGGAGGCTCCCAAGTTGCTCGACGAGGGGGCAACGGAGATCGGCGGACGGATTCCGGTGAATCCCAGCGGAGGCCTCATCTCCAAAGGCCATCCCACCGGAGCCACCGGACTGGCCCAGACAACGGAGATCGTCTGGCAGCTCCGCGGGCAAGCCGGCGCGCGGCAGGTGAAGAACGCCAAGGTAGGCCTCACCCACTGCACAGGAGGCGGCATCTACGGCCTGGATCACGGGGCCTGTTCCATCCACATCTTTACGAAGTAATCCGGGGAGGCTCCTGTAGGGGCGATTCATGAATTGCCCCCACGCTGGCCGGGGGAATAGCATTTCTTGTTCTTGCCAATCCCGCAACGCGCGGGATTGCTTTCACTCTGCCGCTGGTGGTATAAACGGGTGGTCTGATCTTCAACGGCCGGAAAAGACGACGCCGCCTGTACCCAAACGCGGGGAAAAACCTGTCGTCCAGAATGGAGGAGGAGGAACGAAAATGCGGAGCCTTCTGAAATCGCTGCTTCTCGGGCTGGCGATTCTGGGCCTGGGGACTGCCCCTGCCCCTGCGCAGGATTTTCCAACAAAACCGGTTACCTTCATTGTTCCGTTTCCGCCAGGCGGCCTGGTTGATTTCACGGCGCGTCCGGTTGCCGCGGGGCTCGAACGGGTGTGGAAGCAGCCCATGGTGGTTTCCAATCGCCCGGGAGCCAGTGGGGGCGTCGGGATGATCGCCGGGGCGAACGCCCGGCCGGACGGTTACACGCTTCTATTCACCCACGCCAGCATCTCGACGATCCCCGCAGCGGACGCGATCTTCGGCCGGCCCCCCAGCTTCGACAAGTCCCAGTTCATGCCGCTGGCGCTGATCGTGGCCGATCCGCTGATCGTTATCGTGCGGGCCGATTCGCCCTGGAAGACGTTTGAAGAATTCGTCGCCGCGGCACGTCAGGCGCCCGGGACGATTGCTTATTCGTCATCCGGAGCGTATGGCGCGATTCACGTCCCGGTCGAGATGCTCGCCCACGCCGCCGGCATCAAGCTTAAACACGTCGCCTATACAGGCGGCGGGCCAATGATGACGGCACTCCTGGGCGGGCACGTCCAGGTGACCGTGTTTTCGCCAGCCGTGGTGGCCCCGCAAATCAAGAGCGGCGAAATTCGACCGCTTTTGAGCACGGGCGCGAAGCGCATTGCCCTTATGCCGGAGGTGCGGACGGTGTATGATCTCGGCTACAGGGACGCCGAATTCTATCTCTGGTGCGGCCTTTTCGGACCGGCGAAACTGCCCATCCCGATCGCCGATAAAATTCGGGCGGGTGTAGCCCAGGCGGTTCGCGATCCCGAGTTCCTGAAGCACATGCAGAACGCCGGCTTGCCGGTGGAGTACATGGACGCGCCGGATTTCCGCCAATTCTGGATGACGGACGCCGAGCGCATCGAGACCGCAATCAAGCGCATCGGGAAGGTTGAATGATGTCGATGCCTCCGATTTATGCGAGGCTGGTGGCCATTGTCATCGCTGCTGTCGCGCTCATTTTTATCTACGGCTCGTTGAAAATGCCGATGGGAACCCTCCTGACCCCGGCGGCCGGCCTGGTTCCGCTGCTGCTCGGGTGCGGAACCCTGGTGCTGGCCATTGTCGACATCGTCAGCCCAGAGCCGGCGAAGGCAGAAGGTGCCATCAGCCCGGAGGCCGAGCCCCAGGATCAGCCGGATGAATCCAGGAAAGTGCCGCGACCGCTCTTGATTATGATCGTGTTCGGGCTGATCATCTTTGCCTTTGAGCGCGCGGGATTCATACTGAGCCTGCTGGTCGGCACGTTCATCTTGCTCCGCTTCGTCGAAAGCAGGCCGCTCGTCCAGTCGTTCATTATCTCGCTGGTCTTGTCGAGCGGCCTGTATTTTCTCTTCGCCAAGCTTCTCTACGTGAACCTTCCAGACGGATGGCTGGGGTTCTGATCATGACCGGTATCCTGAATGATCTGATCCTCGGCCTGTCGGTCACCATGTCCCCCAATGTTCTCGTCTACGCCGTGCTGGGATGCGTCGTGGGAACGCTGGTCGGAGTTCTGCCGGGACTTGGGCCTTTGGCCGGGATTAGTCTGCTTCTGCCTTTGACCTTCGGTCTGTCCCCGACGACGGCCATCGTGCTGTTGGCAGGAATCTACTACGGCGCCATGTATGGCGGGTCTACGACCTCCATCCTGATGAGGATCCCGGGAGAAACCGCTTCGGTCGTGACCTGTCTGGACGGATACGAG
>DASPRR010000574.1:0-12704 GCA_035624375.1 Thermodesulfobacteriota bacterium | reverse complement strand
CTAACTTCCCGCTTTCTCAACTTCCTCAGAGCCACCAGAGCACCTTTCTTCTCTCCTCTGGGCTTAAATTTCCCTTTCTCCCAGGATAGGATCGCACTTAAGCTTGTCCCCGTAAGGGTGCCCAACTCTCTCATGGATATGCCCAGCTTTTTCCTGAGTCCCCGAATCCGGTCAGGGGTAAGGCGAGATACTTTGACTTCCTCTGGGGTGGCTTCCAGCTTCGGCCTGGCTTCCTCCAGATGCAGCTCTTTGGTCATCCTGTTCAAAGAAGTGATACCTCTGGAGAGCCCAGATAGCTTGAGTCTTATGGCTCCAACTTCTCTGCGGAGAGGAATAAAGGTAGATCGGATTTCTCTTTTGGCCAAGCGTTGGATTTCAGATTTGATGGTGGATTCAAGTTTGCCCATGGAGGCCTCCGGAGTCTGAAATTTGGACCGGCTATTTCCCTCTCAATGTAGTCTTTTGTATTTTGGAATGTTGAAAATTCCCTTGATAATCTCCATCCATTGAGGGTTGATTGATGAATCGCTTTCCTCTGCAATGTATCCACTGCTCTGTTGCGAGAATATACACTGAGTTGCCTGCAGAAGCACAGCGCTTTTAGTTTCGTTCTCTATAGTGGCTTTCACAAATGTTTCAAATGTGCTTACGGCATTTTGGCGATGCTTATTAATGACCAAAACCCTGATTGCTTTAATGCCAGAGATAGGAATTTTTTCTTCCTAAACCTGGCTCGTGTTTTCGATATTTTTCCGAAGACCTGTAAACCTCGTTATATTTGGCTACCTTTTCCTCATCCAGTTCGACCCCTAAGCCTGGTCCCTCAGGAACCTTCAAAGTCCCATTCTCAACCCGGAACTCATTCTTAATGATGTCGCCGGATGGGGGTTCAAGGAAATGAGTGGAGTTGTCATTTGTACCCTGAAAAGATCTTTCGGCCGTATAAAGATGGAGTAATAGGGCGTTTCTGGGGCCCAGCTCGGACGCACTGCTTTGACCGGTTACGGTAAGGCCTCCTGCTTCAGCTATGGCACAGAGACGGCGACACTCTAAAATGGAGCCTACGAAAGAAGTGTTCAGGTGGAGGGTATCTGCCGCTCGCTTCTTCACGAGTTCAATTACGAACTCTTCACAGTTAGGGCCATGGCTGTGGGCCTCAATCGGAATTCCCGTTATCCTCCTAATATCAGCCATATTATCCAATGCACCAGCGTCATAAGGCCAAATGCAGGGGACTGGGTCTTCAATGGCCGCTGGGTTATATTTAGCCATTTTCTTTAGCGTATTAATGGCTACATTGAGGGGGTAACCCCCGTTAATGTCAAAACAAAGTTCAATTTTATCTCCTAGTCCCTCTCTCAACGCTTTCATCCTCTCAATGTCCGTTTCCGGGTCTGTCCCCAGCTTTACTTTAAAGGCCTTCCAGCCTCGGGCAACGGCTTTCTTAGCTTCTTCCACCTGCTTTTCAGGACTCTGGCAATCAAGCCAATACCGGAGATGAATGGGCTCGTTCACCTTTCCTCCCCACAATCTATAGAGGGGTTGATTACAGGTTCTCCCGATGATATCCCATAGGGCCCCGTCTATTGCCGCCATAGTATCGGTCGAGAACAACCGCCATCTCCCGCCGAGGCCCGGTCCTCCCAATTCCTCATTCTCAATCTTTTCGATATCAAAAGGATCCTTGCCGATGAGTTTGGGCCTTATAACATTCATGATTACCTGCTGATCGCCCTGAGTCCCGACCCCGGTGATCCCGGCGTCAGTATCGATGTAGGTGATACAGTGAATGCTTGCATGGCGGGTCATATACCACATCGTTACAGGTCTAAACTCCCCAAATCGGGCGAAGGGAACCGCAACCATCTTGGTGCGAACATCGGTAATTTTAATTTTCTCGGTACGTCCCATTGCTGCCTTTACCTCCTTCGGATTAATCAACGCCTTGCCTACTGCTGCCGCTCCCAATATTGCCGAACCAGCTTTAAGAAAGTCTCGACGATTCATTCTTTCGTCTCCTTTTCTATGGATTTGCGGGTCCCGTTTTGTTCTTTTCCAAATAAAAAACCCCATCTCTTCCTCAGAAATGGGGTCTATCCAAGTTACCAAACCATTCAACCTCCTGGCCACCGGGAAAGAGTCAAGGCTAGGGTTGATGGATAAGGACAGGAATGCCGACTAGTTGATCCGGTTGGGATTATATGAATTTGAGGGAGCAAGGTCAAGAAATTTTTGACCATTTCCTAATGCCTTATGGAAAGCGGACTAGGCATGCAAAACACCCTGATCTGAAGGGTTCTCCCATGATTCCCCTTGCCTCCCCATCCCTTTTCCAATATACTCCCGCTATCGAGGAGAAATGACAAATAAAGGAGGCTTTCATGACCATTGATGACGTGGCGAAATATTTGGTCCGAGGGCACATCGTTGACCTTTCCAAGAAGGTTTCACCGGGAAAAGCGGAGGGTCCCCTCGATACGGGAAAACGCAAGTATGAAATCAAAATGTTTACCTTTCCGCCGGGAGAGCTGATGCACTACATCGATATGGAGAGTCATATCTCCACCCATATAGAGGCTCCATCTCACTTTGTCCCCGTGCGGCATCCAGGGAAGAAAGGGGAAGACATTAGCGAGTTAGCCCTAACCAAATTTTTCGGAATGGGGGTTTTGGTCGACTGCAAGAACCTGCCCGCCAAAACTCCGATTGGAAAAGAGGTCCTGGAAAAATTTGAGATTAAAGAAAATGACATTGTTCTGATCGGAAGATGCCGGTATCAGGGAGCGGATCGTTGTTATATGGTAAAAGAAGGTGTGGAATATCTCCTGCAAAAGAAGATCAAGATGGTGGGAGTGGATGACACGGTGTTCCCTGAAAATCCGCTCATCAATCGTCCTCCGGATTTGAATAAATACTTCGCTCATGATCTGATGCTTTCTAACGGCATTCCCATCATTGAGGGGTTGGCCAATCTGGGAGAGCTGAAGAAGTCGAGATTCCTGTTCTTCGGTTTCCCGGCGAAAATGGGCGGCCTGGAATCTTTTCCTATTCGGGCTCTGGCAATTGAGGATAAGGAATAGGAGTGTATCCTTTGAACGCCGAGGAAGCTTGTTCAGAAGTCGGATCCCGGAACAGATAGAATTAGCTGGAGTAGACAATGGTGGCTTTTGCCCAGTATTTTTATCTACTTACAGAAAATCCAGACCATTATCGAGCGGCTAAAATATTTCAATGATTTTGATAGGGATGCGGAGAATCATAACTCCTTTTTTTCCCCAGTGAGAGAATTGGATAAAGCTGATAGGGGCGGGTTTGAAACCCGCCCCTACTGCATACTATGGGAACTATCGTGCAGGGGCAATCATCTGCGGTTGCTTTTTTTGTGGGCGGCCACAGGGGGCCGCCCATACATTTTCTTTTTGATTCCGGCTCAATCTGGTTGGGAGAGAAATGAAAAAAATCATCGTCGATATAGACAACACCCTCTGGGACCTGTCCCCCGTGCTATGGGAACAGCTGAAAACCTTCAACCCGAGCATGCCCCCTCCGTCGCGATGGAACCACTGGGATTTCTGGGAGGGACATCTTTCCCTGAGGGACCTGTTCCGGGCGCTAAAAATCGTCCACGACCATCAGGACATCTATCCTCCTTACCCGGAAGCAAAACCCTTTTTGGATGCACTGAAGGGCAGGGGATATTATATCCTTATCGCCAGCCACCGGGAGAAAGGGACGTACGACCCCACCGTCCGATGGCTGGACAAGCACCAGCTCCCCTATGATGAAGTACACCTAATGAGCGACAAATCCCTGCTCTTTGACAGCTGCCTGGCCATCGTTGATGATAGTCCGGTCACCCTGGACAAGGCGGCCCACGCCGGAATCCTCCGCGCAGGTCTCCTGGAGCCCTGGAACGCCGGCACCGGGCACCCCTTGTTTTCGAGCCTTTACGAAATCCTGGATTACCTCGATTCCCATATTTCAGCTGGGCTTTGTTTGAAAAACAGGTGATCAATCACTTCTGGCGAATTTTCGCAGATTGGCAAGCCGGACCTAGCAGCCAGGATTTTCCCTAGTACCACGGCCCTGCCAGAAATCCCCCCTGCCCCCCCTTTATCAAAGGGGGGTTGGGGGGGATTTCAGAGACGGGTAATCCAAACAAGATTCCTTGGAAAATTTGAAGTTTTCTTATTTTGACCGCCCGCGCGGGTCTTTCGAAAATTCGAAAGGAATCATTCCCCATGAGCGACCCCTACGGACGATCCTCCCGGTTCTACAATCCCATCGTCGAACCCTGGCTTCGGTCCATAAAAGAACGAATCGTGCAGGAATGCCTCCACCTCAGCCTTTCTCGCGTACTGGACGTGGGTTCCGGCACGGGGACACTGGTGGGAATGCTGCAGAAGGAGGGGATTCGGGCTGTAGGCCTGGACCCATCCCCGGGAATGCTTCAGGTATCCCGCGGGAATTCTCAGGGATCATTCGCCCTGGTTCGCGGCCGGGGGGAGCGCCTTCCCTTTTCTTCGGGGTCTTTTCAGGGGGTGGTTTTTTCGATGGTCATCCATGAAAACCCGCCTTCCCGAAGAAGGGAGCTCCTGGAAGACGCCCTGCGGGTTTTGGACCCCCGGGGGACGCTCTTCATCCTTGACTACCACAGGCCCTCGACGGTTTCCGGGCAGGCCGCGAGGATGATCGAATACCTGGTCGAATGGGTTGTAGGAGGGGAGCACTTTCGCAACTACCGGCAATTCATGGAGGAGGGGGCCCTATCCGGTTTCCTGGCCCATATTCCCAAGGAAAGAATTCACTGGCAATCCGCGTTTCACGGGTCCATGTCGATAGCCTGTTATCGTCCGGGAGGTTTCTCCCCTGGCGGGAAAGACTGGGTCACAACATCATTGTGAGAGAGGGGAACGATCGAAGCAACTCATAAAATTTGGAAATCAATGAGATTGCCACGCTCTCCCGCCATGGCGGGATCGCTCGCAATGGCAAAAAAGAACGACAAACAGTCGAATTGAGGGAGAGAATAATAACCGTCTCGGGATCCGCACTTCGGAAGTTGGAGGTTCAAGCTTTTCCTTGCTTGACTAGGTTCAAGCAATCCCGAAGAGCATTCATAAATTGGCTCTCAAGGGCCGTTGACACCTCCGTCGGCTCATACTGCAGGTTTTCTCCCGCTTTTTCCCAGCTCAAGTCCCAGACCTCGTTCAGGAAGGCCGGGCCTCGCCACTGTTCGGAAGGGATGAACTGAAGGTTTGACTTCGAACCCGCCAGGGCAATCAACCTTGTGGCGATTTCCTCCCAGGTCAAGAAGAAAGTACCTAAGTTGTAAGTCTGACCTGAAGCCGCAGGATTGGCCATCGCCATCTTTACGGCTTTTGCCAGGTCTCCCATGCTTAAGAAAGCTCCCCCGGCGCCTCGAACTAATTCCACTGGTTGATTTTTCAAAGTCTTGCCGATCAAATCCCGCAAGTTCCGGCCCCCGATGCTCTCTCCAAAAGCCCACCAGAAGCGGAAAATGGTTATCGGGAGCTTGCGCTCCCGGTGATAAACCCGGCATAGCTCTTCGGACACGTATTTGCCCAGCGCATAGATCGGCTTCCGGGCCTCCACAATCAAACAAGGGTGGTTCTCGGTCACCGGGTGCTGCGCGGCCCTCCCATAAACAGTGGCCGTGCTCGCATAGACAAAGCTTTTGATTCCCCCGGCAGAAGCGGCCTCCAGGAGGTTCAAATGGCCCCGAATATCTTCGCCCATTACCACCTGGGGATCATCGGAAAAGCTCCAGGCCAAATGGATGACTGCTTCGCATCCCTTGAGCGCATCCTGAACGCATTCTCGATCGCTTAGGTCACCTTGCACATATTGAATGGGTCCTTCGATCTCTCCCCTCCTAGGCGCCCGGTCGAGGACCCTGATTTCATCTCCCCGCCTGGAAAAATCTTCGGTCAGGTGACGGCCGACATCGCCTGCACCACCGGCAATCAGGATACGCATGGCTTGCTCCAAAGAAGAAGAGGGGAGGCTATCCCGAACGGCATCAGCCGTCTCACCCAGGAAGAACCCCCTAAAACTGCCCGGGCAGAGGCAATGGATTCATTGTCTCTGCCCGGGGCTTCAACTCTCCTTAGGCCGGTTTTAAGGCTTCCGCTGCCTTGGGAACTTCCTTCGCGATTCTGCCCCTTACCAGGGGCCGCAGGGCGAAGAAAGCCAGGATCGCGGCGGTTATGTCGAAGGCCGCGGCGATGTAATAAGGAACCGTGAAAGACCCGGCGAAATACGCGGCCAGCAGCGCGGCCCCGTATCCTGCCAGGATGGAGGCCGCCCCTTTGGCCGTATACAAGATCCCATAATTGGCGGAGGCGTTCTTGGGTCCGAAAATGTCACCCGTAATGGCCGAGAAGAGGGCGTAAATTTCGCCCCAGGAGAGAAACACAAAGGGCAACAGGATAACGAAGGCGATCGAGTTGCCGGCGATTTGAGTCATCATGAAGATGAGGAATCCTTCAAGGGCAAAGGCCAGGGTCATGGTATATTCTCTTCCCATCTTGTCGGAGATTGATCCCCACATGATCCTGGAGAAGGCGTTCGTGATTCCTGTAAGGGTCGCGGTGAAAGGAATGATGGCCATTCCCCATATCTTCGCGTCAGCCACATTGAGAGACTTGGCGATTTGAGACAGATTCCCTGTGGTCATCAACCCCCCGCTGCAAACAAAGAGGAACATGGCGTACAAAAGGTAAAACTCAGGCCTCCGAATCGTCTGGGTCCAAGTGTACTCCACCTTGGACTGAGCGACTGCCTTGGTGACTTTCAGGGCTTTTTGATCCCACCCCGGAGGCGCCCAACCTTTGGGCGGGTGACGTAATATCAAAGCCATGATGAAGGCCACGATCCCCTGAGCGAGTCCCCAAGTAGCCATGGCGCCGGCCCAGCCCATGGAGCTGATCGTGGCCGCGATGGGCATGATGGTGATGGCCGCCCCGCCCCCGAACCCGGCGGCCGTCAGTCCGGCGGCCAGCCCCCTCCGGTCCGGGAACCACTTGACCGCGTTGGCCACCGTGGAGATGTAGATGATCCCCGCCCCCGTCCCGGCGATGACGCCGTAATAGATGTACAGGTCAGAGACGGATTTCGCCACCGTGCCCCCCAGGAACCATCCCACCAGGATGCCGATAGAGCCCAGGATCATGAGCTTGCGGATCCCGAACCGGTCGACGAAGTAACCGGCCACCGGCACCGGCCAGGTTTCGAACAGGATGAACATGGAGAAGATCAGAGCGATCTGGGCGTAGGGCACCCCCGTGAACTGCTGTCTCATCCCCGGGGTGAAGAGGGTGAAGGCGTACTGATAATTCGATATGACGATCATGGCGATGACGCCGGCGATCAGCTGAACCCATCGATTGCCGGCGATCGGCCCGTATAATTGTTTGGCGATGTCTGTTTGAACCATGCCTTCGTTGGGCATACCGCTCTCCTTTCAGAAGGTTAAAGTGCCAAACCCGTAGGCCCAGGGAAATCCCCTTCCCTGTTGGCGGGGGATTTCCGTCCGGGCCAGCATTCCAACCATCTTCTTCTGTTTTCGCCGAAATTCAGGCTCTTGCCTTCGGGGTCGGAACCGCCGCTTCGACCGCGATCGCCTTGACCCGCTGGATCTTCTCGTCGACGAAGGCCTGCATCTTGGCGATATGCTCCGGTTTGAGGTGCGAGAAGCGCCCCTGAAATTTCATGTACTCGCCGACCGGCTTGTACTCCTTGGGGATATGGGAGTATTTGTACGCCCCGTTCTCCCACTCGAACAAGGTCCACATCCCGGTCTCCACTGCTAGGCGGCCCATTTCCCGGGTCAGTTTTTCATCAAACTTCCACCCTTTCGGGCAGGGGGCAAGCATGTGGAGAAAAGTGGGGCCATCCACGTTCAGGGCCTTTCGGACCTTGTTCATCAGGTCCACAGGGTAGGAAACGCAGGTCGTGGCTACATACTTGACGGCCGGATGTCCCCCGATGACCAACTGCGGAGGATCTTTGGGGAAGAGAGTCTTCCCCTCCGGAATGAACTTGCCCGGGGGCGTAAAGGTAGTATTGGCCCCGTACGGAGTGGTTGGCGAAGTCTGAATCCCCGTATTGGCGTAGGATTCGTTGTCGTAGCAGATGAAGAGGATATCGTGCGCTCGGTACATCATCGCCGACATGGCCTGCAGGCCGATATCCACGGACCCTCCGTCGCCCGCCATGACGATCACATTCGGGAAGGCGCCGGTGTATTTCTTCTTTCGGGCCATAATCTTATAGGCGGCCTCGATTCCGGAAGCCACGGCCCCGCCGTTGGTGATCTGGGCATGGATCCAGGAAACGGCATAGGGGGTGCAGAGGTAGCTGGAGTTGGCCACGTACATGCAGCCCGTTGGCCCGATGAAAATCGTGTCCTTGCCGGCGGCCTTGGCCGTCAGCCGGTAGTTCAGGGCCGGCCCGCATCCGGCGCAGGTTCGGTGGCCCGGAAGATACATCTCTTCCGCCGGGGCGCTGCGGATGCTCTTGATCGGCTCCAAAATCTGTTTTTTATAATCAAATCCTTCAGCCATAGGAAATACCTCCTGAGTTGGAAAGGGGTTATTATTCTTCGAAACCGATCCAGTACACGTGCTGGCGGGTCTTCTTTTCCTGGATCATCTGGGTCAGGATCTTGGCCATGTAGTCAAAATCCTCCAGGAGGATGACGTCTCCGCCCAGACCGGCCATGAAAGAGGTGACCAGGGGCCGCTTCTCCAGGTCGTAGAGGGAGGCCCGCAATTCGTGAACCAGGTTTCCGCCCCGCATCGCCCCGCCGTACGAGGTGCTGGTCTCCACCGAAGCTATGGCCTTGACCTTGCTGAAAGCTTCGGCAATCTGCTGGGTCGGCCAGGGCCGGACCCAGCGCGGCCGGACCATCCCGGCCTTCAACCCCTTGCTCCGCAACTGGTTGATCGCTGCTTTGCAGGTATTGGCATGGGCCCCCTGGATGAAATAGGCCACCTCGGCGTCTTCCATCTTGTATTTTTCCAGGTAGGGGTCGTAATTACGCTTGAAGATCCGGTTGAAATCATCCACCGCTTTTTCGATCACCCGCGGGACTTCCAGGAACGTGGCCGCCCGTTGGGCATCCATGGGCGCCCCCTGGTCCGGACGAATCTGCGGGCCATGGGAAACCGGGCACTCCGTGCTCAAGGGGTGCGGAGCCTTGTACGGGGGCAGGAACTCCCGCACCTGGGACATTTCCGGAAGGACAACTTTATCCGGGATATGAGAGAGGAAGTACCCGTCCTGGCACACGAACTGGGGCAGCATGATCTCCGGATCTTCCCCCACGCGGAAATTGATCAGGGTATTGTCCAGCACTTCCTGCGGAGTGGAGGCCCACCCCATCAGCCACCCCTGGTCCCGGGCGGACATGGCATCCGTGTGTTCCGAGCCGAAATCTCCGGGAGGATCCAGGGTCCGGTCGGCGATGGCCATCTGCAGGGGATACCGGCCGCCCGCCGCCGGGCTGTAGACTTCAAACGCATAGGTTACCCCCACGCCCGAGCTGCCCGTGTAAGCTCGGGCACCGGCGGCGGAGGCCCCCAGGACGACCGATACCTGGGCGTGTTCTCCTTCCCCGTGGATGAACTCGGCATCCAACTCTCCATTGGCCACCATCCGGGCCAGTTCCATCATGATCGCCGTGTAAGGGCGGATGGGAAATGAGCAGATGACCTCGACTTCGGCCAACTTCGCCCCTTGAGCTGCCGCCGCGCAGCCGCTGAGCATTCTTTCTTGAGCCATCATCTTCCTCCTTCTTAAAAAGGTTTTTCCAAGCGGACCACCCCGTCTTCGAAATCAAGCTCCGGGGCGGCGCTTATGGCATCTGCTGGGCACTCATAGATACATATCTGACAACCCTTGCAGAACTTCCAGTTCCATTCCATTTTTTCTTCCTTCTCATTGAACGACCAGCAAGCATCCGGACAGGAAGCGTAACAGGTGAAGCAGCGGGTGCATTTTTCATGGTCGATGACCGGCCGGACGATACGCCAGTTCGAAGTGATGAAGAGTTCCTGCTGCTTGACCGGAGCCGGAGTGATGGCTCCGAAGGGGACTTCTCGATCTTTGGGAACTTTAATGGGCATTCTTTTCTCCTTTCCATTGGATCCCTTGAAAATGGAAATGTTCTCAGCTCCCCCAGAAATATTCAGCGCGGGACTTGCGGAATTTCTGGAGTTTGACTTCCTTGAACCCGCGCTCCAGGGAGGCCACATCTTTTACGATCTTGGTCAGGCTCTCCTTTTTCACCATGTTCGTGACCCGGGCCATGGCGCCCAGGATGGGGGCGGCGATACCCGATCCGATTCCCGCTGCGTCCACCCCGCCTTCGGATCCGGAAAAATCCACGGTGCGGACTCCGGAGATGCCATCGGCGTCTACCGTGGCGATCGCTCCCAACACGTCGGCGTTGGGGATGAATTTCAGCATGTAATCGATCGGGCGGCTGGTATTGATAACCAAAAGCCCCCCTTCGGGCATGCCTTTCAGCACGTTGATTCCTTTGACGATCGTGGGTTCCACGATCACCACCACGTCGGGATGGTGGTTCGCGTACTCGTACTTCATGGCGATCTCTTCATCGCTGATGCGGGCGTATTTCCGGGTGGTGACCAGGACCCGGTCGGGCAGGTCCTCGTAATTGTCGAAGGACTGAATGAACTTTCCTTCCGTTTTGGCGGCTTGGGCAAAGGCGTTGGCCACATCGCGGGCCTCCTTGTCCATGACCACGCCCCGCGTCCATACGGTTATTTCCGTAACTTTTGCCATACCTTCCTTCCTCCTTGACATGAGTTAATCCGTTCCTCGATCCGGCAGGCCCGGACGATCCATTCTCACCCTGTACCCGGGTGAGAGCTTATGACTTCTCTTCACCTCCCCTCTTGAATGCAATTCTTTCCACTCTTTCCAAATGCCGGCGCATGGCCAGCCGGGCTTTTCTCCCGTCGCGCGCCCGGATGGCGCCCAGAATATCCCGGTGACCCATCAGAGAAATTCGTTTCCTTTCCTCGGTCTGGAAATATTGCTCCCGGGTCTTCTGTAGAAGATCCATGACCGCCATGAGCAGGCGTTCAAAAATCTGGTTGCGGGACGTCTGGGCAAGGGCCTGATGGAATTCCGAGTCGATCCGCAGCGCGCTCCTCTTCCGGTTCACCTCCCGCTCCTGCTCACGGAGGATTCTTTCCAGGTGCTGGATGTCTTCCGGGTGGGCGTTATCCGAGGCCAGACGGGCTACTTCCGGCTCGATCAGCTTGCGCAAAGAAAAAATGTCGATGAGGTCGTCCTTCTCATGGACCAGGGAGAGAGCCAGCGGCTGCACCAGGTCTTCCCCGCGGGCGGCGGTGATGTAGGTCCCGTCCCCCTGACGCCGTCTCACGAGCTTCATGGTCTCCAGGGAAAAAATGGCTTCCCTCACCGTGGCCCGGGAGACTTTGAAGGTCTCCGAGAGGTCTCTTTCGGGAGGAAGCTTCTCCCCCTGTTTCAACATCTTCTTTTCCACCAGAGAACGGATCTGTTTGACGATATCCTCATGGGCCTTCTTTTTTCTCACTTCCCTCAGCATGGCGGAGACTCCTTCTTCCCCCATTCTTCGATCGCCCCGTGGAAGTGGGACGCTCGAAGGGAGAGTTTCTGCGACCGGGCCTCCTCCGGTCCCTTCACGATCTCCGTGATGGCGGCCAGGGCTGCCGTCCGGCAGGTATGAGCGATTTGGGCTCCGCTCATCCCTTCCGTCCTCCTGGCCAGATCGCTGAGGTCCACGCCCGGGGCCAGGGGCCTTTCGGCCGTATGAATCTGGAAGATTTCCAGGCGCTCGCTTTCGTCGGGCAGGGGGAAGGGCAGAACGAATTCCAGGCGCCCCGCCCGGGTCAGGGCCGGGTCGAGGAGGTCCTTCCGGTTCGTGGCCCCCAGGACAATGACCTGGGAAAGGTCGCTCAGGTTATCCATTTCGTGGAAAAATTGACTGGCCATGCGCTCCACGGCCCCGCTATCGCTGCCCGTGCCCCGGGTCATGCCCAGGGCCTCAATCTCGTCGAAGAAGAGGATGCAGGGCGCCGACTGCTTGGCCTTCTTGAAGATGTGGTGGAGTGCCCTTTCCGATTCGCCCAGCCATTTGGAGAAGAGAATCGGCCCGCTGATGCTGATGAAGTTGAGTCCGGTTTCGCCGGCCAAAGCCTTGGCCATGAGCGTCTTGCCGGTGCCGGAGGGGCCGGAGAAGAGAATCCCCCTGGGCGGCAGGACCCGGCCGGCGGAATAGAGGTCGGGATAGCGCGCCGGCCACTCCACGATGGAAAGAAGCGTCTCTTTGACCTTCCGCAGCCCCCCCACATGGTGCCATCTCACCGCGGAGCGCTCCGTGTAGATCTCCCGGGTGGCCGTGGGTTCGATTTCCCTCAGGGCCAACAAAAAGTCTTCCATCCCGATCTGCAGCTGCTCGGAATTCGCCAGTTTGCTGGCCAGGTCGTTCTCCCCTTCCATCGCTAGGTACCGGCGCAGGGCCACCATCCCGGCCTCTTTGCACAAGGCCTCCAGATCGGCCCCGACAAAGGCATGGGTGATCTGGGCGAGTCGATCCAGGTTCACATCGGGGCTGAGAGGCATGCGGCGGCTGTGGATTTTCAGGATCGCCCGACGCCCCTCCG
>DASPRR010000302.1:0-2492 GCA_035624375.1 Thermodesulfobacteriota bacterium | reverse complement strand
ACCGCCGACGCGGAGGTGGCTCAGACCGCATCCGGAGGCTGGGAGATCAGGGATCAACGTCGGGAGGCCAAAGGCTATAAGGAAGAAAAAAAGGGGATGCAGATCGAGTCCCTGGAAAGGGTCTTCCAATATCTCCGGTTCCGCCCGGAACATCTGCGGATTCGGCTCAGCGGCGATCTGCCAGCCATGAGCGGAATCGGCGCGACGGGAGCGAGTTCGGTGGCCATTGTGCGGGCCCTCGCCGAAGAATTCAAGCTCCGGCTGTCCGACGACGAGGTCAACGCCGCCGCGTACCAGGCTGAAATTGCCTACCACGGCCCGACCACGAGCGGGATCGACAATATGATCTCCACCTACGGCGCGATCATCGCCCTCACCCGCGGGGAGCCCAACGTTGTGCGGAAGATGAAATTAAAGGAACCGGTCGAGGTGGTCATCGGAGACACAGGAATTATCGCCAATACCAAGACTCTCCTTGCCGCCCTCGGGGAGAGAAAAAGGAATTCTCCCGAACGGTACGGACGCATCTTGCAGGAAGCCCGGCAGATCGCCGCAGAGGCCACGGTCAACATCGAAAGGTTCGACTTGAAGGGGATCGCCCGTCTCATGGACCGAAATCAGTCCCTGCTGAAGGAGGCAGACATCTCGTGCCCGGAGTTGGACCTCCTGGTGGACCTATCCCGCAATGCGGGGGCGCTGGGAGCCAAGCTCACCGGGTCGGGGGGCGGCGGTTGCATGCTGGCCTTGACCCCGGGAAAAGACCTGCAGGAGAAGGTGGCATCGGCAATCGAATCCCGGGGGTTTCAAGCGCTCCGGTCGAGGCTGGGGGTGAATTAACCTAAACGCTGCAAAAAAATATTTCTGAAGATCACCCCCACCCTTCCCTCCCCCCTCTAGAGGCTGTGTCGCAACTAAGGGGAAGGGTGTCATTCCGGCGAAAGCCGGAATCCAGTGTTCGGTTTTATTCAATTTATTTGAATCCTGGATGCCGGCTTCTGCCGGCATGACGAATTACGACACAGTCTCCTAAGGGGGAGGGTTGGGGTGGGGGGGCAGCCGCAGGCGAATATAGGGATAATTTTTTGCAACCAAGGAGGAAGAGGGAGTGGACGGCGGATTTCACTGGTCGGAGATCGCCTGGGAAAGGGTGAACGATTCTATCGACCGGAAAGTGGTTATGGGAGAACGGCTGATGATGGTCATGTACCGCTTTTCCCCGAACCAGTCTTGGCCAGAGGAGGTTCACGAAGCCGAACAAGGCGGTTATGTCCTTCGCGGAAAAATCGAGCTGACCTTGCCCGCCCAGGGCGAGAAGCACCTTCTTGGCGCGGGAGACGGCTACCTGATCCATTCGCGTATCCCTCATTCCTGGAGAGTACTGGAAGAAACCGTTCTGATCGATTTCTTCAGCCCCCCGCGGCGGGAACTGTATCAGAAGAAGTTTGCCCCCAATGCCAAAGAAGGCCAATGAAAATGGCGCAGTCGGGTTATGGAAAAAGGCCCCAAAAAGGGAGAATCAAGGATAAAACGGTTCTTCTCATAGGGACCATGGACACCAAAGAGGAGGAGCTCCTCTTCTGCCGGGAGCTCATCCGCCGCACGGGGTTCAAAGTCCTTCTCCTCGACGCGGGAATTCTTAAAGACCCACGGGTTGCCCCAGACATCAACCGCCGGGAAGTGGCTCGAGCGGCCGGAGTCTCCGATTTGGAGAGCTTCTTGGCCCTTGGGGACAAGGGAAAGTGCATCGAGACCATGATCCGGGGAGCTGCCGCCAAGACTCAGGAACTCCTGGGCCAGAAGGCGTTTCACGGGATCCTGGGGATGGGAGGGGGGCAGGGGACCGATATCTGCACGTCGGCCATGCGGAGCGCCCCGCGGGGAATGCCCAAACTCATGGTCTCCACCGTTGCTTCGGGCAAGGCTACTTTCGGCCCCTACGTGGGCACCAAAGATATTGCTATGATGCATTCCGTCGTCGATCTCCAGGGGCTGAATTTTGTGACCCGGCGCATTCTGTCCAATGCAGTGGGGGCCATCTGCGGAATGGTTGGGGCCCTGGAAGAGGCAGATACGAAACCCCGGGGAGTCCCGGTTGCCTTATCCATGCTGGGGACGACAACCCCCGGAGCCCTAAGGGTGAAGGCGAGCTTGGAGCGGCGAGGATACGAGGTGGTCACGTTTCATCAGAACGGCACCGGGGGGATCGCCATGGAAGAGATGATCCGCGAAGGAGCCTTCAAGGGAGTTCTGGACCTGAACCTTCATGAAATCGGGGACCGCTTTGTCGGGGGGCTGCACAGCGATCCTCTCCATGAGCGGCTGGAAGCGGCGGGGGAGGTAGGAATTCCCCAGGTGATCGCTCCGGGGTCCATCAATTATGCGGTGTGGGGCCCTTTTCCTAGCCTGTCCGGGGAACTGAAGTCCCGAAAATATATTATTCATAATCCCAACATGACCCTGGTGCGGCTGAGCCCGGAGGAACTGCGCAGCGT
>DASPRR010000519.1:0-18546 GCA_035624375.1 Thermodesulfobacteriota bacterium | reverse complement strand
ACGGGATCGCCATGGGCCAAGTGACGCCGGGCCCGATCATGATCACGGCCACCTTTCTGGGATACAAACTTTCCGGCTTCTGGGGGGCGGCCATGACTACCCTGGCCATTTTTTCTCCGGCCTTCTATATCGTAACGCTGTTGATTCCTCATTATGACAAAGTGCGGGGAATAGCCGCAGTCCGAATTTTTGAAGTGGGGATCCTGGCATCCTTCGTCGGCATGCTCGGCCTGGTGCTCTATAATTTCGGCCGGGCCACCTTTGTGGATATTCCCAGTATCCTTTTCACCATTGGGGCCTTCATTGCTCTTCTAAAAAAAATCGATCTTTCCTACATCCTTTTGACAGGGACAATCCTTTCCCTTTTACTTTTTGGATTCCTTTTGTAGGTTCCCCACATCATGAATCGCTTCGAAGATTTTAAAAAAGAAGGCCGAGATTGTTCCTCGGCCTTCCATTTCTTTAAGCGCTCTTCCCGAGCAAGGTTTATGCCACTCCTTTTACGAGCCTAGCAGGGCCCCCCAATACTTCGCCGGGTCTTTCTCGAATCGTTTGGTCATCATCGTTTCAAGCATGGCATGGTGGATTTTCTCGTCATTCCAGACCTGTTCAAAAATGTATTTCAGGGCGGGGGTATCGGTAAGTTTCTTCATCTCGGAAAGAAAATCCTGGTGTTTTCTTTCCAATTCCGCATGTTTTTTTAACAGGTCCCAGACTTCTTTTCTCTCTTCTGCTCCCGCTACTTGTTTGTACTCGAGGATTTCCAGGGCGGCCCGGCCCAAATCGGCATGTTTTCGGGAATCGTGCTGGATGGCCCGAAGCAAATACTTTACGGTTGAATTCGCGGCTTGACCGGCCGTTTTGTCGGTCAGAGCAATCACTTCCTCCTCAACTTTAATCAGCTGATTCACCATCTTCTTAAGCTGGGCGATCTTTTCCTCCTCCTTCATATGAACACCCCCCTTTCCTAGAATAATGAACTCCCTTACGTTGAGTATGGGTAATAAGGATGAGGCTGTCAAGGGGAAACATGGGATACAAGACCGCAGGTTGAAGGCAGGATGAGAGAGTGCCGGGTCCCTTCAAGATGTGAAGGGTAGGGGATTTAAGAGGCATGGACCAACGCAAGAAGAAGAATCCAAAATATCAAGTCCGGCCCTTAAAGCGCTACCATAACCGCCAGACAATTCGATCCCCTCGTTTCTCTCCTCTGGCCTTTTCCATGTGTCTCAGGGTGGCAAATTCCCGTTCCAGTTCTTTCAGCGTCAGTCTGCCGCCAAGTTTCCGAAGCAAAACGGGAGGTTCCATGCCGCCGGTTTCTCTCAGGAGGCACAGAATCTCGGATTGGACCGGGGTCAGGGCCCCGGTGCCACCCGACTGTCTTTCAAAAGACTTCGCGCTGTGAACCGCCCAGGGGTCGCAGGCTCGCGAGGGTGACAGGGCGTCCATGTAGCAGTCTTCACAAAGGTTCCGGCCCAGATGATTTCGTTCATTTCCGGATTCGAGGGTCTTGTCGCAACGATCGCATTTCATATTGATTCACCTCCTTATTCTAATGCCCGATCAGCGATGAAATCCATCACCTCGTTTTTTGGAGGAGTCTGCAAATCCTCCACCTTTTTGCGGCTGCAGATTTATCTTGACCCAAGTCTTTTCATTTGCGGCCCAATAACCCCAAAATACGGGATTTCCCTTTTTAAAATACATATTTCACCCCATTTTTTCACTCTCTTTTCAGGCAGATAAATAAGATAATCTTCCCCGCGATGAATAAATTCCCGGATTCGAGCAGGAGGTGGCTTATGAAGAGGTTTGTCGAAATCCTTTCCACTCGCAGAGAGTTTATCAAAAAGGGCGGAATTTTAATGGCTTCGACCGCCATCCTACAAACAGATGGTGCTTCAACCCTGGCAGCTTCCAAAAGCAAGGACAAGAAGTACGAGGGGAAAAAAGGGGAAGAAATTTCTCCAGCTGAGGACCTGATGCGCGAACACGGCGTTCTCTCACGAATTTTGCTCATCTACGATGATATTTCCAGGCGCCTGGAGAAGGACATAAAATACCCTCCTGAAGTGCTTACCGGGGCGGCGGTCCTGATTCGCCGATTTGTTGAAGACTACCATGAGAAACTCGAGGAGGATCACGTATTCCCTCGATTTGTAAAGGTGGGGAAACTCGTCGATCTCGTCAATGTCTTGCTGGAACAGCATCAAGCAGGGCGCCGGCTAACGGAAAAAATAAAAAATCTTGGTTCCCTATCAACTCTTAATCCGGATGAGAAGAGAGGATTGTTAAAAAACCTGGGCCTCTTCGCCCGGATGTATCGCCCCCATAAATCGAGGGAAGATACGGTTCTCTTCCCTGCCTTTCAGTCGGTCGTTTCGGCAAAGGAATATGATTCGTTGGGGGAGAAATTTGAGGAACAAGAAGATAAGCTCTTTGGGGAGCATGGATTTGAGAAGGTGGTAGAAGAAGTAGCCGGGCTGGAAAAATCATTGGGCATTTACGAGCTATCACATTTCACGGCCAAGGGGTAAAGAAGACCTAGAACTTCAGGACCTTCTTTTCCACCCCATAATAAAGGACAAGGCCGGCGAGATAAGCCGCCCCCATGTTCCACATAGCCAGGCCGGCAACGACCAGCATGATATAAACGTCCGAGCGCTGGTTTCCGATATCCCGGGTGATGGAAGCCAGTTCCAGGCCGGTGAAGAAGAGAATGACCCCCAGGATGGAGGGAGGAAACATCTTGAAGATCGTGGCAACGGAATCGCTGAAGAAAAGGCCCAGAAGCAGGACGATGATTCCCAGAATGATCAAGGCTCCACCCGTCCGGGCGCCGAAGCGGACGTGGCCGGCCATTCCCCCGGCGCCATGGCAGAGGGGAATCCCCCCGATGGCGGTGCTGAAGACGTTCATGATGCCATGGTCAACCGCGATGGTTTTGACCTTTGCCGGACGATCCGGGAAGAGTTCGTTATTTTCCTCGGCCGTCCCGATAATGGCGTTCCCCAGGGTAAGCGGGGCTTGGGGCAATCCCAGGATCAGAGTTCCCGCGACCAGGTCGGACCAGCTCATCCTGCCCAGAGATAATTCGGGAAATCGGAAACTGACCGAAATCTGGCTTAGGTCCTGCCATAGCGAGGGATTGGCCATGAAGGCCACCCCCATGCCGAAAGCCAGAAGGAGGAGCATGGCCGGGATTTTCTCCTGGGAAAGAAGAAAAAAAGTCATGGCCGCTGCAATCAGGGCTACCCACGGCTGTTCTTTCATCATCCCAACCCCTTGCAAGACAAAGGAAAGGCCCAACCCCAGCATGATGCCGCGGGTAATGGGTTTGGCGGTGATCTTGTATAGCCATGAGACCGCCCCTGAGAGCCCCAAGATCAGCCAGAAGACCGCGGTGAATAATCCCGAGCCCCAGATCATCCCTTGGGTGATGCTCTCCGGATGGGCGATGGCCATACCCCCGATGGCCTTCATGGGCTGGACCGGCATGGGGGTTTTAAAATACTGGCCCACGAAGATTTTGAACACGCCGAAGGCCACCAGGATGCCCAAGGGGTCCATTTTATTTATGGTGATGTAGGCGGCCACAAAGGGGATGAAGGTGCCCAGGTCTCCGAAGGCTCCGGCCAGTTCATTACGGTTATATTCGTTGCCCAGAAAACGCATAGAAAAGCAGCTCTCAGCAATCAGCATTCAGCGATCAGCTAAAAGCCATCCGATGTTTATTTGCTGAAGCTGATAGCTGACCGCTGATGGTTCATTTAAATGCTCTCTTGAATTTATCCTCGATATATTTGTCCAGGCCTTCGCGGAAGGCCGAATACCGCCTCAAAAATTCCTTTCCCGGAGGGGTCAGCTTCGCTCCTCCCCCTTCCCTTCCGCCCACCTGGGTCTCCACGAGTTTGATCCCTCCCCGCTTCTCCATTTTCTGGAGGAACCCCCAGGCGTGGCGGTAGGACATCCCGATTTCCTGCGCGGCTTTCTGGATGGAACCCGTCTCGGCAATCCTTTCCAGCAGGTCGACCTTTCCGTCCCCGGCCACGACCTCCCCTCCAACTTCGATCCAGACTTTCGACCTGGCCTTCATCTTCTGGATTTTCACCTTTTCAACCCTCCCTTGCCAATCGGCGCTATGTTTTTATAAACCGAACGGGTTCCGGTCGTCAAGGGAAAAAACAGGGCTACGCTGTCTTTCGATTCTGGCCTTCAGGTATTAATCTATCGGGACGATCCGGGGGGATGTTGGGAGGATTTAGGCCAAGGCGGGATTTCAGCAGCCCTGGCAATTTTTCTTCAAGTAGTCATGCAGGCGGATATGGACTTCCTTGGGTAGGGGTTCGGAACTGGCATATTTGAAAAGGCTAATGGTCTTTTTTAGGGTATTCACGAATATCAGGCAAGGATTGCAGTCGGCCATGTGCTTTTCCAGGTCCTGGCAGATTTTCGGGTCCAATTCCCCATCGATGTATTCGGAGAGTTTTTCCAGCATTTCCTTGCATTCCATTCCTTTGCAGGAAAAGACCTGGGTAGTTTTTTCATCTTTCTCCATAATTCAATCCTCCAACCTGGTTTCGAGCCCTCCGAAATCCTGCTTCCGTTGGAAATATTCAGATAGCATCCCCCGGAGGGCCAGCCGAGCCCGGTGAAGCCGAGACTTCACGGCGGCTGTGGAAATTCCCAGGGACTCCCCGGTCTCGGCATTGGAAAAACCTTCGATGTCGCGAAGGATGAAAACGGCTCTGTATTCGGGGGGAAGCTTATCCAAGGCTCCCATCATCTGTTCCCGGGATTCCTTACTCAAGAGGGCGTCCTCCGGCCGGTCTGCCCAATCCACCATCGGCGGGCCCTCCCCTTCCTCCAGCTTAGGAAGATAGTCCTCCAGGGGTAACAGTTTGGAAGGCTCAGTTTCCCGGTGGCGAATCCTCATCAGGCAAACATTGGTTGCCAGGCGGAACAACCAGGTAGAAAACTGAGACCTGCCTTCAAACCCCGACAATCCCCGAAAGACCTGCAAAAAAGTCTCCTGGAGAGCGTCTTCAGCGTCTTGCGGGTTGCGCAGCATGCGGATTGCCAGCCGATAAACCTTCGCCTCATAGCGAGTGACTAAAAATTCAAAAGCCTGGTAATCCCCACCCCGGACCTTTTCAATAAGGGATTGATCGGATAAGTTTATCAATTAGGATGCCTTTCAACAGAAAAAGGTTCTGGGAACTCAGGGTCTCCGCTCATTCACGGGTAAAGGCCGCCATCGGAACAATCCGAATATAGCCAAGAGCGGGGGTTTTTTCAAGGGAATTTTATAGAAAAAGGTCGGAGTAGGGGCAGGTTTGAAACCCACCTCTACTTATTATCCTCCCCTCCGAACCTTATTTCTCCGAACTAAATTACCTTTTCTGCTTAGGCGCCTCAAGGGCGAGGCAGACTCCGAAAATTTCTGCGGAAGAATATTTCCAGGAGGTAGATTTTATCCATGTCCGTAGTAATCACCCGAAACACTTCTCGCTTGATGGGGTGGGCGCGGAACCGGTTGACAGCTTGAGCAATCCTGGCTTGGCGCATGGCCAGATAGGTTTCCATCGCCTTCTCTCGGCTCTTTCTTTTATCTTGCCCCCCAAACAGTTCTCCTATCAAAACAGCCGTTCCCCCTTCCAGGACGACGTCGTCGGATACGGAGAGCTCCGAAAACCAGAGCTTCTGACCGGTCTTCGCGTCCACAAGGATGAAACTTCCCTCCATCTTCAGGTGAACTCCGACTTGGCGGCCATAGGTCAAAACCGTAACGTAAAGAAGACCGTCAGCCCCTACGGATTCCCCGATCTCCTGGGAGGTTAAGGATTCAATCTGCCCGGCCTCCTCGATCCCTTTTTCCCGAAGGGCTTCATCGATCCGGGCGAAGTCTACCAGGGCATAACCCTTGTCCGCTAATTCCGCCCCTGCCAGAAGGCGAAAAACAATGGGCCCGTCCATATCGGCCGTTTCGTTCTTGGCCGGAAGAACGGCAATCCGCGTGGGGCGTTGGGACTTAAAGTCTTGGGAAACGTCGCTCAGGGGGGTAGCGCAACCCGCCAAGAGAAGAAAGATCGACGCCCAAAAAAGCATTTTGGGAATGGACTGATTCACGCGCCCCTTCATGGTCACTCAGCCAAAATCCATCGGTTCGTTTTGGGGACTTATTCTACTTCCGATGACCCGGGAAAATCAAGGGAACCTACCCCTGGCCATCCGCTTTGCCCTAATTGAAAGGAGAAGCCTTCCATTCTCGGCCGTTCCCGGATAATATAAAAAAGGTTCATTTTGCGCTTGATTGATTCTCAAAAATTTTATAAAATCGCTACCATTCGTGGAAATCAAGGAATCTCCCCCACGGGCTTTATAAAATCCCTATCGCCCTTTAAGAGGGAAGAAATGGTAAAACAGATTGAACGCCAGATTCGGGACTTTCAGAGGGAATTGGCCGAGATAAAAAAAGAGCAATCAGGCCTCCGCCTCCAGCCCTGCAAAGGAGACGCAGAAATTCGCGCCAAAGAAGGAAAACTGGAGGACCTGGACAAGCGGGCCCGCTCCCTTAGAGAATCGATCCGCGAACTGGAGCGCAAGAACCAAGAACAGATATCCGAGCCTTGCAGAAAAGAAGGGTACGAATCCCCTTTTGTATGATTCGGATGAAAGGTGGATGAAGCTCCCTTTGCCAGGGGAGCTGTTTCGGCAAAATTTCCTTTTAAATTTTTAGGTTTACATTCCAAAAGGCTTCATGGTATATACTTTCTAACAAACCCCAAGAACCCACCTTTCATAAGGAGAAGGAAGCAATGACCAAGTTCCAGCTCATCCAGAAACTCATGGAAAAGTCGAACAACTTGGCCCAGCAGGACGCTAAGACCATCGTAAACACGATCTTTTCCTCAATGATCGACGCTCTGGTCAAAGGGGAAAGAATCGAAATCCGCGGATTTGGCAACTTCACCGTCCGGAACTACCAGTCCTATCTAGGAAGAAATCCCCGGACGGGGACCAAAGTGGATGTCTCCCCCAAAAGGCTGCCCTTTTTCAAAGTTGGGAAAGAATTGAAGGAGCGGGTGGACATCCTGCCGCCCCCCGCCCCCACCCCGGAGTAACCTTTTTCCTTTTTTTCCTTCTCGAAAAGGGCTGGTTACTTTCTTTTTCTCCTTTGGACCCGGGTTCTCTTTAGAAGTTTGCGGTGTTTGTGTTTGGAGATCTTTTTCCTTCTCTTCTTCACCACACTACCCATGTTTCTACTCCTCTCTTTGAATGGAAGCCTGAGAGGGTCCTTACCAAACCCCCTCAGAGCTTTCGCCCCATCTTTTTACGCCACGCTTCCAGGCGCTGTCCGATGATTTTTTCGAAGCCCCTTTCCATGGGACGATAGTAAATCCGGTTTCCCAGCTCCTTGGGAAAATATTCCTGCTCCACCAACCCCTCCGGGTAGTCATGGGCATATCGGTATCCCCGCCCATACCCCAATTCCTTCATCAGGGCAGTGGGGGCGTTTCGAATGGGGAAAGGAACCGGAAGGGCTCCTTTCTTGGCCACATCCCCCTTTGCGCTTTCGTAAGCCGTGTAAATGGCATTGCTCTTGGGGGCGGTGGCTAAATACACCGCGGCCTCTGCCAGGGCCAGTTCTCCCTCCGGGAGCCCCACGAAATGAAAGGCCTCCATGGACCAGAGGGCCACGCCCAGAGCCTGGGGGTCGGCCATACCGACATCCTCGCTGGCAAAGCGAACCATCCGGCGGGCCACGTATAAAGGGTCTTCCCCGGCTTCGATCATCCGCGCCAGCCAGTAGAGGGCCGCATCCGGGTCGCTTCCCCGAAGGCTCTTATGAAAGGCGGAGATAACATTATAGTGCTCCTCTCCCTCCTTGTCATAGAGGAGCGCCTTGCGCTGCATGGCCTCCTCCACCATGGGGAGGGTAAGGGCTCGGAGACCCCGGGCATCGGGCGTGGCGGTCAACGCCGCCGCCTCCAGGGCGTTCAGGGCAATTCGAGCGTCTCCGTGAGCCATCTCGGTCAAGAACCTTACCGCCTCCGGGGCTAATTCCACCCTCAATTTTCCCAGGCCCTTGTCCTCATCGCTGAGGACCCGGGTCAGGATTCGTCCGATCTCCTCCTCTGTCAGGCTGCGCAGGGTCAGGACTTTGCAGCGCGAAAGGAGCGCGGAGTTTACCTCGAAGGATGGGTTCTCCGTCGTCGCCCCGATCAGGATAATGGTCCCCCGTTCTACGTGTGGGAGAAAGGCATCCTGCTGCGCTTTATTAAAGCGGTGGATTTCATCCACGAAGAAAATGGTCCTTCGGCCGCGCGCTTTATGTTCTTCCGCTTCCTGGACGACCTGGCGGATCTCCTTCACTCCGGAGAGTACGGCGGAAAAAGCCACGAAGTGGGAACGGGTGGAACGGGCGATGATGGATGCCAGGGTGGTTTTTCCCGTCCCCGGGGGCCCCCAGAAGATGAGCGATTGGAGCTGATCCTTTTCGATCAAGGAGCGGAGAAATCTCTTTGGGCCGAGCAGGTGCTCCTGGCCTACAAAGTCTTCCAGCCGTTCCGGTCGGACCCGGTCGGCCAGAGGAGCAAGGTCCCGTCTCTCTTCCAGCTTGGGCCTTGAAGCCTCAAATAGCTCCATGCGGTTCACGGCCTCCCAAATTAAGCCCAAGACTACCATAGATGTTCCCCCCATTCAATCCCCATTCCTGGTTCTTCTTACCTTGGATAAAATAGAAAAACACCCAGCGGAATTCTTCCTACCTTCACTTTTCCCGAAGTAGGTGGGCGATTAAATCTCAAGCCTTGCCTGGCCCGGAAACAAGGGTGTTGCGCGCAAAAACCATAAGGCCCACCTCGTTTCTTGGGCCGGGCGAGCAAGCCGTTCTTTGCCCAAGACCTAGCTGATTCCGATTAGGGGCGCCCGGACTTCGGCGAGCTCAGTCGAGCCGCCGGGCGCCCGATGGGCCCGCCCCATTCTGCGGATGCACGGTAGGATCTCCGGGCGGAATTCTTTTCCCGCCGATACTTTTTGCGCGCAACACCCTTGCTTCCGGGCCACAAGCTTGCTTTCGAGCAGAAAAGGGATTCAAAAAAGTTAAGGTGGGCAAGGTAGAATTCTTTATGGACAGCCCCCTTTTTTTGTAATAAAATCCCCCCAAAAACAAAATCAGCACTCCTGGAACAGATCGCTTCGAATCCGGGGTGTGAGATTAGAGCCACGAAGGGGAGTTCAAGAGGTCTCCGACCCAATCCTCGTGACTCAAAACCCAAATTCCTTCGCCCTGGAAATATCTTGAGGAGCCTGCTTTGCTGAACCGTATTGGAATCGTGGTCAAACCCGACAAGCCGGAGGCGATTTCCGTCGCCCGGGAGCTCACCGGATGGCTGGGGCGGAAAAACATCCGGGTGGCTTTGGACCCATCCGTTGCTTCCTCCCTTAATCCCGCACTTGCCTGCCCCCGGGAGAAGATTGGCCTGGAGGTGGACTTGCTCGTTGTCCTGGGGGGGGATGGAACCCTGTTGAGTGCCGCCCGTCACCTGGGGGGGGAAAAGGTTCCCATCCTGGGCGTTAATCTGGGCGGCCTCGGGTTCCTCACCGAGATCACCCTGGAGGAACTCTACCCAGTCCTGGAAAGGACCCTGGAAGGAAAGGTGGAAACCGAAAGACGAATGAGGCTCAACGTGGCCGTCATCCGCCAGGGGGAGAAGGTGGGGGAGTACACCATCTTGAATGACGCGGTCATCAGCAAGACCGTCTTGGCCCGGATCATTCACCTCCGGAACAGCGTGGACGGGGCCTATGTCACCACATACCGAGGGGACGGGGTCATCATCTGCACTCCCACCGGTTCGACTGCCTATTCCCTTGCCGCCGGAGGTCCTATCGTCTATCCTTCCCTGGATTCAGTCCTCATCACCCCCATCTGCCCTCATACGTTGACCAACCGGCCTCTCCTCATCCCGGACCGGGCGACGGTGGAATTCACCCTGGAGACCGAGGAAAGCGACGTCCGGCTCACCCTGGATGGCCAGATCGGGTGTAACCTCCTCCCGTACGATCGCATCTGCATCACCAAGGCACAGAACCATGTCCTTTTCGTTAAATCTCCCTACCGAGACTATTTTGAGATCCTGCGCACCAAGTTGAAGTGGGGAGAGCGGTGACAAGATCGGAAAAGCAGGCATCATGCTCTCGGACCTGACCATCAGGAACTTCGCCATCATCGAACAGATTCATGCCCGTTTCGGGCCGGGCCTCAACACCCTCACCGGAGAGACAGGGGCCGGGAAATCCATCCTGGTCGATGCCCTTAACCTCCTTCTGGGGACCCGCGCCTCTTCCGAGATGATCCGGACGGGCCGGGAGGAGGCTTCGGTGGAGGCTTTTTTTGATCTAGAGGAAGGACCCAAGGTCACCCTGGTGAAGAATCTGGGCCTCAAGGAGTCGGAGGGTCTCCAGGTCCGGCGGCTCATCCACCATTCCGGAAAATCCCGGGCTTTTCTAAACGGAAACCCCATCACCCTGCACATGCTGGAAGGGCTGGGGGAAGAGTTGATTCACATCTACGGCCAGCATGAGCATCAACACTTCCTGGACCCCCTGCGGCATATCGATATTTTGGACAGCACCGGGGGGCTCCTCGACCAGAGAGCCCGGTTCCAAGAAGTCTATGCCCGTTGGGCGAAGGCGGCTTCCGAACTCAGCGATTTGACCTCCCGGCAGAAACAGCGATTGGAACGGATCGAGTTTCTCGCCTTCCAATCGGGGGAAATCACCCGGGCCAACCCGAAGCCGGGAGAGGATGAAGAACTGGCGGGGGAACGAAGTCGCCTGGTCCATTCGGAAAAACTCCATTCCATCGCTCATTTCGGGACCGAAGCCCTTTACGGAGAGAGCGGTTCTGTGGCGGAGCGCCTGAAATCCACCCTGCAGCGGCTGAAGGAAGGGGCCAAGGTCGATTCCACCCTGGGTCCGCTGGTGACTTCCGTCGAATCGATCCTCTTTCAGTCCGAAGACGTCGCCTCCGCCCTCAGGGCCTACCGGGAAAAGGTCTATTTCGACCCCAAACGCCTGGAGGCCATAGAGTCCCGATTGGATGAACTCAATCGACTAAAGAAAAAATATGGGCCCTCCCTGGCCGACGTCTCGGCCTACAAGGAAAAAATCGACGGGGAAAGAAAAAGCTTGGGGAGCTTGGAGGAAAGCATCTCCCAATGGGAAAGGACTGCCGCTCAAGAGCTCGCCCGGGCGGCGGAGCTAGCCCGGGAGCTTTCTGGCAAGAGAAAGGGCATCGCCCGAGACCTCGGAGCCAGGCTGGAAAAAGAGCTTTCCACCCTGGGAATGAAGAAGGTCCGTTTCCGAATAGAAGTCCACCCGAACGAAGGGAATGAGGCCGATGGGGGTCCGCGCCCTCCGTTGAACGAAAAGGGGATGGATCAGGTGGAATTCCTCCTCTCGCCCAACCCGGGAGAGGAACTGAGGCCCTTGGCGAAGATCGCCTCCGGAGGGGAGCTTTCCCGAATCATGTTGGCCATGAAGCGCATCTTCGCGGAAGAGTCTTCGGTCAAGACCCTCATTTTTGACGAAGTGGATGCCGGCATCGGTGGAGGGATCGCTGAAATCGTGGGTCGGAAATTGAAAGAGATCTCCCGCCAACACCAGGTGTTCTGCATAACTCACCTCCCCCAGATCGCCTGCTTTGCCGACTCTCACTACCGCGTGTCCAAGAAGGAATCCGGGGGCAGGACCTTTGTGGAAGTCAAGGAACTCAGCGACGAGGAGCGTTTGGAAGAGATCGCTCGTATGCTGGGAGGGGTCCGAATTACCGATAAGACCCTGGAACATGCCCGGGAGATGCTAAAAAACGCTAAAAAATAAAATGATGCTGGATGCTTGATCCTGGATGCTGGAACGAGAATTCAGGAGGCATGTCGAAAAAAGCTTTCTGCTAATAAAAATGCCTTATCCAGCATCTGGTGTCCAGTATCCCCAGTATCTTGTATCCAGGATCGAGAGGTTTCAGGAAATGCCCATTCGCAAAGCCAAAATCAGCGATGTCCGGGATATTCAGAAGCTCATCGAACGTTCGGCTAAAAAGGGAGAGATGCTGCCCCGGTCTTTGAGCGAACTTTATGATAACCTGAGGGATCATTATGTATATGTAGAGGATGGGCTGGAAGGGATTATTGGTACCTGCGCCATGCACATCTGTTGGGAGGACCTGGCCGAGGTTCGCTCACTGGTCGTGCAGGAGGAATACCAGCACCAGGGAATCGGAAGCAAGCTGATTGAAGCCTGCCTTTCAGAAGCAGTTAGCCTTGGCCTTTACCGCATTTTCGCCCTCACCTATCGGCCAGATTTCTTCAAGAACCATGGTTTCAAGGTTGTGGACAAGGCCGCACTTCCCCATAAAATCTGGGCCGACTGCATAAAATGCGTTAAATTCCCAGAATGTGATGAGATTGCTGTGCTCCTGGAGGTATAAGCATAGGTTAATTACACTCTGTATGGAACATTAGCCAGGGATACGAAATGGGAACATGGGTCAGTCGAAAATACAAAAATAAATAAATCCGTATAGTTATAATTTTTTTGTAAAAAAAGGGCTTGACAAGGGTCCTTTGACTATGTTAAACGAGACCCTCAGTGGGGCAAAAGGAAAACGGTGGCTGGTTTTTAGGTTGAGTCTGAAACCCTGGCCCCCTTTAGACCTACGGGTTCAAGGACGTCGATCTCTTGGAGCTAAGGTTTGGCTAAAAAAAAGTACACCGTTTTAGTGTTCTCCCAGCAGGCCTCCAGGGTTAAAAGATTTATTTTCTCACCTTTAACCCTAAAAATCGGGGCGGCGGTCTTAACTCTCCTCTTGGTTGTATCCGCATACCTTTTCTACGACTATATCACCTATCAGAAGAACATCTTCGATTTAAAAGAACTCCGCAACGAATTGAATTCTCGGCAGGCAGAAATTCAATCCTTCCTGGAAAAAATTAGCCTCCTGGAAGAGCAGCTGACCCGCCTCAAGCTGGTGGAAGAGCAGGTCAAGAAAGACCTGAAAGAAGTCCAGGAATTGAAAAACGAAAAAAAGGTAAAAAAGCTTACCCCACTCCCCAGCGTTCCCCAGAAAACTTCCGAAAATAAACAAGATTTGCCGCCCCACCAGAAGGCGCTCCTTTTGCGTCAGGATGAGGTTTCGATCCTGGAAAGGGAAAGACCCAAGCTGGTCAGCCGGCTGTATATGGAGCTGATGGACCTTTCCAAGGAAGCCTTCCAACGGGAGCGTACCCTCAAAGACTTGAAGGAGTTCCTTCAGGCCCAGAAGTCAGTCCTTCTTTCCATCCCTTCCCTATGGCCGGTCTACGGGAGAATTACTTCCTCCTTTGGTGAAGTTCGCTTCAGCCCCTCCTCCGGAGGAACCCGGCCTCACATGGGAATTGATATTTCGGCTCCCACCGGAACCCCGATTGTGGCCCCGGCGGATGGGGTTGTATTATCGGCTGGCCGGGAGGCCGAATATGGACTCCTGATCTGTGTGGACCACGGCCATGGTTTTACCACCATGTACGGCCACCTCAAGGAGATTCGGGTAAAACCCGGGGATCGAGTCAAGACAGGCCAATTGCTCGGCACCGTCGGGACCACGGGGAACACCACGGGCCCCCACTTGCATTACGAAGTGAGGATCCACGGCCGACCCGCCAATCCCTTCTCCTACCTCACCCAGACCTCATAAATTTCGCTTTTCTTCAGCCCATGCTTATGCTATTTTTATAATGGGTTTGAATTTTGGACCCCGATAAGGGAAAATGCTTTATCGGGGTTTTTCTTTGCTATTCCCTTTACTTCAAGCCAAAAAGGCCCAAGAGAGCCAAGAGGGGAAAAGGTTAAAACCCGAGATCCGAGTTGGACCGACGATGGGGAGGAGACTCACCCATCCGTTGCCCTTGTGGTTGTTCATTTCCATTTGTCTCTAATCTCTGTAACCAAAAAGCCATGCTCTTCGAAGCCCTCCGGAAAGTATTCGGCAGCAAAAACGAACGGGAGATCAACCGGCTGTATCCCTTGGTTCAGGCCATAAACGAGCTGGAGCCGGAGGTCCTGAAGCTGACCGACGCCCAGCTTAAAGCCAAGACCCCGGAGTTCCGTGAGCGACTCGCCAAGGGTGAAGCCCTCGAAACCCTCCTGCCCGAGGCCTTTGCCGTTGTCCGGGAAGCCTCCCGGCGGACCTTGGGACAGCGTCATTTCGACGTGCAACTCATCGGAGGGATGGTGCTCCACCAGGGGAAGATCGCGGAGATGAAGACCGGCGAGGGGAAAACCCTGGCGGCGACCCTCCCTGTATACCTCAACGCCTTGACCGGTCAGGGCGTCCATGTGGTTACCGTGAACGATTACCTCGCCAAGCGGGACGCGGCATGGATGGGTTCCATCTACCACTTCCTGGGCATGTCCGTGGGGGTCATCGTCCACGAGCTGGACGACGCCCAGCGCCAGCAGGCCTACCGCTGCGACATCACCTACGGTACCAACAACGAATTCGGTTTCGACTACCTGCGGGACAACATGAAGTTCCGCCTGGAGGACATGGTCCAGCGGGAGTTGAACTACGCCATCGTGGACGAGGTGGACTCCATCCTCATCGATGAAGCCCGCACTCCGCTCATCATCTCCGGCCCGGTGGAAAGGGTGCTGGAAGATGGGTATTACGAGGAGCTGAAACCTTTGGTCACCCGGCTGCGCCAGAGTCAGAGCCGGTTGATGGATGGGGTCCTCCAAGAGGCGCTGAAGGTCCTCAAAGAAGAGCCGGAGAGCGAAGAAGCCATCGAAAAACTCCTATTGGTGAAGCGGGGGGACCCCAAGCACCCCGGGTTTTTGGACCTCATCGCCCGGGAGCCCGCTCTTAAAACCAAAATCGACCGGCTGGAATCCATCCTTTCCGGGCAAAAAACCCTCTCTCAGTTTCTGGGAAAACTCTACTGCTCTATCGACGAGCGATCCAATGCCGTAGAGATGACTGAAAAGGGGATGGAGCTCCTTTCCAAAGGGCAGCCCGACGCCTTCGTGGTCCCCTCCCTGGACGAAGGGTATGTGGAGATCGATTCCAACCCGACCCTTTCGCCTTCAGAAAAGGTCCAGGCCAAGGAAGCCTTGGAAACCCGGTACCGCCAGTCCTCCGAGCGGATTCACACTGTCCACCAGCTGGTGAAGGCTTACTGGCTCTTCGAGAAAGACGTGAACTACGTCATCAAAGACGGGCAGGTGATCATCGTCGATGAATTCACGGGGCGGATGATGCCCGGCCGCCGCTGGAGCGACGGCCTCCATCAGGCCATCGAGTCCAAGGAAGGGGTGAAGGTGGCGGAAGAGAATCAGACCTTGGCCACCATCACCTTCCAGAACTACTTCCGTATGTTCAAGAAGCTGGCCGGGATGACCGGCACGGCCGACACCGAAGCCGCCGAGTTCCAGAAGATCTACAAACTGGACGTGGTGGTCATTCCCACGAATATGCCGATGATCCGGGAGGACTTCTCAGACGTCATCTACCGGACCCAGCGGGAAAAGTACCAAGCCGTGGTGGAAGAAATCAAGGACTGCTACCGCCGGGGGCAGCCGGTGCTCATGGGAACCATCACCATCGAGAATTCCGAGAAGCTCTCCCAGATGCTCAGGGCGGATAAGGTCCCCCACCAGGTCCTCAACGCCAAGTACCACGAGATGGAGGCCAACATCATCGCCCAGGCGGGGAGATACAAGTCGGTCACCATCTCCACCAACATGGCTGGCCGGGGAACGGACATCATGCTGGGCGGAAACCCCGAAGGCCTGGCCCGGGAAGAAGCCCGGAAGCGCAAAATCGACCCGGCCGCCGATCCCGCGGGCTGGCAGAAGATCCTGGAAGGGATGAGAGGCCTCACCTCCCAGGAGTACCAGAAGGTCATCGAAGCCGGCGGCCTTCACGTCCTGGGCACCGAAAGGCACGAGTCCCGGCGGATCGACAACCAGCTGCGGGGCCGTTCCGGACGCCAGGGAGACCCGGGGACTTCCCGATTCTATCTCTCTCTGGAAGACGACCTGCTCCGAATCTTCGGGTCCCAGCGCATCTCTGGGGTCATGAGTCGCCTGGGTATGGAGGAGGGGGAGCCCATCGAGCATTCCCTCATCACCCGGGCCATCGAAAACGCCCAGAAACGGGTCGAGGCCCATAACTTCGAGATCCGCAAGCACCTCCTGGAATACGACGATGTGATGAACAAACAGCGGGAGGTGATCTACGGCCTGAGGAAACAGGTCCTGGCGCGGGAGGGGCTTCCCGAGGAGGTCCAGGAAACCATCGAGGAGCTGGCCGAGAGCCTCGTGGATTCTATCGCCGACGCCAAGTCCTACGCCGAAGAATGGGACTATCGCCGGCTGAGTGAATCGGTTATGCGTCTCTTCGCTTTCGTTCCCGAGATTCGTTCGGAGGAGACCGCGGAGATGACCCGGGAAAAGCTCCTGGAGAAGGTCCTGGCCCGAGCAAAGGAGGTATATCGGAAAAAGGAGGTTGAGTTCGGCGCCGAGACCCTCCGCTACTTGGAGCAGGTGATCTACCTCCAGACCATCGATACCCTGTGGAAAGAGCACCTGCTGGCCATGGACCATCTCAAGGAGGGAATCGGCCTGCGGGGCTACGGGCAACGCAATCCCCTCCAAGAATACCAAAAGGAAGGGTACGAGATGTTCACCGAGCTCGTCTCCAGCATCAAGGAGGAGACGATCCAGAAACTCTTCCGGGTACAGATCGCCCGCCCCGAAGAGGTGACCCGCTTTGAAAAGGTTCAGAAGAAGCCCATGGTCCTGAGTCACGGGGCCCAAGAGGTGGAAGAGAAGGCCCAGCCCGTGAAAAGGGAGAGCAAAAAGATCGGACGCAATGACCCCTGCCCCTGCGGCAGCGGGAAGAAATACAAAAAGTGCCACGGCAGATAAAACGCATAGCGCATAGGGCCTGGAGCGTAGAGCCAGCAACTCGATTCTTTATACTCTCTGCTCTTTGCGCCGTTAAGGAGTGGTCATGACCGAGCACATCCCCCCCGACTTCCACGTCCCCGGATTTCTGGCTGCCGGCATCGCCGCAGGGATCAAGAAAACCCAGATGAAGGATTTCGCCCTTATCTATTCGGAGGTTCCGGCGGTCGCCGCCGGGGTCTTTACCACCAACCGGGTAAAAGCCGCTCCGGTACTCATCTCCCGGGAACGGGTCAGGTCCGGGAAGGGACGGGCCATTCTGGTCAACTCCGGCTGCGCCAACGCCTGTACAGGAAAGAAAGGGATTGGCGATGGCCAGCATCTCTCCCGCCTCCTCGCATCTTCCTTGAAGATCGACCCCCGGGAGGTTTTCCTGGCCTCCACCGGGGTGATCGGAAAACCCTTGCCCCTGGATATCATGGAGGAGCGCCTCCCCTCCTTGGTGGCTTCCCTTTCCTACGAGGGCCTCGCTGATGCAGCCGAGGCTATCATGACTACGGACACGAAGCCGAAAGCGGTGATCAGCCGGGGTAGGGTCAATGGGGAGGAGGTGACTCTGGCCGGGATCGCCAAGGGAGCCGGGATGATCTCTCCCCGAATGGCTACCCTGCTGGTTTTTATCCTTACCGACGGCGACATCTCAGCCGGAGCGCTGCGGAAAGCTCTGAAGGAAGGGGTCGGGGAGTCCTTCAACCGGATCACCGTGGACGGGGACATGAGCACCAACGACACTCTCCTGATCCTGGCCAACGGGCAGGCGGGAAACCGCCGGATTCTTCCTGCCACTCCCGGGTTCAAGAGGTTCTCCGCCCTTCTGCGTGAACTCCTTTTGGCGCTGGCCAAAAAGACTGTTGCTGACGGCGAGGGGGTGACCAAAGTGGTCCGGATTCTGGTGGAAAGGGCCCGCACGGCATCCGAGGCTGAAAAGGTGGCCAGGGCCGTTGCCAACTCCCCCCTGGTCAAAACCGCGTTCTTCGGGGAAGACGCCAATTGGGGCCGGATCCTCTGTGCCGCCGGTTATTCGGGAGCCCTCCTTGATCCGGATAGGGTGGATATCTTTTTCGATGATGTTCATGTGGTCCGCCAGGGACAGGGAATGGGTCCCGAGAAAGAAGACCCGGCCACAGCAGTCATGAAGAAAGGAGAGTATACGGTCCGCATCAACCTCCACCGGGGAAAGAAAGGGACTTTCCTCTTCACCACTGATTTTTCTTTTGACTATGTCAAGATCAACGCTTCGTACCGGAGTTGAAGCAGTTCGGAGTAAATGAGTTCGGAGCGGCCGTTGCTCCGAACTAAATTAGCTTTTCTGGTTGCGGTCATCGAAAGAATTGGTATAATAGAGATTTAAAAAACACACACTTCCCGACCGGCCTTGGGTGTCCTGCTTTCTCGGATCAACGGCCGGGAAAAGGGAAGTGGAGGAAAAACCCAGGAGGAAAAATCTATGTCCACCGTCACCATGAAGCAGTTGCTGGAAGCCGGAGTTCATTTTGGCCACCAAACCAAGAGGTGGAATCCCAAGATGAAGGA
>DASPRR010000516.1:0-3498 GCA_035624375.1 Thermodesulfobacteriota bacterium | reverse complement strand
ACCCATAACCTCCCTAACCCGGTATTCCAGCTTTTCATTCCCTTTCCCCTCCCCAACAAAAAATCCCCGATATTCGGCCCAATCCACCGGTTTTTTGAAAACCGCCGTTGCCTTTTGACTCTCTTAGCATTTGATTGAGGGGAGTCTAGCAGATAACGAGGGGTGTATCAAGGGAGAAAGCCTCAAGCGGCGCAGATTTGGTCTTACCAATGCGGCCGCGTCAGTCTAAACATCAATGGTTGAAGCCTCTTTTTTATAAACCTTGAACTGGACTCCGGCTTTCGCCGGAGAGACGAATGCTAGAGAGGCCTGTCGCTTTGTCGTCATTCCGGCGAAGGCCGGAATCCATTATGATTGAATAATAGCTTCCATATATCCAGATAATTTTGGCCTTATGGGAAAATGATTCCAATGCTCAAATCCCCCCCAACGAACCATTTGCTACCTCTCTGTCCAGATTCATCTGAATCATCTTGAAATTGCGGGTTTCATTTTATACAATTTGAACTCCTGGAAAGACCCCGCCGATCCTGAAATTGGCTGTATCGAACGCGGGGGCCCGAAGGGAATTCCTGGAGCAAGAGAATGGAAACCCTTCATCTCATCTTCTACGGCTTCAGTGTGGTTCTTCAACCGATGAACCTGTTTTGTGCCTTTCTGGGAGCGGTTGCGGGCACGCTGGTCGGGGTTCTTCCGGGATTGGGCCCTGTGGGAGCCATGTCCATGCTCCTTCCGGTCACCTTCGGCATGTCCCCCACCGGAGCCATGATCATGCTCGCCGGGATTTATTATGGGGCTCAATACGGAGGCTCAACGACTTCGATCTTAGTGAACATCCCTGGAGAGTCCTCTTCAGTGGTCACTTGTTTGGATGGCTACCAGATGGCCCGGCAGGGAAGTGCCGGTAAGGCCCTCGGCATTGCGGCCTTCGGTTCCTTTATCGCTGGGACCATCGGAGTCTTGGGCCTTTCCTTCTTAGCTCCTCCTCTGGTCGAGGCCGCCCTCACTTTCGGCGCTCCGGAGTACTTTGCCCTCATGTGCCTCGGCCTCACGGTCCTGACCTTTCTGGCCCAAGGTTCCATGCTCAAGGCTTTGATCATGGCCGTTTTGGGCCTCTTCGTGGGGACCATCGGCATCGACATTACTACGGGAAGACAGCGCTTCACCTTCGGAAGCCAGGACCTCATGGAAGGGGTCGGATTAGTCCAAATCGCCATGGGGCTGTTTGGGATCTCCGAGATTCTTCTGAATATTGAGAAGACCCTGAAGGTCAGCGTCTTTGAAACCAGGCTCAAAGGGCTCTTTCCCGACCTTCAAGATTGGAGGCGCAGCATGGGCGCTATCCTGCGCGGAACCGGGATTGGATTCTTTTTGGGTATCCTACCCGGAGGGGGAGCGGTCATCGCTTCTTTTGCTTCTTATGCCATTGAAAAGCGCCTCTCCAGACACCCGGAGAAATTCGGAACCGGGGTTATCGAAGGAGTGGCCGCCCCCGAGTCAGCCAACAACGCCGCGGCCCAGGGAGCTTTTATTCCCCTGATGACCCTGGGAATTCCTTCCAATGTCGTGATGGCCTTGCTCCTGGGGTCCTTAATGATTCATGGACTCACTCCGGGCCCTTTGCTCATGACCAGGAATCCGGACCTCTTCTGGGGCGTGATTACCAGCATGTATATCGGGAACATCATGCTGTTAATCCTGAACCTGCCCCTGATCCCCATGTGGGTGAAGTTGTTGCGGGTCCCCTATCCCCTTCTTTTCCCCTTTATCATTCTTTTCTGCCTGATCGGGGTGTATACCATCAACAATAATGCATTCGACATTTATTTAATGACCTTCTTTGGAGGTGTGGGGTACCTGGCTAGGAAATTTGAATTCGAAACCGCCCCCTTCGTCCTGGCCGTAGTCCTCGGCCCGATGATGGAGAAAGCGTTCCGTCAGTCCCTGATCATGTTCCGGGGTGATTTCTCTGTATTTATCACCCGGCCCATTTCGGGAGTGATTTTCAGTATCGCCATCCTTCTTCTGATCCTTCCCTTGATTGCCAAAGGCTCCAAACGGGAAAGGATCGCCAGTCTGAAGGATGAAGATTAAGATAGGCTGTAAGGGAATCTCCTAAAAGCATTGAGAGGAGGAAAGGGTATGAGGGGAAAGATATTTCTCGTCCTGTTATCGCTGGCTCTGGGCATTTCTTTGGCTCCGGGGGGGGTCTTGGGCGCGGAATACCCCACCAGGGAAATCGAATTTATCGTGGGATTTCCTCCGGGCAGCACGGTTGACCATGTGGGACGACTCATTTCCAAGTATGCGGAAAAGTATGTGGGGAAACCCATCATCGTGGCCAACAAGCCCGGAGGGGGAGGAAGCCGTGGGTTCTCTTCTCTGGCTGCGGCCAAACCCGACGGATACACCATCGGACTTGTATCCCAATCGGCCATTCTTCAACCCTATCTCATGAAAGGGGTGACCTTCAATTACAAGCGAAGCTTTCGGATCTTCTCCGAAATCGCTTATACTGCCGAGGGGATTTACACTAAGAAGGGGGGGCCTTTCGATATTCCTTTTCCGGAAATCGTAAAGCGGGCAAAAGAAAACCCCAATACCATCAAAGCCGGAGTGGGAGGCACGTGGACCGGGTCCGATGTCGTCCGGTTCATTCTTGAGGATGCGACGGGTGCCAAGTTCATCCGAATCCCCCACCCCGCGGGAGGTCAGGATTTGGTGCCCGGGGCTCTGGGTGGGCATTTGGATATCGCCATCGGTGAAGGAGCCCAATGGGCCCCCCTCTATACGGCCGGCAAGTTCAATGTTCTGGCGGTGAGCACGGAAAAGCGCGATCCCCGATTCCCGAATATTCCTACCCTCAAAGAAATGGGATACGATGCGGTTCTCGCGGTCACCTTTTGGGTGGGGGCGCCGGCAGGGGCGTCGGATTCCATTGTCAATTTTTGGGCCGAGGTACTTAAGAAAGCGACTGCCGAAGAGGGTTATAAGCAGGCATCCGACCAGGCCTTCAACACGGATTCTTGGGCCGGGCCGGCGGATTCTCTGAAAGCCATGGAGAAATTAGACGATACCTTCCAGAAATTGATTAAGAAGTATGATTTAAAGCCGGAATAGCGGCAGATACGGCGCGCTGAATAAAAAAGGATTCATGAAAAACGCTGACCAGTGGAGCGGTCTCGTTCTACTCATCCTATCCGGGTTGATTTGCTGGGGATCCCTTCCTCTCCCTTATGGGAATATCCATAATCCGGGGCCAGGATTCTATCCTCTATGGCTCGGGATCCTTCTGGGAGTCATGTCGGGTGCGCTCATTCTGAAATCTGTTCGCCAAAAAGGGGAGCAGAGGAGTTTGCGGGATATTCTGGCTGAAAAGGTCCGCTGGGACAAAGTCCTTTTTGTACTCCTAGCTTTGGCCCTTTACGGATATTGATGAACATCCTTGGTTTTCTCTTGATCACCATCCTTCTCATGGTTTTCCTTCTTCGATTTATC
>DASPRR010000484.1:0-9499 GCA_035624375.1 Thermodesulfobacteriota bacterium | reverse complement strand
CGGATAGCATTCCGGAATGAATGCCGAGGTCTTTCTTCTGTTCCAGAAGCTTGAGGATCGCCGCAGGAAGATTCCCGATGCCGATCTGAATCGTGGCCCCGTCCGGGATGAGGTCGATCACAAATTCGGCAATCCGTTTCTCGGCCTCCCCGAATTGGATCTCCCGGTAGGGGACCAGCGGGGCGGAGCACTCCACAAGAAAATCAATTTGTTCCTCGGTAAAAAAACAAGGCCCGCCGGTGCGGGGCGCCTGGTCGTTCACTTCGGCGACGATCCTCCGGGCTTCCAGGGCCAGGGGATAGGCATGACTCGCAGAAACCCCCAGGCTGAACCGGCCCTGGCTGTCAGGGGGGGAAACCTGGATCAGAACCGCACCGAGGGGTTTCGAACCCCCGCGGGAAAAGACCCGGGGAACGTCGGAGTAACGGACAGGAAGAAAATCGATCCGTCCCTCTTCCCAGTCTTGGCGGACGGAAGCGCTGTTCTGGAAACTGATGCACCGGAAAGAAGACTGGAGGCCCTTTTTGGCCAGGGGGTGCTCGGCCAGCAGAATGCCGTTGATGACCTCCACATCCCGGTAAAATTCGAAATCCTCAGCCAAGGCTTGCAGCAGGGTCTGGGGTTGCCCGGAGGCAATGGAGAAAAAAATACGGTCCCCTGGCTGGATGGCCTGGCGCATGGCTTCCCGAGCGCTGCACCATTTTGCCGATTTCATCCCTTCTCCTCCCGAACCCTCAAAAAGAATCAGCCCCGCCTGAAGGACACACCCAGAATTTAGCACAACCAAAAATTGAAAACAACTTTCTGCCGAGAGAGAACCGGGTTGACAAAGACCCTGTTAAAATTATAAAAGAAGATATTCCTTTGCTGATTGAAACGGGTGGGAATTTCTGCCGAGCGTTGCAGATGGAGGACTGACGCTCGCGGAGTAAAGGAGGAAAGACGATGGGTGCCTCGGATGCCGCCGCCAAGGAGAAAAAGGCGGCTGGGAGTACGGAAAAGAAGAAAGGACCGCGGGAGGCTTACACCAGTTTCGGGGAACCGGTCAAGGTTTCTTACGGACCGGAGGATTTGGCCGGTTTTGACTATTCGCGAGACGTGGGAGACCCAGGGGCCTACCCTTTCACCCGGGGCATCTACCCTACCATGTACCGCAGCCAACTCTGGACCATGCGTCCCTACGCCGGCATGGCCACGGCGGAAGAGACCAACGAGCGGTTCAAGTTCCTGCTCAAGAGCGGGCAGACGGGGTTGAGCCTGGCCTTCGACCTTCCCACCCAGCTGGGCATGGATTCGGACGATCCCCTGGCACGGTACGACGTGGGAAAGCTGGGCGTGGCCGTGGACACGCTGGATGACATGGAGAGGCTTTTCGAGGGGATCCCGCTGGACAAGATGAGCACTTCCTTCACCATCAACTCCACCGCGGCCATCATCCTGGCCATGTACGTTCTGGTGGGGAGAAAGCAGGGCGTATCCCCCGAGGCCCTGCGGGGGACCGTGCAGAACGACATCCTAAAAGAGTACGTGGCCCGGGGAACCTGGATCTTTTCCCCCAAGCCCTCCATGCGCTTGATCGCCGATACCATCGAATACTGTATTAATCATATCCCCCGGTTCAACCCCATCAGCGTGTCGGCTACCCATCTGTGCGAATACGGGGCCAAGGCCGAGCAATCCGTCTCTCTCCCCTTTCTCAATGCCCTGGCTTACATCGACGAGGTGCTGAAGCGCGGATATTCGGTCGACCAAGTGGCTCCCCAGATCGTTTTCCACATGGCCGTGGGGGGACGAAATTTTCATCTCTTCGAGGATGTGGCCAAACTGCGGGCCGCCCGGCGGCTCTGGGCCCGGCTCATGAAAGAGCGGTATGGGGCGAAGAATCCCGAATCCATGCGCCTGAAATTCTCCACCGGGGCCCTGGGGGGAGGCATGACTGCAGCCGAACCTTTAAACAACATCACCCGGGGGGCACTATTCGGGCTCGCCGCGGTCCTGGCCGGGACCCGGTCCTTGAACATGGCTTGCTTCGATGAAGCCTATGCCATCCCCTCCGATTTAGCCATCCGCACGGCCCTGCGGGTGCAGCAGATTCTGGCCTACGAGATCGGGGTCACGGATACGGTGGACCCCTTGGCCGGGTCTTATTATGTGGAGTCCCTGACCAACCAGATGGAAGAGAGGATGCGCAAGACCATGGCCGACTATGAAGGCCGGGGAGGCATCGTCAAGGCCATCGAAGAAGGGACCCTGCAAAGAGACCTGGCCCGACAGAGCTATGAACTACAGGAGAAGGTCTCCAGGGGAGAAAAAGTCCTGGTGGGGGTCAACCGCTTCACTTCCAAGGAAGAAGAAAAGCCCATCGAGGTGTACCGGGCCAATCCGAAGACCCGGGATGCCCAGATTGCCAGGCTGAATGCGGTGAAAGCCAAGAGAGATTCCAAAAAAGTCCAAAAAAACCTTGCTGCCCTTCGACAGGCCGCCGAAAATGGCGAGAACATCTTCCCCGCCCTCTTCCCGGCAGTGGAGGAACGGGCGACTGTTGGAGAAATCATTTCGACCTTGAAACAGGTTTTCGGGGAATACCAGGAGCCGAGGACCATTTGACTCAAGGGGGCTAAACCAGCAAAAACCCCCCTTCGCCCCCCTTTTGTAAAGGGGGTTGGGGGGGATTTCGGACAACCGTTTGCAAGGTACAAATTCTGTACGAGATTCAGAGGTTTTGCATAAGCAGGGAATAAAATTTTCATAAATCCGTCATGATTGCAGAAGGAGTTATTCATGACAGATCGCAGACCCATCCGAGTTTTGATCGCCAAGCCGGGTTTGGACGGCCATGACGTAGGGGCAAAGGTGATCGTGCAGAGGCTACGCAATGCCGGAATGGAAGTCATTTATACCGGCCTGCGGCAGAGCACGGAGAAAATAATCTCCGCCGCCATCCAGGAGGACGTGGATGTGTTAGGCCTCTCCATCCTATCCGGGTCCCACGTGGAGCTGTGCCAGGAGCTGATGGAGGGGTTGAGGGGCAAAGGAATCAAAGACCTCCTGGTCATCGTCGGGGGGATCATTCCCAAAGAGGATATCGCCGTTCTCAAGTCGCATGGGGTGGACGGAGTCTTCCCCGTCCATTCCACGCTGGAGGAGATCGAAACATTCATCCGTGAGCAGGTCCTCCGCAGGAGGGGGGAATTGGCCTGAGGAGAAAGGATCGGCACCATGAATCAACCACTTTCCGGGGTACGCATATTGGACCTTTCCCAACTTCTGGCTGGGCCTTACGGATCGATGATCCTGGCTGACTTGGGAGCAGAGGTTATCAAGATTGAAAAGCCCGGTGAAGGAGAAATCGGGCGGGGGATGCCCCCGCATTTTTTCCACGGGGAAAGCGTTTATTTCATCAGCATCAACCGCAACAAGAAATCCATGACCTTGGACCTCAAGGCCCCCGAAGGGCTGGAGGTCTTCTATCGACTTGTTGGGGTGTCCGATGTTGTCTATGACAACTTTCGACCTGGAACCCTGGAAAAGTTACGTATTGATTATGAGAGCCTAAGAAAAATCAACCCCCGGATTATCTCTTGTTCTATTTCCGGCTATGGACAGACCGGCCCGTTCAAAGATAGCCCGGCCTTCGACTTGATCATCCAGGCCCGGGGCGGCATCATGAGCTACACCGGAGAGCCGGGCCAGATGCCCGTCCGTATGGGTGCTCCGATGGGCGACCTGGCCGGAGGGATGTTTGCCGTTCAAGCAGTGGAGGCCGCCCTCTACCAACGGGAGAAAACCGGCCAGGGGCAGCGCATTGACCTGAGCCTACTCGACTGCCAGATCGCCCTCTTAATTTATCGGGGTCTTTACTATCTTTATGGAGGAGAAATCGCCCAGCCGGTGGGGTCCGGGCATGTATCGGCCATCCCCATCCGGGCGTTCAAGACCAAGACTTTTGATATCGTCATCGACGCCAATACGGACAAGTTTTTTCAAGAATTATGCGGGGCCATGGGACTTCAGGAGCTGCTCTCGGACCCCCGTTTCCCTAGCCGCCCCTATCGCCTTAAGAATAAAGAAGCCCTCTACAAGATTCTGGAAGAGACTTTCTTGAAAAAGACAGGGGAAGAGTGGTTAAAACTGCTGGAAGGGCGTGTTCCCGTGGGGCCCATCAATACCGTGGATATGGCCTTGAATGACCCGCAAATCCTTTCCCGCAATATGGTGGTGGAGGCCACCCACCGGACCGGAGAGAAGATGAAACTTCTGGGAACCCCCATCAAGATGTCTCAGGCCGAGGAGAGAGAATTCACGCCCCCCCCAGCCCTGGGGGAACACACGGATCAGGTATTGGCTGATCTGCTGAAATTCAGCCCGAAAGAGGTCCAAAGGCTGCGAGAGAAAAAGATTGTTTAGGAGCGGAAAGATGAAAAAAATATTTTGTCTGGCGACTCTGGCGGCAATCTTTCTCTTAGGGAGCAGTGCTGGGCTGTTGGCCGCGGAAAAGAAGCACTCCATCTCCCTGGAAACACCGCCGCAGGCCCAGGTCCTGCAGATAACTTCCTATTTGAAATTCCTCAAAGAGTTCGGTGAAGGAAAACCGGCGATGCATGTGGAAGTGAAAATCAAGAATCTTGCTGATAAACCCGAGCGGTTTTCGATTACGGTCAGCACTCCGGACGGAGATTCGGCCGCTGCTTTCATCCCCGAGAAAGCCAAAAAGGAAGGGTCCCTCCCAGTTCTGGAACCCAGGGAAGAAGGCAAAATCACGCTTCCTTTGTTGGTGGAAAAATTGGTTGACAGTTTCACCGTAACGGTGGAATTGATCCCGGCGGAATGATCGGAGAAAAAGCCTTCGAGTTTCAAGTCTTTCTATCCATTCGCTGTAACCTCTGGGTACTCGAAAGCAGAGAAATAGAACCCTTCAGCATCTTTCTGCTTTTAAGAAAGGGGATTGAAATGAAGAACAGAATCTTCATCGCCGTTCTGCTTGCCGCATTCCTGTTCACCTTAACCACTTCCCCTGGTTTCGCTGCGGACAAAAAGTATAAATTTATGCTGGGCACAGCCGGGGCTGGAGGGGAGGTTTATATCTGGGGAGGGGGAGCGGCCAAGGTGGTGAGTCAGTTTGCGAAGGATGTCCAGCTTACCGCCCAGCTCACCGCGGGGTCGGGAGAAAACCTGATCCGCCTTCAAAAAAATACGCTTAAAATCGGGCTCGCTTCGAACGAGTGGAACTGGGAACTTTATAATGGCAAGGGCGGATTGCCCAAATATGAACATCGAGCCCTCTTGGCCATGTACAAAGGCGACTGGCACTGGGGATGCCGGAAGACCTTTCCGGGGAACACCATCTATGATTTTAAGGGAAAGAAGGTTTCTTTTGGTCCCAAAGGGGGAGGCTCCTACGGGATGATCAAATACGTCCTGGATGCCCTTGGCCTGAAGTTCACGGACTTTGACGCCAAATATCTTTCTGTGGCGGAGAGTGTGGACGCCCTGAAGGATGGGGTGATCGAAGGCTATTTCGTGGGGATCGGCACCCCTTCCTCTGCTTTCATGGACTTGGCCACCATGCCCAGCGGGCTGAAGCTGATTTCCCTTTCCCCCGCCGATATCAAGAAGTGCAACGAGAAATATAATTTTCTGAGCGAAACCGTGATCCCGGCGAATACCTACAAGGGGGTCGATTATGAAAGCCGGGGCCCAGGCCGGTGGCATTTCATGACCTGCCGGCACGATTTCCCAGAGGAAGCGGCCTACCAGATTGTCAAAGCCCTCACCGAACACCACAAAGAACTGGTCGCGGTCATGACCGCCGCGAAATTATCCACCCCGGAAAATACCATTCAGTACAACATCCTTCCCCTTCACCCCGGAGCGGAAAAATATTTCCGGGAAAAGGGCTATTTGAAATAGATGCTCAATGGCTTTGTGGTGAACTGGGCGCGATGAAAACTCCACTTTCATCAAGAGGTCCCTCCCGCGAAAGCAGGAATCCGGTTACATCAAGCAGCTCTCGGCTCCCGCCTGCGCGGGAAGGGCAAAAAGAAAGTAGTGAGAGTGAGGGAAATCTATTTCTAACCAATCCTTGAAGCAGGGGGTCAATGAACAATAAGGTAGACCAAAAAGCAAAGGCCATACTGGAAAAGGAGGATGAAAAAGCCAGTCAACGCCAGATGAGCGGGCGGGTGGGCCAGATCATCACCATTCTCGCCATCTCCATGTCCCTCTTCCACCTCTACACCGCAGGATACATGGTCTACACGGCGATGGTGCAGCGGTCGATCCATCTCTGCTTTGCCCTGGCCCTCATCTTTCTCATGTATCCGGGTGGGAGCCGATCTCCCAGAGATCGGGTACCCCTGACGGATTGGGCCCTCCTCCTGATCTCCGTAATCTCCTGCCTTTACATAACGATCAACTGGGAAGACCTCTCCGAGGCCGTCCGGATCGCGGATCCCAACACAGTAGACATGGCCTTGGGAATCCTTGCAACCCTGCTGGTTTTGGAGGCGACCCGGCGGACGGCAGGAATGGCCATGCCTCTGGTAGCCATCGGGTTCATCCTCTACGGATTCCTCGGGCCTTACATGCCGGGGGTTCTCAATCACCCGGGTATTCCCCTGAACCAGTTCATCGGAATGAACTATTTATTCAGCGAAGGGATCTTCGGGGTTCCCCTCGGGGTCTCGGCCACCTTCGTGATCATTTTCATTATTTTCGGGGGATTCCTGGAGGTGTCCGGGGGAGGGAAATTTTTCATCGACTTGGCCTGCGCCCTTTTCGGTGCGGTGCGCGGGGGTCCGGCCAAAATCGCCATCATCTCCAGCGGATTCTTCGGAACCATCTCCGGGAGCGCCGTGGCCAACGTGGTCGGCACCGGGACCTTCACGATTCCCATGATGAAGCGGATTGGTTACCGGCCTCATTTTGCCGGAGCGGTGGAAGCGGTGGCCTCCACCGGAGGCATGATCATGCCTCCGGTCATGGGCGCCGCCGCCTTTATCATGGCCGAAATCGTGGGAGTCCCCTATGTGAGCGTTTGTATCGCCGCCGCTCTTCCGGCCGTGCTCTATTATTTCTCCCTTTTTGTTTTTATTGACCTGGAGGCGGCCAAGACCGGGCTGAAGGGAATTCGCAAAGAAGAGAAGCCCTCGATCATTCAAGTGTTTCGGGAGGGGGGACATCTGCTCATCCCTCCCATCGTCCTGGTATATTTACTGGCTTTCGTCCAGTGGTCGGCGATTAAAGCCGGTTTCTATTCCATCGTGGCCACCGTGCTCTGCGCGATGGCGCGGAAAAGCACACGGTTAGACCTGAAGAAATTGATCACCGCCCTCCGCAAGGGAGCCACCGGAGCTCTGCAGATCGCGGCGGTTTGCGCCTGCGCCGGAATTGTCATCAGCATTGTCTCCATAACCGGGCTCGGCCTGACCTTCTCCTCGGTTTTGATCGATCTGGCCGGGGGAAATCTTTTCTTTCTTCTCGTCCTCACTATGATTGCTTCCCTCATACTGGGCATGGGACTCCCCGCGACCCCCTGCTACATCATCCTGGCAGTCCTTTCCGCTCCAGCCATCATACAGATGGGGGTCTCCCCGATGGCCGCCCACCTCTTCGTCTTTTATTTTGGTTGCATTTCCGCCATTACCCCTCCGGTGGCCGTGGCGGCATACGCCGGGGCGGCGATTGCCCAGGCAAACCCCATGCGCACAGGCTACACGGCCTGGCGCCTGGGGCTGGCCGCTTTCATCGTCCCCTTCATGTTCATCTACGGCCCGCCCATGATCATGGTTGGACCGGCGGATGAAATCGTCCTGGCCGCAGTCACTTCACTGATCGGGGTGGCTTTCCTGGCCGCTTCCATCCAGGGTTTTGCACTTACCCATCTCGGTTGGGTGGAGAGAGTCGCGCTCTTCGCTGCGGCCGTGCTCCTGATCAAACCCGGGTGGATCACGGACCTAATCGGAATCGTGATCGGGATCATCATCGGGCTGATCCACATCTCGAAATACCGAAAAGAGCGCGCCCCGGGCAAAATCAGCGAAGTTGTCGTACCTCCTATCGGCATATGAGAACGGCTTGGCCGGAGGCCGGGCCCTACAGAATATCCGGAAAGCGATATCGGGTGCATTTCCCGAAGGCACCGTAAGAAACAGGTCAGAAAGAGGGATTAAAATGACTTCCTTCCCAAGTCCGGGCGCAGTTCTCCGAAAAATTCTTCAAGAACCAGAAATTCTAGTCGCCCCCGGCGCACACAACGCCTTTACCGCCAGGATCATCGAGCAGACCGGATTTAGAGCCGTATACCTGACTGGTTCGGGCGCATCCATGGACCTATTGGGCATGCCGGACCTGGGTTTCCTCACCATGACCGAGATGGTGGCCCACGCCGGTAATATCGTCCAGGCCACCCGCCTTCCGGTGATCGCCGATGCCGACACGGGATACGGCAATGCCCTCAATGTCATGCGGACAATCAGAGAATATGAGAGAACAGGCGTTGCCGGGGTGCATATCGAAGATCAAGTGGCTCCGAAACGGTGTGGGCATTTTGCGGGGAAAGAGGTCATCCCCCGGGAGGAGATGATCGGGAAGATCAAAGCGGCCCTGGATGCTCGAAGGGACCCTGACTTTTTGATCATTGCTCGGACCGATGCCCGGGCGGTCCTGGGGCTGGAAGAAGCGATCGAGCGGGGCAAGGCCTACCGGCAGGCCGGGGCCGACACGATCTTTGTGGATGCTCCAGAGTCTGTGGAAGAACTGCGGTTAATTCCCCGGTCCATCCCCGGTCCCTTGATGGTCAACATGAGCGAAGGGGGAAAGACCCCCCTGATCAGCGCCCGGGAGCTCCAGGAAATGGGATACCGTCTGGTCATTTATCCCCGATCGGCGGCCGGAGCTGCAGCCAAGGCCATCCAGGAGCTCTTGGCCGTCTTGAAAAAGGAGGGAACGACGAAGAATTGCCTGGACCGGATCCTGAGCTTTGAGGGAAGGAACCAGATTACCGGCCTCGCTCACTATCAGGAGCTGGAGAAAAAGTACCTGCGGAAGGATTAAGGCCGATACGGGCCAGGCAGAGGTGTAAGCTAGATGAAGAATGCAACCCGAATCTCGAACTTAGGAGGAACGGTTATGGGACCGACTATGGCTCTGGCCGAGTTTATTACCCGGCTAAAATTCGAAGATATACCTTCAAAAACCATCGAGCAAGTGAAGGCCGCTTTCCTGGATTCCGTGGGGTGCGGGCTATTCGGGTCCACGCTCGAATGGAGCCAGAAGGTGAACTCCCTCGTGAAGGAAATGGGAGGAAAGGAAGAGGCCACTCTCTGGGCCCATGGTTTTCGTGGACCGGCAGCCAACGTGGCGCTGGGGCTGGGGACCATGATCCACAGCTTTGATTTTGACGACTACCACAACGCCAAGCTGCACCCGGGTGCAGCGGTCGTGCCCGCAGCCTTAACCCTGGCGGAGCGGGAGGGAATTTCAGGAAAGGATTTTCTCA
>DASPRR010000479.1:0-4904 GCA_035624375.1 Thermodesulfobacteriota bacterium | reverse complement strand
TCGGGCTTAGCGAGCCACTCCAGTACCCGGGCATGAAAGGCATCCGGGTCCAGCTCCTCCTTTTCCTGGTAAGCCAGCAGGAAGTCCGAGGCCTGGAGAAGGTAAAACCGGTCATGGAAGAACAGGGAGACAACCACTCCTTTTGGCAGCTCAGGGCTTATGGATTTGTATCTTAGATAGCGTGCCAGGACGGGATAAATCTGGTCTCGCAGGTGTTCCCAGGGGGTGTCCTCCCGGAGGACGACTTCATAGAATAGGATACCCCACGTCTCCCGGAGGTCCTGGGAAACTTGGTTGTACCGGGACCCTGGAACAACTTGGAAGGCTTTGGAGAAGAGGAGGTCCCGAAATGGGTCCATTTTTTTCCGGCCTCGGAAAAGAGCCCAACCGCTTCTTTAAGGACGAACAGCCCGCTTTCCTTCTTCCAGCGCCCGCAGGTTGGTCTCCAGTCTTGCCTCTTTGAAATTCCTGCCCAGGGTCTTCCGGAACTCGGCCGGGCTGAGCGGCAGGAGATCCAGTTCCAGAAGGGCCCCTATCATGATCATGTTGCCCAGGATGGACGAACCCATCTCCATGGCTTTTTCCGTGGCCGGAATATAGTGAACTTTCTGGGACAGGTCCTTCAGGGCCTGTTGGATCTCTTCGTTCTCCGGATACTTTTCGTCCCCTGAGGTCACGTCCACGGGATAGATGGGCCGGGTATTGGAAAGGACTACGGTTTGGGAATTCCCGTAAACCGTCAGAACCCGAAGGGCCTCCACCGGCTCCAACCCAATGACGATGTCCGCTTTCCCCCTGGGAATAAGGGGGCTGAGCTGCTTCTCGGAGGAGATGCGGATGTGACTCATCACCGAGCCTCCCCTCTGGGAGGCGCCGTAGGTCTCCCCGATGGTCACAAAATACCCCTTGCCCACCAGGGCCTGGCCGATGAGCTGGGAGGAGAGAACGTTCCCCTGCCCGCCAACTCCGGTGATGACCAGATTATAGGTTTCTTTCTTGCTGGCCAATTACTTCGTCTCCTCCTTGATGATGGCCCCTTCCGGGCAGATTTCGGCGCACACCCCGCACCCGATGCAGATCACTTCGTCCAACTTGGACTTCCCCTCTTTTGCGTCCCAGATCAGCCCGGGGCACTTGAAGACCCGGGTGCACACCCGGTCGCAGCCGCAGTCTTCACCGATGCATTTTTGGGGGTCCACCCAGACCCGGTAGGGAGGTTTTTCGTCCTTTCCCTTGAGCATCTGGCATCTACGGCGCAGGATAAGAACTTTGGCTCCCTCGCGGTCTTCCAGGGCGCGGAGGATCTTGTTTCTTGTGTCGGGAATATCAAAAGGATCGGCAATTTCTACCTTTGCCCCGAAGGCCCGGCAAACCCCTTCGATGTCCACCGGAGAAACCATCTCTCCCATGGCGTTCCTTCCCACGCCGGGATGGGGCTGGAACCCGGTCATGGCCGTGGCGCTGTTATCCAGGATTATCATCACGAGGTTGGACTTGTTGTAGTGGGCATTGACCAGAGCGGGCATGGCTGAATGGAAGAAGGTGGAATCGCCGCACATGGCGATCACCGGCTGTTCGAACCCCAAAGCGGAGAGCCTTCCAAACCCACTGGCCAGGCCCGTTCCCGTCCCCATGGCCCCCCCCACCCTCAACTGGTAGTAGCCAGCCGGGCCCCTCGCCAAGGCATAACATCCGATGTCATACGTGGCAAATCCCTGCCGGTTGTCCAGCTGGAGGGCGTTCTTGATCGACCAAAAAGAGGCCCGGTGAGGGCAGCCGGCGCAGAACCCCAGGGCCCGGGAGGGAAGCATAGTCTTTGCCACTTCCTGGGCTCGCGTTTCGTACTCGGAAGTTCTGGGTTGGTAGGGCACCCTGAAAATCTTGGCCAGGGCATCGACGACCCGGTCAGGGGTCATTTCTCCCATGGGCGGAACATGTCCCGATTTCTTCCCGAAAAAATCTTTGGGTCCGATCTTCCGGGAATGGTCCGCCGCAATTTCTTTGACATTTCCTTCCAGGAAAGAGTCCACTTCTTCGATCAACAGGACCTGGTCGGTTCTCTTCAAATTCTCCACGATCCATTGGGTGGGAAGGGGCCAGGTCGTCCCGACCTTGAGAATCCCCACTGAGCCTTCCAGCCCGAGAATCTCCACCGCCTCCTGGCTGTAAAGCCATCCGGTACCGCTGGTGATGATGAGGACTTTGGGAGACCCGGGACCCAGGTACTGGTTGAAGGGGCTTTCCGCGTAAATCTCTTCTAGACGATCCAAGTTGCGGTGGAGCTGTTGGTGTTTGGGAACCAAGGGTTGGGTGAGCCATTGCTTGGAACGATCGAAGCGGGGTTTCACCTCGGTCTTGGGGAGTTGGCCTAAAACTACGTTCCCGCGTGCATGGGAGGTTCGGGTGACCCCGCGCAGGATGACCACGTTGCCAATCTGCTCGGAGAGCTCGAAGGCCCACTTGGTCATCTCCTTGGATTCCTGGAAGGTGGAAGGCTCCAGGAGGGGGAGATCGGCCATCTTGGCGAAGAGCCGGGAGTCCTGCTCGTTGTTGCTGGAATGGCCCTGGGGATCGTCGCAGGCCACCAGGACGAGGCCCGTTTTGACTCCCACGAGGTTTAGGGTCATCAGGTAGTCGGAGGCCACATTCATCCCGTTCTGCTTCATGGCGCAGATCGCCCGAAGCCCGGAGAAGGAGGCTGCGGCAGCCACTTCCAGGGCCACCTTTTCATTGATGGACCACTCCACATAGAGTCCCATCTGCGAGGCTACGCTGGCCAGGTTCTCGATGATATCGGTGGAAGGGGTTCCCGGGTAGGCGGCCCCCACCTTGACTCCGGCTTCCAGAGCCCCCCGGGCGATGGCTTCGTTGCCCATCATGAGGAGTTCTTTTCCCGGTTCATTCAGGGTAATGACAGACATGATCACCTTTCTTTCAAAGGCTGATTATTTCCCTTCACCTTGCCTTCTCTCCCTTGCGACTGTATCGTAATTCGTCATGCCCTCGGAGGCGGACATCCAGTTAGTTGGAGAAAAGAATAATCTCAAGGACCTGGCTTTCCGCTTTCGCGGGAATGACGGCGTTTTTCCCATTACGACACAGTCTCCCTGGAAGGGAGAGTAAAATGGGGTTTGGGCTCTCATCAGCTGATTAAGGTTCTCAGGACCGGATCCTGACTATCTAAGTACAGGAGGTCCTCGGGATTCCCGCTCATCTGGGCCAGGTTCTGAAGGGCGGCCCGTTTCTTGTTCAGAGAAGCCTTTTTCAGCCTTTCCAGATTTCCTTCCGGCATCTCTCGGAATTCCAGAACTTTCCGGGAACGGGCCAGCTCCAATAATTCCTGTCCTGCCGCCGTCCTGACAATCACCTGATTCCATCCCCGGGCTACTGCCCATCCTTCCGGGAGACGGGCCGATCCCACGGACAGATCGCTGAATTCGGCGGTCATGTCCCAACAGTAACCGCAGGATTTCCGGACAAAGGGGATCACCTCATCCAGCGGAATCTCCACGATTCCCCCGGGAGTATGAATTTCCATGGAATTGTGTTTGCTGGGGGGAATGTCTAGCCCGAGAATGGAGTTGTTCCCGAATCTTTTCTCCAAAAAGGCTTTCAGCTCCCGCCAGGAGAGGGCCCAGCCGCAGAATAACCCGATTACCAGCCGAAGCTTGTCGATGTTGCTGTCTTTGGATGGATAGGGTTTCTGCTGCATTTTGGCCAGGGCCACGGCCTGGCAAGGGGTAGCCACCACTCCGATTTTCTGGGACGAGCTTTTTGCCGCCTTATGGAAGGCAGCCAGGTTTGGAGATACCACGAACCGGCTCTTCCCCCTCTTCTTTACGTCGGAGACTCTATGGACGGCGATCCCCTCGGGCAAGAAGCCCGCCCCTTCTTCGGCGAGGATTGCGGTGTCGATGATCCCTTCCTCCAGGGCGAGGGATACAAGAGTGGTAACCGTCCCGCCGTGCTGGGATGATTGGCGGACCTTATCTTCCGCCGCCCGGGTGAGGTGGAACCCCCGGACCGCCCCAAGTTCCGGGGTGAGGTCATGGGGGTCATACCTTTGGCGCAAAGTCTGGAGGTCCGTCGGCGTCCGGGGACAGAAGGCATAGCAGCGCCCTTCTTCCCGTCCGCAGGGGTCGAGGAGGATGGTGTGATCCTTGTACGAGACTGCGTAAGGACAAAGGTTGACACAGGCTCCGCAATGAGTGCAAAGACCCGTTTCCAGAACCTTTTTCTGAAGTTCCTTCTGCCCCATGATTTTCTTGTTTATTCCCATCGGTAAGACCCAAGTCCTTCCTTGCGATAATCGCCTTCTCTTTATTTCATATCCCAGGAAATGGCGGGAAGTCAAGGAGCAAAGGCATAAAAACAATTCTTAGGTTTCGGGTTTCAAGTTAAAATTCTTCACTAATTCTCTTGGTGACCTCAGATGGGGTTGTTATAATTAAATATAAGGATTAGAAATACAAAGGAGGTTTTTATGGAGCTGGCAGGAAAACGGATTGCCATTTTGGTCGAAGACATGTACCAGGAGCATGAGTTCTGGTATCCCTTCTACCGGATGAAAGAGGCGGGGGCGAAGGTCACCGTGGTCGGCACCGGAGCCAAGGAGTATCATAGCAAGATCGGACTGCCGGCGCCCGGGGGAGTCCCGGCAGAATCGGTCGGCGCCCCGGACTTTGATGCGGTGATCGTTCCCGGCGGATTCGCGCCCGACCGCATGCGCCGGAACGCGGCCATGCTCAAGCTGGTTCGCGACTGTTTCACCCAGGGGAAAGTCGTGGCGGCCATCTGCCATGCGGGGTGGGTGCTCGTTTCCGCGGGCATTCTCAAGGGCAAGAAGGCCACCTGCGTTTCGGCGATCAAGGACGACGTAGTGAATGCCGGGGCCACCTATGTGG
>DASPRR010000471.1:0-10735 GCA_035624375.1 Thermodesulfobacteriota bacterium | reverse complement strand
CCAGAGAGATGGCGGGGGTGTAGGCGCTCTGGTTCTTGATCAGATTCTTCAACTCTTTTTTGAAATCGAAATAGAACCGGGGAAGAGAGGAACGTTCCACAAACCGCCAGGCCTTGTCGCTGAGGGCCGCAAAGGCCAGGCCGGGCGGAAGCATGAGGGCTTTCTGCGACCCGCAGAGGACCACGTCCAGCTTCCATTCGTCCATGGGAAGCTCCACCGCTCCCAGGTGGGAGATCCCGTCCACCACCAGGATGGTTTCCGGGCAGCGGGAGACGATGGCGGCGATTTCCTTGACCGGATGGAGAACCCCAGTCGAGGTTTCTGTGGCCTGGGCAAAGACCGCCTTGATCGAAGGGTCTCCTTTCAAGATTTTCTCGATTGCCGCCGGATCGACTGCTCGTCCCCACTCCACGGGTAGGACAATGGGGTTGACTCCGTAGGCGCGGCAGATGTTGGAAAACCGCTCTCCGAACTTGCCCCCTTCCACGACGATGGCCTTGTCCCCGGCGCATAAAGTGTTGGTGACCGCTCCCTCCATGGCCCCGGTTCCGGAGGAGGCGAAGATGAGAACTTCATTCTTCGTTTGGAATAGATATTTCAACCCCTCCCGCACTTCCTGCAGAATCCCTTCATAAAGAGGCGTGCGGTGGTGAATGATGGGCCTGGCCAGGGCCTGGAGAACCTCCGGGGGAATCGGTGTCGGCCCGGGGGCCAGGAGAAAATGTTTCTTCATAGAAGGTTCAAATCCCTTCCCAGGCTGAGTGGAATCATAAAGATATGTTGTAGGAGCGGCCCTCTGTGGCCGCCCGCCAGAATGGCAACCACCGGGAGTTTCCCCTAAAGCCTTTGCCCCATCTGGCCATTTAATTGCTAATCGCCTAATTACTAATTTGGCGGGGCATCATTTCATACCAAAATCGACCCGGGATGTCAAGGTGAAAGAGGGTGAAAAAGGCAGGGCGTATTCGATCCTGCAGGAAAGAATGATTCCTGGATGAAAAGAGCTGTCAGCCGTCATGAGAGAAATCATGGCTCTTTCCATAAAATTTGGGTATATAATGATTAAGGTCGGAGGGCCCTGTTTTCTTCGTGCATGGAATTGGAGGGAAAGGGGTCTGAGAGGAGAAAAAGATGAAAAGAAAGTTCTTTATGGGATTCCTGCTTTTCTTTTTTCTGACGGGCTGTTTAGCCATGGAGCCCATCGAGGTGCGGGAGAGGACGTATGGGAAAGGGGTGCCCGTGATCAGCCAGTCTTTCGCCTCCCCAAAAATCAGGACGGGGCTGACCTGGAAGGTTTACCTGACGGCCTCGGACCCGGATGGGGATATGAAAAATATCATCGGCGAAATCGATCAACCCGGAGTGGGAACTTATCCCGTGAGCATTACGCGGATTAAGGAAGAAGATCGGAGGGAGCTGTCAGGGTACGTTTACCTCAATACGCCCTTGGACCTTGATATGCTTAATTTAACCCTTTATATTCAAATCGAGGATAAGGCCGGACATTACAGCAGACCGGCCTCTTTTCCCCTGACCTTTTCTTCCCTGGCTCGGCAAGAACCGCCGCCCCAAGGATTGTTTAAGGAAAAAGACCTGGGGCCCATCCTGGTTCAACTGCACCCAATCCTCGGTGGCGATAATCCGGGTCAGGTCCGATGAGAGAACCTAAACGTTGCAAAAAAATATTTGAAAAGATCACCCCCACCCTTCCCTCCCCCCTCCGAGGGGGAGGGTCGGGGTGGGGGGCAAAGGGCACCAAGAGTGAAATCCTCTGACCGCCTGAAACTTCCTTAGGGCCCTTTAAATGCAAGGCAGAAAACGATTTTCAGGAAAAATTTTTGGACCTGTTGAGAGAAGTCATGGCTCTTTTTCAAGAATTTGGGTGTTTAACAATCAGGCAGATGAATAGAGGTTCGAGAGGGGAATAAAATGGGAAAAAAGATCCTTGGTGGGTGTCTGTTGCTCTTTTTTCTGACGGGCTGTTTAGCCATGGAACCCATCGAGGTGCGGGAGAAGACGTATGGGAAAGGGGCGCCCGTGATCAGCCAGTCTTTTGCCTCCCCCAAAATCGGCCCGGGGCTGACCTGGAAGGTGTACCTGACGGCCTCGGACCCGGATGGGGATATGAAAAATATCGTCGGCATCATCGATCAACCCGGAGTGGGAACTTATCCCGTGAGCATTACCCGGATTAAGGAAGAAGATCGCCGGGAGCTGTCAGGATATGTTTACCTCAATACACCCTTGGACCTTGATATGCTTAATTTAACCCTTCATATTCAAATCGAGGATAAGGCCGGACATTACGGCAAACCGGTCTCTTTTCCCCTGACTTTTTCCTCCCGGGATCGGCAAGAACCGCCACCCCAAGGATTGTTTAAGGAAAAAGACCTGGGTCCCATCCTGATTCAACTGCACCCAATCCTCGGCGGAGATAGCCCGGGTCTCTTTTAATTCCCTCTTTTCTCACTTATGTCCCCGATGATGAAACCCTGCGGAGGCGGTTTATTCCCCATGAACCGCTTCCATAGCCGGGCCTTGGGAATCCTGGACACATCCCGCCGGTCAGGCGCTTGCCTCACTAATGTAGACGCATTTTATCTTTTGACATTATGTAGGGCCTGATCCCCGATCAGGCCTAAAGTATCGGTGCGTTCGGGGAACGCACCCTACATTTAGGACAAATTCATTTAATGCGTTTGCATTAATACAACTATTTTTGTGAGAAGGAAATTTCCTTCATAGGGGTGCGCGGGAGCACGATGCATCGTGCCCCAATATCTTAAAGGTGAAATCCGGAAATGAAAAAACCCCCGGAGGAGACCTGCCGGGGGTTTTCTGGGACAGGGGATTTAGAAGGCGTACTTCAGGTTGGTCATCAGGTTCCAGGCGTTGTCCCCGGGGTTATTACCAGTGAGACGGGCACCCGGGACGGCGCCCTTAAAGACATCCCCAGTGATGAAGTACCCGAATCCGACCATGTAGGTGAGATTCTGGTAAATCTTAAGCGTCCCAATCAGGTTGATTTCCTGGCCGATCTCTTTTTTGTCGGCATCTGTCCGGGCCAAATAGGGGGCATTATTTGTGGCCCCTGTCAGGGGGTTGACTGCCGCGCTACCTTTGGAGGTGTCGCCAATGTAAAGGTAGTTAAGCTTCAGGTTCAGCCAGGCAAGCGGGGAATAATCAGCTTGGCCGCGACCAAACCAGTGGCCGCCGACTGAGTTCTGCCTGTACCCGTAGTATTGGAAATCGCCGTTGCCGAAGTAGAAAATCGACTTCGTGTTGCCGAAGGACCAGCCGCTTTCCGACCCGGGCGTGAAAGTGTACAAGGTCTTTTTGTCGTTCTTCCCGGTGTCGTCTCCGGAGGCGTAGAACCCTTCAACCTCGAACGCAAGGCCGGGCCCAAGCTGGTATCTCAGCAGCAGGTCAAGCAGATAGCCTTGTTGATCCACATCCCCTGAGGGAGGGGTATTCCGGAAGTATTTCCGGGCTTTTCCGCCCTGGTAGATCCCGGTGGGCTCGATGGTGAAATTGCCGACGGTGAAGCTCGGGGCAGCGCCGATCCAATACTGCGGTATCTCAAAATCCCGAGCAATATTCGACTGGGTTAAAGTAAAATTGGTTACCCCTGCGGCACCAGGAGTCCCAGCCCACGTCCATGTTTCAGTCGCCACACGGCGGTCATTGCTGTAAAGGGCGAAGGCTTCAATGTTCATGCCCGGCTGTTTCATGAGCCATCTCAGGCCGTAGAAATCGGAGTCGTTATCCGTGGACAGATTCCCCTTGTATTGTTTCGCCCAATAGGCTTCGATGCGGTGGGGGGCAAAATTGGCGCTCAGCATTACGGCGGGAAGGTCGGTGCTCTGCAGCCACTGTGCCCTGGCTCCCCCCCAGAAGAAGCCCTGGAGACCGGCTGTTACCGACAGGGGGGTGTTGGGAATTACAAAGTCAATGAAGGCCCACTTGAGCTCCACGGAGAGTTGGTCCGTGTTGGTGGCACCCATGTTGTTTCCGTTGGCCGCAGTCGGGCCCCCGATCCTGGTGGGCCTGAAGTTGAATTGGTTGCCGGAAACTCCACTTGGGGGTGTTCCGGTGTACCCTCCTTGGTTGTAGGAGGCGGTGCCCCATGCCTCGCTGTCCGCTTCAAACCCGAGGACCGCACGGACCGTCTTGACGTCGCCGTACTCCAGGTAGAAACGATACCGCTGCATCATCCCGCGTTTGTTGTCATCACCGCGATCCTTGTCGAAGAACCCCTGATTCATGAGCCAGTAAGTACCGACTTCCATATGGCCATAACTCTTGAACTGCGCCAGGGATGGCGAGGCCAAGGCCATGACCAGAAGCACTGCCCCGAAAAGTACCAAATACTTCTTCATTCTGTAACCTCCTTTTCGATTGATGCTGAGTTCTTAATTCTTTAAAATCTCAACCCGATGTTTCTGTAATTTCTTTTCCCCCCTCACCCCCTTCCCTTTGGGAATTTGTGCTGACAAAGGACTTTTCTTCGTCCCAAAATACTGATCTTTAAAAAACTTGTCAATAGAAAAATTAATTGGCAGCCTGGAGGCGACTGAACATCAAGGCGCTGGTCCTTTCCCCCCCAACCAACCCCTCCCTGGGGAGGTTTACGGCTAAGACCAGGGTCTTGTCCCCTTCCGGGTTTAGACCGTCGAATTGAATATCGGCCATATACCCCTCAATCTCCTTCGATTTCCAGGTTTCCATGAGCACGGCCCCGGTCCAGGCCAACCGTTGCACCTCACTCTTGGAATAAGTGCGGGCTCGTTTAAAGAATTCGCCGACGAACCCCATGTGTTTCACAAGGAAGACTTCATTCCCTTGGCTCAAGAGCCTTACGTTGACGAATAATAGATCATCCGGGTCTTGAGGCCCGGTGCCCGTGGGCATGTTCTTTATCCGGACGCTGTTATCCGAGCCGTAGGTGTCTTTTCCTCTCCAGATGACCTTTCCCGCGGGGTTCATCACCTTCAGCCTGGAATCTGTGTCGATATAGGCAAAATACGTTTTCCCCTCGTGAGCGAAGGGGCAAAGCCCATTGAGGCTCAACCCCCGGGGAAGCTTCGCCGCGCCCGAATCTTTGTAGGTCTTTCCGTCCCACGCCATTTCGTAGATGGGCCACAACAACCCTTCTTCTTTTCCCTTGCCCTGGCCCAAGAGGACTTTTCCCCTTTCCCCCCAATCGATGACTCGGAGGAACCATTTGAGGTCTTTGGCGATAACCTTAAAATTTCCCTCCTGATGGGCGACCACAAAAGAGACAAATTGCTGGTCCGCCATGGCGGTCACAAAGACCTCTGCCTTCCCATTCTTGCGGATATCCCCGACATCGACGGCCATGTTCTGGCTGAGCCTGCCCCCTTCAATCCTTTTGATCAGCTGAAACTCTTTATCCCACCGGTAGATGTAAACATTCCGCTCGTCGATCAGGACCAATTCACTTTTCCCATCCCCGTCGAGGTCTGCAATGCTCATTCCCACGATTTGGAAGGGAAAGGACTGACTCTTCGAGAATTCGTAGGTCTCTTTCCCTGATCGCGAGGGCCCCGGGGCTGGTGGGGAGGGCTGGGGAAGAACCGGAATGGCCGCCATCGCCTTGGGCGCCTCAGCAGGTTTCTCAGCAACCGCTGTCTGCTTCGGCGCCTCCTGCGGTTTTACAGCCACTGCCGGACTAAGAGGGTAGCCCAGAATTTTCTCGTCGACCTTTCGGGCCAGGACATCCACCTGCCCGATGATCTCTTCCAGCTTACCGGCCTGCACGTAAACCGGAGAGGGGGCTTTTCCTCCTTTTACGTCCAACACCTTTAAGTCGAGGCTGGCGCTGTCTCCCAGCTTGGTCAGACTGCCGAAAATCACGAAATCGGCCCCCAGATCCTCCCCCAGTTTCTGGGCGGCTTCGGTATCGATTTCCCCCGAGAACTGGGATACGACTTTTTTTACCGCCGCTCTTTCTATGAGCGAAATCCGGCCTTGGAGCTCCACCCGGGATGAGAACATGGCATAAACACCCTCCCTCAGATACTCCAGACTTTCGGCACTGTGAATGGTTATGGGGAGGATGGCGACTTTGAAAGGACCACGCCCCTGCTCAGCTGGCGGGGGAGCCTTTGGCTCCTGGGCCAGGGTCCAGGGAACAACCAAGACTCCCGCCACAAGAAATATGAATATTTTCAGAGAGCTTATCCTTCCTTTGGGTACCCCCGAGGAAGGTAAAAACAAGTATTTTCGATTGTAGGGTTTATCTTTCAAGGCCAATATGAACTCACTCGCTCGTTAAAAATTAGCAATTTTAGTGCCATTGGAGAAAATTCCCTGCTCACTTCATCTATATTAATATTGAACGCCTTTGCCCGATAAATCCACAACCCTTGTTCCTTATAAGCATTGGAAATATTGAGATAACTGAAAGCAGATGGAAGAACCGGAAAAATCTCTGGAGATATTCAGAAATTTATCCGCTTTCCCTTCCAAACTCCCCTTATTCCTATCGAGCCCCTGTCCTACTATTTTTGTATTAAAAAGGCCACAACAAGTTCCTGAAGGTTGTTAATTATGCAACAAAGGGAAAGCATGTGATGGGTCATAGGTAATAGCCTACATCATTTTAAATTCCTTCCCCGGAAGCCTTACGCTGAGAACCGGGCAGGGAGCCCGGCGGACGACCTTCTCTGCGGTACTCCCGAAGAGCACGTGATCGAGCCCGGTGCGCCCGTGGGTCCCAACCACGATCAGGTCCACCGCTTTTTCTTTGGCGGTCCGAAGAATCTCCAGGAATGGGGTCCCGTGGACGATCATGCATTCATAGCTCGGAATTCCCTTTAGGTCCTTTTCCCGCAGAGCCTGCATTTCTTTGTCTACGGCCTGGGAGATGCTTTGGCTGAATTTATCCATGGCATCAAAGGAGATCTCCGCGTACATCCCCAGGGGATAACTCGGCTGCTGGATCACGTGGAGAACGTAGAGCTTGGCTTCGTACTTTTGAGCGAAGGAAAGGGCGAAGGTCAGGGCATACTTGGAGTTATCCGAGAAGTCAGTGGCGAACAGAATTTTTTTGATGTCGGCCATGGTCTTTCCTCCTGCATCTCTGCTCGGATTTTGGAATGGAAAGAGGCACATTACCCGGAAGGATCGGATTCTGGTATCACCCCAACCTGTAACCCGCCTCTATCTTATTCGCTCTGCATAAATTGTCAAGACCGAAAATGAAAGAGAAAAAGAAAATTTTCGGCTTTACAACTGGGTAAAAAATCCCCTATACTCTCCCTGCCATGAAACTGCTCCTGAGGGAAGAAGAGGTCCAAAGAAAAGTCCGCCAGCTGGCTCGGAAGATCTCCAGGGACTTGGCGGGCAAAGAGGTCCTGCTGGTGGGCGTTTTAAAGGGAGCCTTCATCTTCATGGCAGACTTGGCCCGGAGGATGAGGTCTCCGGTAAAGATGGATTTCGTCCGTCTGGCCAGCTACGGTTCAGGAACCGTATCTTCGGGGAGGGTGAAGATAACCAAGGACCTAGAGACCTCTTTGAAGGGGAAGGAGGTCCTCATCGTCGAGGACATCATCGACACGGGGGTCACCCTCCAGTATCTGTTCCGGCGGCTCAAGGCTCGCAAGCCCCGTTCTCTCCGCACGGTAGCCTTGCTGGATAAACCTTCCCACAGGAAAGTTCGCTTCCGGCCCGACTACGTGGGATTCACCATCGAGGACCTTTTTGTCGTCGGGTACGGGTTGGATTGTAACGAAGAATTTCGCAACCTTCCCGGGATTTATGTGCTAAAATAGCTCTCAGTTTTCAGCGATCAGCTTTCAGCTTAAAACTTTTTTTCAACTACGGCTGAGGGCTGTTAGCTGACCGCTGAGAGCTGAAAGCTGACAGCTGAAAGCTCCTTTATGATTATCACCTGTCCTGAATGCCTCACCAAATTCCGAGTGGACGAAGAGAAAATCCCCGAAGAGGGAATCAAAGCGAGGTGCTCCCGGTGTCGGCATATCTTCGCCGTGGCGAAACCGGCGCCTGCGGATGAATCCTTTTACGCCCGGGGCGAGTCCCTTGTTGGAATTCAGGGGGATGAGGCCTACCCCAAGCCCTCTCGCCGATGGTTCTTCCACTGGAAATGGGTGGCGTTAATTCTCCTTGCGGCGGTCATCGGGGGGGGCCTTTTTTACCTGGGGAAGGCTCTGACTCTCCCGAGTTATTCCACCCTGGGGAAATACGCCGATGAGAAGGCCATGGCCTTGAAGAAGTTCACCCTGAATTCTCCTCTCCTCAAGAGATACCTGGGAATCAAGGACCCGAGCGAAGGATTCCTCTCTCTGGAGAGGGTAAGGGGGTATTACCTGGAAAACAACAACCTGAACCGGGTCTTCGTCATCGAGGGGGAGGCGGTCAACCGCTGGAAAGAGTCCCGGAGCTTCATCAAGGTGAAGGGGGTCCTGCTGGACTCCAAAGGAAACAAGGTCCAGGAAAAAGAGGCTTACTGCGGAAACCTTCTTTCGGAAAAAGACCTAAAGGAGATGAACAAAGCGGCGATCGAAAAGAGCCTTTCCTCCCAGTTCGGAATCTCCTTTTCCAACGTCAACCTCCAGCCCAACAAAGCGGTTCCCTTCATGATCGTATTCATGGACATCCCCTCGGAAAAAGCCCCAGCCAAGGCGGCTTCAGACCCTGGGGGAAAGGCAGGAGATTCGATCTCCCGGCTTACCGATTTCACCGTGGAAATCATCGGCTCCCAGAAAGGCTCTAAGTGAGGGAAGTCCAATTCTCTCCCCCCTTTCCCGAGGAACCCCTGCTCCGGAGGGTTCAAGTCAATCTCCCCTTTCCCCTGCTGCTGGAACAGTTGAAGGCGGTCCTCGCTTCCGGATTGCAGCCGGAGGTCTATTTCAGCGGCTTCGTCCTGGATCACCTCGCTTCCAAAGATGCGGAGAAAACCTCCCGGGCCTTGCAGGAGAGGAAGGTCCCGATAACCTTTCATGCCCCTTTCATGGACCTAAACCCGGGAGCGGCGGATGAAAAGGTACGGGAGATCACTACCTTCCGGTTTGGTCAGGTCCTTGACCTAGTTCCGCTTTTCCACCCCCGGGCAATTGTTCTTCATCCCGGGTATGACCGCTGGCGCTATGACGACGACGTGGACCTCTGGCTGGAAAACAGCCTCCTGACCTGGAAACCTTTGGTGGAAAGGGCCGAATCGGCGTCGGTCCCGATGGCCCTGGAAAACGTCTTTGAGGAGAAGCCGGAAATCCTGAGGAGGCTCCTGAAGGAAATCAACTCCCCCTTTCTGGGATATTGTCTGGATGCGGGCCACCGGAATCTCTTTTCCCAAGTGCCACTGGAGGAGTGGGTCGAAGTCCTCGGGTCGAGGCTGATGGAAATTCACCTCCATGACAACCACGGCGAGGCGGATGATCATCTTCCCCTCGGCCAGGGGAACATCGATTTTTCTTCGCTCTTTTCCCTCCTGAAGAAAAAGAAAGTCCAGCCCATCTACACCATTGAACCGCACGAGATCGCCCACCTCCAGCCCAGCCTGAAAGCTTTGGAAAAATACTTGGGGTAAAAGGGAAAAAGGCGAAAGGGCCAAAGAGGTTGAGGGGAAAGACTGGTCCGGTATTTATCCCTTTTCGCCTCTTCCCCTTTTCCCCCTTTCGCCCGGTTGGATTTCTTCCAGGATGGCGGCGAAGAGGAGGGGGAACATGATTTCGTGGTGCCCGGTGAGGTGGAACCCTTGGCCCCCTTCAAGGGTGGGCCGTCGGACCACATTCGTGAGAGGACGGTAGTGGGGGATAAAATCCATGTTTACCGTGGTGAAATGTCTTACTCGATAGCCCTGGTTGCGAACCAGGGTCAGGGCCTTCAGGAAAACCTCGGGCAGGATCACCGCGGACCCGAGGTTTAAATAAACTCCTCCCTCGATCCTGGAGACCAGCGCGGCGAAGAGGCGAAAATCCAGGTGGCTCCCCTCACCGATGGCCGCCCCCCGGGTTTGGGGGTGCATGTGGATGATGTCCGTGCCCAAGGCCACATGCACGGTCACCGGAATCCCCAGCTTTGCCCCTGCCGCGGTGATACTCAGCCGGCGGTGGGGGAATCTGCCCCTGCAAATCATTTCGCCCACCGATCGGCCGATGCCCGAACCCTTCTCCCAGCCTCTGTTGATGGCCTCGTTGATCATCCGCCCGGTTTCTTCAGCCATTCCAAAGGTCCCCTCGCCGATTTCGGAGGCCACGTCCTCCGATGTCCGGCCCGCCAGGGCAATCTCGAAATCGTGGATGATCCCGGCCCCGTTCAGGGCCACCGCCTGAAGAACCCCTTTTTCCATCAGATGGACGATCAGGGGGCTGAGCCCCACTTTGATGGGATGGGCTCCCATGCCGAGGATTACCGGCCTTCCCCGGGCATGGGCTTTGCCGATCCGGGCGACGACTTCCCGGAAATCCCGAGCCGCCAGAAAGGAAGGCAGCGAGTCGAGGAATCTTTTGAAGGAAGACCCGGGCAGCGTTGCGCGGGCAAAGTCCTCCACCCGAACCAAGCTCCTTCGGGAGGCCAGGGGGTATGTTCTCACGCCGTCGAGGGGCAAGGGTTGAATTTTTCTCTTCATAATAGGTCGGGGGGGCATTTCAAATTCCAAATTCCAAGCACCCAATCCCCAATAATTCCCAAAGCCAAAAATCCGAATAACCGAGACGATGCTTCCAGCTTTTTAATTTTAGGAATTTTGGGC
>DASPRR010000458.1:0-5737 GCA_035624375.1 Thermodesulfobacteriota bacterium | reverse complement strand
TACTTCACCCTGAAGGATGAGTCATGCCAGCTGCGAGCGGTCATGTTCCGGATGCAGAACCGGCTGTTGAAATTCGATCCGGAAGACGGCCTCCAGATTGTATGCTATGGAAGGCTGACCGTTTATGATCCCCGGGGCGAGTATCAGATCGTCGTCGACTACATGGAACCCAAGGGCTTGGGAGCCCTCCAGTTGGCCTTCGAGCAACTGAAAGAGAAGCTTGCCCGGGAAGGGCTTTTTGATTCGGCCCGCAAAAGGCCCCTTCCAACCCTTCCCCAGAAGATCGGCATCGTCACCTCCCCCACGGGCGCAGCCATTCGAGACATCCTCCAGATCATCGACCGCCGTTTCGCCAACGTTCATATCCTTCTCTATCCGGTCCGCGTCCAGGGGACGGGGGCTGCCCAAGAAATCGCTCAAGCCATCGAAGAACTCGGCCGATGGCCCGCCCTGGAGGTCATGATCGTTGGGAGGGGGGGTGGCTCCCTGGAAGACCTATGGGCTTTCAACGAAGAAGAGGTGGCCCGGGCGATCCATCGTTCTCCTGTGCCGGTAATCTCCGCCGTGGGCCATGAGATTGATTTCACGATCGCCGATTTCGTCGCCGACCTGCGGGCCCCTACCCCTTCGGCCGCAGCCGAACTGGTGGTCCGAAATAAAGTGGAACTGGTTCAAAACCTGGAGAACCGGGTCTGGCGCCTGAACCAGGTGGTCCGGACGACCTTGGAGTCTTGGCAGGAACGCCTGGAATCGCTGATCCACCGCTTAACCGACCCCCGAAAACGGATCGCCGACCAGCGGCTGCGCCTGGATGATTTTTCCTTCCGCCTGGCAACTTCTATACAGCAGGGCCTCGGGCGGCGGTCTGAACGCTTAGGATTGAAGCGCGAGAGTCTTTTTCTCCTTCACCCTGGAAAGCGGGTGGCCGACTTTTCCCGGCGTCTCAGCCAGGCCTATCATCGGCTGACGATATCCGGCCGAGTGGCTCTGCGCCTTAACCGACAGCGAGTCGAGGTTATCGCCGGGAGGCTTCGGACCCTGAGTCCTCTGTCCGTTCTGGAGCGGGGGTACAGTATCGTCCGGAGGTTGCCCTCACAGGAGATCATCCGCGAGGCTTCCCGCTTGAAGCCCCATGACCGGGTGAATGTCAAAGTCCATAGGGGAGAATTCACGGCCCGGGTGGAAAAGGTCGCCGGGGGTGAAGAAGACCCCCAGCCCTCCTTGACCCTAGGGTCGAAGGGAGTATAATAATATTGCGAATTTCGGATTGCAGATTGCGGATTTCTATTTCTTAAATTCGCAATCCGAAATCGGCAATCCGCAATTGTGAGGGGGTTTGGTGGCCGAGCAGAAATTCGAGGACGCTTTCCAGAAATTGGAGTCCATAGTCAAAAAGCTGGAAGACGGAAATTTAAGCCTGGAAGAATCCCTTAAGGCATTTGAGGAAGGGGTCCGCCTGTCCCGCTTCTGTTCCAAGAAGCTGGATGAAGCCGAAAAGAAAGTGGAAGTCCTCCTCAAAGACAGCGACGGGCGTCTGCTTCCCAAACCCTTCTCCTTGGAAGAAGAAGGGGATTGAATTGAAGCTGGCAGATTACCTTCAGCGCCGGCAACATTGGGTCGAGGAGGCGCTGAAACGCTGGATTCCGGGTGAAAACGAGTTTCCCCCCCCAATTCACCAGGCCATGCGATACAGTCTCTTTGCCGGGGGAAAACGGCTCCGGCCCATCCTGGTTTTGGCTGCCACCGAAGCGGTGGGAGGATCGATCCGGGAAGCTCTTCCCCTGGCCTGCTCTTTCGAACTCATCCACACCTATTCCCTGATCCACGATGACCTCCCCTCCATGGATAACGACGATATGCGCAGGGGGAAACCGACTAGCCACAAGGTTTTCGGCGAGGCCTTGGCCATTCTTGCCGGGGATGCCCTGCTGACCGAAGCCTTTCATCTGGCAACCCGGCCCGAGGTGATGAAAAAAGTTCCGGCTCGCAGGAGAATTCAAACCCTGTGGCATCTGGCCCGCGCAGCCGGCTCCCTCGGCATGGTTGGGGGTCAAACCGTGGACATCCTGACCCAGGGCCAACCGGTGGATACCCGCACTCTGGAGTACATTCACGCCCACAAAACCGGTGCGCTGATTGCCGCTTCCGTGGCTGTGGGGGCCATTGTGGGCGGAGCCACAGCACGCCAGTTCAAGAGCCTTCAGGGATACGGGGAAAAGTTGGGACTGGCTTTTCAGATCATCGATGACCTTCTGGATGAGGTGGGGGAGGAAGCAAGACTGGGTAAGGCAGTCGGCAAAGATCAAACCAAAGGGAAGGCCACGTATCCAGGCTTATACGGAATTCCAGAATCCCGGCGGCAGGCAGAAGAGCTCATTGCGGGGGCGCTCCATCATCTACAATCCTTCGACCGGCGGGCGAATCCGCTGAGGGAGATCGCCAGGTTCATTTTAAATCGCAAGAATTGATTGTTTTTGCGCTACGGGCTATGCTCTTTTCGCTATTCCTTCTTTACTGACATGGGAGACTTACTCAAACAAATCCAGAATCCTTCAGACCTACGCCGGCTGCCTTCAGCCGATTTGACCCCGCTGGCTGAGGAGATCCGGGAGGAGATCGTTCAGGCCGTCTCCAAGGTGGGGGGGCACCTGGCTTCCAGCCTGGGAGTGGTAGAGTTGACTTTGGCCCTTCATTATGTCTTCGATACCCCCCGCGACCGAATCGTTTGGGACGTAGGCCACCAGACCTATGCCCATAAGCTGATCACCGGGCGCCGGGAGAACTTTCGTACCCTTCGCCAGAGCGGAGGGATCTGTGGGTTCCCGCGACGGGAGGAGAGCCCTTACGACGCTTTCGGGACCGGCCATTCCGGCACCTCCATCTCTGCCGCCTTGGGAATGGCTCAAGCCCGCTGCTTGCGGGGCGAGGATTTCAAGGTCATCGCCGTCATTGGAGACGGTTCCATGACCGCAGGAGAGGCGTTCGAAGGGTTGAACCAGGCTGGAGCAATGGAAAAGGACCTCATCGTTATTTTAAATGATAACGAACTCTCCATCTCCCCCAATGTGGGAGCCCTTTCTTCATACCTTAACCGGCTGATGACCGGGCAGTTCGCCACCCATTTTCGGGAAGAAATCAAGAGTTTTTTGAGAAAGATCCCCGGCATCGGGAGCTCCGCCTTGAAATGGGCCAGGTATGCCGAGGAGTCCCTCAAGGGCTTTTTCCTGCCCGGTCTGCTCTTCGAGGAACTGGGATTCAAGTATGTCGGACCCTTGCCCGGGCACAAAATCGATTCTCTCATCGAGAACTTCCGCAACATCAAGCAGCTTCCCGGCCCCATCCTCGTTCATGTGCTCACCACCAAGGGGAAAGGTTACCCCCCTGCAGAGAAGGACCCAGTGATGTTCCACGGGGTCGGGCCCTTTATCGCTGAAACGGGGGAGATCCGCAAAGCAAAAGGAGGCTGTCTCTCTTATACCGAGGCTTTCGGGCAGACCATGGTTAAACTGGCGCGGCAGATCCCCTGTCTGGTGGGCATTACCGCGGCCATGCCCCAGGGAACAGGGTTGGAAGGTTTTGCCGCCGAGTTCCCCGACCGCTTCTTCGACGTGGGAATTGCCGAACAGCATGGCATCACCTTTGCCGCCGGCCTTGCGGTGGAAGGGTTCATCCCTGTGGTGGCCATTTACTCAACTTTCATGCAGCGGGCCTACGATCAGGTCCTGCACGATGTCTGCCTTCAGAACCTGCCCGTGGTTCTGGCCCTGGACCGGGGGGGCATCGTCGGCGCCGACGGCTCGACCCATCAAGGCCTCTTCGATTTCTCCTACCTCCGCCACATTCCCAACCTGGTGGTCATGGCCCCCAAGGACGAAAATGAACTCCAACACATGCTCAAGACGGCGATCTCCTGCGGCCAGCCGGCCTCCCTGCGCTATCCCCGGGGAAACGGCTGGCGCGGATTCCTGGATGAAGAGGCCAAAGAACTCCCGGTCGGGAAGGGGGAAGTCTTGAGGCAGGGGAAGGACCTGATTCTTTTGGCCATCGGCTCCACGGTGAAGGCTGCCCTCCAGGCCGCTTCCCGGCTCCAATCGCGGGGGGTTGAAGCTTCGGTGGTTAATGCCCGCTTCCTGAAACCCTTGGACAGTGAGTTGATCTGCTCATTGGCCGTTGACTGCCCGCGACTGATCAGCGTTGAAGAAAATGCGCTCCAGGGAGGATTCGGCAGCGCGGTCCTGGAACTCCTGGAAGAGAAGGGCATGACTGGGGTGGAGGTGAAGCGCTTGGGGATTCCGGATGTCTTTGTGGAACACGGGGCCCAGGAATTTTTGCGGCACAAATACGGAATCGACGCGGAAGCCATCGTGCAGGCGGCGGAAGCGCTCCTCAAAGTGCGGAATGTGGAATGCGGAATGCGGAGTTAAAAAGCGGTTCCTGGTTGCTCGTTCCTAGTTCCTTGTTATCTTTTCCCTGGGGAGCTTGCCGTCTTTTGTAAACCAGCAACCAGCAACGCCTTCATTAAACCTTGACCTCTCTCACCGGGTCAGGCTTCTTGGAAACCAGAGGGCGATTTCCGGAAAGATCATCACAATGATCAGAGCCACAGCCTGAAGGCCCACGATGGGAATGATCGACCGGTAGATGTCCCCCATGGTCACGCCCGGAGGAGCGATGGCCTTCATGTAGAAGAGGTTGAAACCGAAGGGCGGGGTGAGGTAGCCCATCTCCATGTTCATGATGAAGAGCACCCCGAACCAAAGGGGGTCGAAGCCCAGGGACTTGATCACCGGGACAAAGACTGGTGTGCAGATCATGATGATCCCCGCCGGGTCCAGCAGGCATCCCAGGATGAAGAAGACCACCTGAATCGTCCCCATGATGGCCCAGCGCCCCCCGGGAATGGAAAGCAGGAGTTTCTCCATCAATTCATGGGCGCCGGTGCCAGTGTACACGGATGTAAAGCAGTAGGCCCCGATGAGAATCCAGACGATCATTGCCGTGAGGCTCGCCGTGCGGTAGCAGGCCTCCTTGATGAGTTCCCGTTTCAGCTTTCCATAAACGGCCGCGGATATGAACGCCCCCAGGACGCCCAGGGCGGCCGCCTCCGTGGCCGTGCAGACCCCCGTATAAATGGACCCCAGGACCATAATGATGATCCCGATGGGAAGGGCCACGGCCCTTAGGGAGACGAATTTCTCCTCCCAGGTAGCCCTCTCCTCTTTTGGCAGGGCCGGCCCCATGTGGGGCTGGAAGAAACAACGGATTCCGATATAAAGGATGAAAATCAGGGTCAGGAGAATCCCCGGGAAGATCCCACCGGCAAACAACCCGCCGATGGATTCCCCGGTGAGGGTTGCGTAGAGAATCATGGGAACGCTGGGAGGGATGAGGATCCCCAGCGCTCCCCCGCCGGAGATGATCCCCATGGCCAGAATCTTATCGTACCCCCGCTTAAGCATGGCCGGAAGGGCGATGATACCCATGGATACTGTGGCCGTGGCGCTGATCCCCGACATGGCCGCAAAGATGGCGCAGATGATCACCGTGCCAATGGCCAGACCGCCCCGGACCGGTCCCATCCAGCGGTGCATCATGGTGTAGAGATTCTCCGCCACCCCTGCACGTTCCAGGATCATGGCCATGAAGACGAACAGCGGGATCGCCAGAAGGGTGAACTTCCCCATCGCCCCGTAGGCCTGGGCGGCCGCCACGAAAAGCCCCTTGGCCCCCCAGAGAA
>DASPRR010000449.1:0-4352 GCA_035624375.1 Thermodesulfobacteriota bacterium | reverse complement strand
ATGGCCTTTCCAAAATCTATGAAATGGTGATCAACAACGACCCCTGCTACGCCTACCTCCTCAAGTGCAACAACCTGATCGACCAGAAGCTGGTGATGGCCCATGTTTATGCCCACTGCGATTTTTTCAAGAACAACCTCTATTTCGCCCCCACCAACCGGAAGATGATTGACGAGATGGCCAACCACGCCACCCGGGTCCAGCGGTATGTGGATCGCTTCGGCAGCCAGGCGGTGGAGGCCTTCATCGACTGTTGCCTATCCCTGGAGAACTTGGTCGATCCCCACGCCCCCTTCATAAAAAGGCGAGAAGAAGAAGAAAAAGCCGATCGGGCCTTCTTGAAATCCCTGGGGTCGGATCATGAACACGATCCATTCCATTGCGGGCCGAAATCTTCCTTTTCTTATTCCTCCACCGGTTGTACCCCGGGGGCCGGGATGGACTCAGGCTCACCGGTGCCGGAGGGGGGTCAGAAGGAAGACCTTTTTGCCGATGACGAGGAAGAAGAACGGATCGGTCCCCGCCGGCTCAAAAGCAAGGGATATATGGACCGCTACGTCAATCCCCCCGAATTCCTCCGCTCCCGGGCCGAGGAATTGAAAGCCAAGCGGAAAGAAAAGAAAAAATTTCCCGAATCCGCCGAGCCCGATATCCTTCTGTTCTTGATCGAGAACGCCCCACTGAAAAACTGGCAGCGGGACATACTCTCCATCGTCCGGGAAGAGGCCTATTACTTCATCCCCCAGGGTCAGACCAAAATCATGAATGAGGGATGGGCCACCTACTGGCACTCCCGGCTCCTGACCGAGAAGGTCCTAAACGATTCCGAGGTCGTAGATTACGCCGACCACCACGCGGGCACCCTGGGAGGGTCCAAGTTCCATCTTAACCCCTACAAGCTGGGGGTGGAACTCTTCCGGGACATTGAGGAACGCTGGAACAAGGGCCGGTTCGGAAAAGAGTATGAGGAATGCGACGAATTAGGGGCGCGGGAAAAATGGGACAAAAAGTTGGGGTTGGGAAAGGAAAAGGTCTTCGAGGTGCGCCGGTTATACAATGACCTGACCTTCATCGATACCTTCCTTACCGAGGATTTTTGCCGTCAGCAGAAGCTGTTCGTATACGGCAAAGACGAAGCCGGCCAAGCCTGGGTGATCCAGAACCGGGAGTTCTCCCAAGTTAAAAAGGCCCTCCTGGAGAGTCTGACCAACCTAGGTCAACCCATTATCCGGGCAGTGGACGGGAACTTCGATAATCGCGGAGAACTTCTCCTCTCCCACCAGCACGAGGGCAGAGACCTCAAATGGGATTTTTCTCGGGATACCCTAGTCAACCTTCATCGCGTATGGAAACGACCGGTCCATGTGGAAACCCAAAGAGAAGGCCGGAAAACCCGCCTTACCTTCGACGGCAAGGAGCACAGGGAAAGACATCTGGATTGATTAACCTGCACACACCTGGAACCCCCCTTTTCCCCCTCCCCCTCGCCCTGTCCCGCCAGGATATAGAGGGTTTCCCGCTGAACATGAAAAGAAGAAAGATGTAGAAAGGAGGGTTAAAGAATGCCTTCGAATGGGCCGATAATATTTATGAAATTACGGTTTTCTCCAAAAAGGGGAAGACGGGAAGGAAACAATAGAAAGATGATCGCCAGCGCTGAAAATATAATGGAGCAGGTGCGAAAAGGTCCATGGGAATCCAATAAACAAATCCTGGCTTCAGCTGGGAGTCTCCAAGTGCGGGTCCAACTCGCCGATTCGGACCGGCTGGGATGTCTTCTTGAAAGGCTGGAGATTCGCCCCACCCAAGGCTGTTTGTTGCAGATCGACCCGCTCTGGATTGAAAAGGAAATTCGTTACCTCGGTGAGCCCCTGAAAATCATCGAAATAGAAAAGTTCCAAGGAAAAGCTATTCTGAGGAGTTTCCCCCCCCGAAGAGAAAACGGGACCGTTCATTTCTTCGAACTGGTCATCGACCCTAGGGAAGGTCTCTCATTCAATCGGTTATCCTATGACCGGACCCTCGGGTCTCGCACCCAGACCCCGGTTCCCCTGACCCGGGAGACTCTGGAGCGCCTCTTGGCGGACTTGGTGAGCCTCGCTTCGAAAGACTGAAGCAGTAAAGCAGGACCTCCTTTCCTTCTAACAAAGACCCCCCTTGGGGGTACTTGTTCAACCGCCATCCTTCAATCCCAGTTCCAGTTCATTTCGGGCTTTCCTTTCTGATTCCTCTCTGCGTCCACCGTTGGATCCCGCTCTTTTATATCGCTGCTCCCTCTAAATCACTTGCTATTCGATCTCTTTCTAGTATTTTAAAAATATGACCTATTGGAGGGTAAACTCTAAAAAGGGGAGGGGGCCATGAGCAAAGTGAGAAAAATTGAAAAGATCTGGAAAAGCAGGGCGACGATTGAAGGGGCGGGGGTGCATCTCAAACGGGCGTTTGGCTTCCAGGAAGTACCTCGGCTGGACCCCTTTCTCCTCCTGGATGACTTCCATTCGAACAAGCCGGCGGAATACCTAGCCGGATTCCCCTGGCATCCTCACCGGGGGATCGAGACCATCACCTATGTCCTCCATGGGGAAGTGGAGCACGGGGACAGCATGGGGAACAAAGGGATCATTTCCCCCGGGGATGTTCAGTGGATGACCGCTGGCAGCGGCATCATCCATCAGGAGATGCCCAAGGGGGCCCCCTCGGGACTCATGTGGGGGTTCCAGCTTTGGGCCAATCTCCCGGCTTCCCAAAAGATGATGGACCCGCGCTACCGGGACGTGAAACAGAGCCAGATTCCGGAGATCGCACTAGACTCGGGGGTGAAGGTGAAGATCATCTGCGGCAGGGTGAATAAGGTTTCAGGCCCGGTGAAAGACATCGTCATCGAACCGGAGTATTTGGATGTCCATGTACCCCCCAAAACCGCCTTTACCCATCCGGTGAAAACCGGGCACACGGCTTTCGCCTACCTCATCGAAGGAAAGGGGTATTTCGACCAGGAGAGGGATTCCTTCAAGCATGACGTGGTGGGGGCCAATTATTTTGACTTCCAGAGAGAGTGCCTCTTGGGCCCGGAGAATCTGGCTCTCTATGAGCGCGCCGGAGATCAAATCAGGGTCACCACCGAAGAATCCTCGGTCCGCTTCCTCCTGGTATCCGGCAAATCCATCGGAGAGCCCGTCGCCTGGTACGGGCCCATCGTCATGAACACCCAGAAAGAGTTGCGAATAGCTTTCGATGAATACCAGAAGGGGACTTTCATAAAACACAAAGGATAGAGCCAAGTAACTTCGAAAGGATTCCTTGGAACAAGCATTAGCCTGCGAAGGATATTCATTAGTTCTTACCATGGGTATTTTTTTGAATTTTATTGAGCAAAATGAATAAAAGAACTACAATAACCACATTATAAAGAGACCACAATAGCTATTCGCGGCAGGTGAAAGATATGGCTACATCGGTGGGAATCCGGGAAGCGAAAATTCATTTGAGCCATTTGCTGAAAAAGGTTCGCAGAGGGATGGAAATCGTCATCACCGAAAGGGGCAAACCGGTGGGGAAAATCATTCCTCTCCGGCGTTCCCCTCTTTCTTTGGCCGAAAGAATCACTGAGTTGGAAATGCGGGGTCTTATTGAAGAAAAGAAATCGCCTTCCAGACCCCTACCGCCGCCGATCCCTGTGGAAGGCGATGTCGCTCAAAGATTCCTGCAGCAAAACCGCCAGGGGAGACTCTGATGGATGCAGAAATCGGACCCTCCATTTATTGGGATGGATCGGCGGTGCTATCCGCTCTGGTGAAAGACTCCCACAGTGATGCGGCGTTGAACTGGATTCAGAAGGAAGGACTTCATTTTGTTTCTACCTTGGCCTATGCCGAAGTCTTTGCCGTCCTCGATCGAATGGAAAGGGAGAGGATATTAACGAAGGTCCTGGTTCAATCGGCGGTCCAGGCATTTATCGAAGGTCCTTGGCGTTTCCTGACTCTGGGCCCGGCTCGGGAGCAGATGGATTCCCTGCGGGGGAAATATTCTTTGAGGGGTGCTGACTTCTGGCACTTATCTCTGGCAAAGACGTTAAAAAGGGAAATCCCGGATTTAATCATTTTATCTTTTGATGGGAAATTGAAAGGGGTGGCGGAAAAAGAAGGCTTTCCTTCACCGAAATGAAAGCGCCCCATCGCAAGGAATAAAATTTGCTCAGTTGCCCCGAATGACCCCTTCGATCCCCCCCCAAAAACCCCAACGCCTGGTATTCATCGTCGGGTTGACCATCGGCCTCTCCATTCTCGGGGATTCTTTTCTATACGGCAATCTGCCCATCGAAGCGGAGAATTTGGGCATCGCCCTCCCTCTGG
>DASPRR010000430.1:0-2878 GCA_035624375.1 Thermodesulfobacteriota bacterium | reverse complement strand
CTACCATTTCAAATACAGCATGGGCCTTCCCGGTAAAATTGTCCCGGTCACCAGCAGCAAGGTGGTCACGGAAATTCAGGCCTTTGCTCTTATGGCCGGAGTCCGGGCTTACCACATCGCTTCGGGCGGAGTGGGAGGTTCGGAAGGGGCAGTGGCTCTCGCGCTGCAAGGGGAGGAAAAGAAAGTGGAGAAGGCCTTTGAGCTGGCCAAGTCGGTCAAAGGAGAGCCTCCGGTAACCATGCCCACACAATTCAAAGTCGGCTCGCCGGCTGATTATCAGTACGATGCCCTAAAACAGCTAAATACCCTTGGCGGGTTTTAAATTTCGGAATCCAGGAGCCAGAATCCAGAAGTCAAGAGAGAAAAAGAATTTATCTCGTGGGTAGTTTCTCCTGACTTCTGACTCCTGGCTCCTGACTTCTGGTTTTCCGCATTTCCCTTGCGCCTCCCCCCGACTTATGTTAGAAAATCCTTACCCGAAAAAAAGTTCAGGAGGAAGAGAACGTGCAGGTTGCCGACCGTTTACAGAAAATTCCGCCCTATCTATTCGTTACACTGCGCAACAAGATCAATAAGGCCCGGGCCGAGGGAATCGACGTGATCAGCCTGGGCGTGGGAGATCCCGTCGATCCGACCCCCCAGAGCGTGATCGACGAGCTCTGCCGCCAGGCCCAGATTCCGGTCAATCACCAGTATCCCATCGACGAGGAAAGGGGAATGCTGGCCTTCCGCAAGGAAGTGGCCCGATGGTATGCCAGAAGATACAGAGTCGAACTGAACCCTGAGGGGGAAGTGGTGGGGTTGATTGGCTCCAAGGAGGGTTGTCACCATTTTATCCTTGGGGTGGTGAATCCAGGAGACGTAGTATTGATGACCGATCCCGGATACCCAGCCTACCGGGCCAGCATTTTCATGGCCAACGCCGAGCCCTACGGCATGCCCATGCTGGCGGAAAACGATTATTTCCCCGATTTCGACCAGATTCCCAAAGATGTGCTGAAACGGGCCAAGGCCATGTTCCTCAACTACCCCAACAACCCCACCGGAGCCTGTGCCACGCGCGAATTCTTCAAGAAAGCAGTCGAATTCGCCAAGGCGAATGACATCGCCATCTGCCACGATAACCCGTACAGCGAAGTCCTCTTTGACGGCCAGGAGCGGTTGAGCATCCTTTCGGTTCCAGGGGCCAAAGAGGTAGCCATCGAGCTGAACTCCCTCTCCAAGCCCTACAACATGACCGGCTGGCGCATCGGCATGGCCCTGGGCAATAAAGGCATCCTGGCCGCTTTGTTGAAGGTCAAAGAGAACACCGACTCCGGGATCTTTAACGCCATCCAGTATGCAGCCATCGTAGCCCTGCGGGAAGAGGACAAGAACATTGAGAAGATGCTTGGGATTTACCTGCGCCGCCGCAAGCTGGTTCTGGAAACGCTGGCCAAGATCGGGATTGAATTCAAACCCCAGAAGGGGACCTTCTACCTATGGATTCCGGTCCCCAGGGGCATGACCTCCCTGGATTTCACCACGGCCCTTTTTGAGAAGGCCGCTGTCGTTGTCGCCGCCGGAACGGCCTACGGCAAACATGGAGAAGGATACGTCCGCATTTCCCTCACCGTCCCCGACAAGCGCCTGGAAGAGGCCATGGAGAGGATCCAAAAAGCATTGGGGAAATAAAACGGGTTTCGGGTTTTGAGTCCCGGGTAAATAGGCTAGAGCAGTAGCGAGCAGCCAGCAGCAGGCAACCAGTTGAACTTGAAACTTGAGACCCGAAACCCAGGACTCGAAACGTTTTTATGTTAGCGTATATCGGAATCGGTTCGAATCTAGGCGATAAGCCGGAAAACTGCCGCCGGGCGATCGAAGCCCTGGGTTCGGACCCGAGAAACCTCCTGGTTCGATGTTCGCCACTCTATCGCACGGAACCGGTGGGGAAAACGGACCAGGACTGGTTTGTAAATGGAGTCGTTTCTTTAGAAACCTCGATGGACCCCAGAGAGCTATTGGAGTTTCTTCTTTCCATCGAAAGAAAGATGGGGAGGGTTCGAGGAGAGAAGTGGGGACCCAGGACGATCGATTTAGATATCCTATTTTGTGGCGATCAAATCCTGAATGAAACCGATTTGCAGGTTCCCCATCCCCGACTTCATCAAAGAAGATTTGTCCTCATTCCCTTACAGGATGTCGCCCCGGATTTGGTCCATCCTGTACTGGGCAAAACAGTGTCCAGGATCCTTGCCGAGCTGGATACCCGAGAGAGGGTCATTCCCCTCCAGGAAGGAAATGAAAAAGCATGTACCGTTTCATCTTCATTCTGATTTTGATGGGCATCCTCTACTGGATGGTCAAGCGGGCTTTTTTCTCCCCGAAAAGTAGACCTGGAGGGTCCCAGGAAATTGGCGAGGAGATGATCCAGGACCCAATTTGCGGGTGCTACGTTCCCAAAAGCCAGGCATTCACCCTTTCACACCGAGGGAAAAAGCTGTATTTCTGCAGCCAGGCATGCTCTCATAAATACCAGTCCTCCAACGCCCTCCCCAAAAATTGACCCCCTTTCAGCTCCGGTAGATCATCCAAACTTCCCTTTTTTATTTATCTTTTTGGAAAGAGAGAGACAAATTAGGACAGGTGAATCCTGCCTCTTGGGGACGATTTTAAGGCTCGCCGGCGATTTAATGATTGCATCTTCAAAGTCGATAAGCTATTGTATAAAAACTTACGAGAGGTAGATTTTTATGCAGGGGCGCAAAAGGGTGAATCGGAAGGAAAAGAATCGACTCCCGAGACCCGGGAAGATTTGGTTGGCTTTTCTTTTCGGTTTTGGGGTCCTGGGTCTTAACGCTTCCTCAGATTCATGGGCTGATATCTATAAATACGTCGA
>DASPRR010000293.1:0-3780 GCA_035624375.1 Thermodesulfobacteriota bacterium | reverse complement strand
CCCTGGAACAACCTATCTCTCTGGGAAACCTGCTGTCCGGAAGACTTTGGCCTTATGGGAGAGGCCTACCTTTCTTTCGGCCGCCTTTCCAGGGCTGTCTACCTGAGCGACACGGGGAGGGGCTGGAACTCGGTAGAAAACCTGCGGGACCGGTTTTCCCCTGAAGGGCCGGCCATGCCGGGTCCCTTTTCCTCTACGGGGGAATTGATCCGTTTTCTAAGGGGAAACCCCTTTCCGATGGTCTATCTGCTGGTTCACCCCAACCGCTGGACTTCGGGGAGAGGCTCCTGGCTTATCCAGTGGGGGGAAGATGCCTCCGTTAACTGGCTGAAGCGAAAGCTCAAGAGACACGCTTCGGCTCGGAGTTGAAAGAATGAAAGTCCTTTTGGTCAATCCTCCTTATTTACCCGAAGAACGCTATGGCAACCTCGCCGCCTTCGGTCCGACCAATGAGCCCCTGGGGCTGGCCTACATTGCCGGCAGCCTGGCAGAGGCCGGGGTAAAGGTCAAGATTGCGGATGCCCCGGCATTGCGGATGAGCGTTGAGGAAATCGGCAACTGGGCCGTGCGGGACCGGTTCGACCTGGTGGGGGTGACCATGCTCACTCCCATGTACCATCGCAGCCTGGAAGTCCTGCGCCAGGTGCGAAAAAGCTCTCCAGCGATCCGAACCGTTGTGGGGGGGCCTCATCCCACAGTCCTGCCGGAGCAAACCCTGCAGGAGATCCCGGAGCTGGATTTCGCAGTCATCGGGGAAGGGGAGATTACGTCGGTAGAGCTAGTGGAGGCGTTGGAAGGGAAGAGGGGTATTGATTCCGTGGCTGGATTGGCCTTCCGGAAGGACGGCAGGGTAGTTGCCAACCCCCTTCGCCCGCCCATGAGGAATTTGGACCAACTTCCGCTGCCCGCCCGCCACCTCCTCCCCATGGACGCCTATCGGATGACCCGCAGCCGGACCCAGACGGAACATAGTTACACAGTAAGCGTGGCCCGGGGATGTCCTTTCCGCTGCGCCTACTGTTTTCGAACCTTTGGACGGGCCTTTCGCCCCCACTCGCCGGCCCGCATCATTCAGGAAATTTCCCTTCTGGTGGATCAGTATGGAGCCAAGGAGATCAACCTGGAAGCGGACACGATCACCCTCAATCGTTCCTTCATCCTCGACCTCTGCCGTGCCCTGGGGGAGAGCGGCCTTTCCCGGAAAGTCCAATGGACTTGCGAGAGCCGGGTGGACACCGTGGACGAAGAGATCCTCCGGGCCATGAAGGAGGCCGGCTGCTGGCAGATCAGTTACGGAGTGGAGAGCGGCTCCCAACGCCTTCTCGACCTCATTGAGAAAGGAATCACCCTGGAGCAGGTGGAGAAGGTCTTTGCCCTAACCAAGAAACTGGGAATCACCATCCGCGCCTTCTTCATGCTGGGCCTGCCTACAGAGACCCGGGAAGAGAGCTGGCAGACGATCCGTTTGGCTCGCAAGCTGAATGCCGAGTGGTCCCAGTTCACCATCACGGTCCCCTTTCCGGGAACCAAACTCTACGAGCTAGCTCAGGCTGAAGGGGCGCTGCGGTCAGCCCGCTGGGCGGATTTCAAGACCTATGGAGGGTGGACCGAAGGCGACCTGGTGTACGTAACCAAGGGCCGGTCCGCAGCCGAGCTGAAAGCGTTACAGAAAAAGGCCCTTAAATCCTTTTACCTCCGTCCGGCGGTCTTCTGGCGCTTCCTGAAATCCATCCGCTCGTACGAGCAGTTCCGTGAGGCGGCCCGGGGATTTTTCACCCTCGTGAAGACGAGAACGGGATGATTCTGGGGCAAAAAATAACCATTGTCTTTCCGGCCTACAATGCCGAACGGACCCTGGAGAAGACCTACCAAGCCCTGGACCGACAGGTGGTGGACGATATTATTTTGGTCGATGACTGCAGCCAGGACCGAACCGTAGAGATCGCCCGGCACCTCGGTCTCCATGTGATCTGCCACGAACAGAACAGGGGGTATGGAGCGAATCAAAAATCCTGCTACCGGGCGGCCATGGAGCGGGGGGCGGAGGTGGTGGTCATGGTCCATCCCGATTACCAGTACGCCCCAGAGCTGGTGCCGGCCATGGGATGGCTGATTGCCTGCGGGTTATTCGATGTGGTTCTGGGATCGCGCATCCTGGGGACCGGAGCCCTGCAAGGCGGGATGCCGCGGTACAAATATATAGCCAACCGGGTTCTGACAGGGTTCCAAAACTTTCTGGTGAGCCACAAGCTATCGGAATACCACACAGGGTACCGGGCCTTCTCCCGAAAGGTTCTGGAGGGTCTACCCCTGGAGGAGAACTCCAATGACTTTGTCTTCGACAACCAGATGCTGGCCCAGAGCATCCATTTTGGGTACCGCATCGGCGAGGTCACCTGTCCCGCGCGGTACACGGCTGAATCCTCTTCCATCAACTTCCACCGCAGCGTGATCTATGGAATGGGCGTGCTGAAGACCTCCTTCCAGTTCCGCTTGAACCGCATGGGAATTTTCCCCAGCCGTCTCTTCGCCCCCGATGGGCGCCGCCTAAAGGGGGAACCGGGTTGAACTCTTTTCGGGTACAGAGGATTCCTCCTCCCCTCTTGAAGAAGTTCAGCGAGGGCTGCTATGTAGACTCGCCGGTCTATTTCGACGCCCCAGGGTGGGTTCGTTGGCTCAACTGGGCCAAGCTGGAATGGCTCTTGGCCATGGTTCCCCATGAAGAGAGCCTCCGAGTCCTGGATTTTGCCTGTGGAAATGGAGTCATGTTCCCCACCTGGGAGGGGCATTTTCTGCGGACTGTGGGGATTGACCTCCAAGTAACCGCCGCGGACCGGGTACGCAAATATTTTCATCTGGAAAGAGTTTGCCTCGCACGCTCCGAAGGGGGGAGGCTTCCCTTCCGGGAGGAGTCCTTTGACCTGGCCTTTGCGGCGAGCAGCCTGGAGCACTTTGCAGACCTGAAGCTCCCCCTGGAGGAGGTTCGCCGGGTCTTGCGCCGGGGAGGGCAGATGGTCTTCCTCTGCCCCAATGAGAACGAGTTCTATGGTTGGGGGCGTCGCCTGGCCGGATACGAAAAGCCACCCGATCACTACCATTCAGCCGACGATGTCATGAAGGCCGTAGGGTCCTTTTTCCATCTGGCGGAAGTATCCTGGTTTCCCCGGTGGGTTCCTCCCTTCTTTGGCATCTACAAGATGGGAAGGGCGGTCAAATCGAGAAAGGCTGAGGGAGGGAGGTCTTGAAGAGAAGGCTTTTCGATCTTCTGGCTTGCCCGATTTGCGGGGAAAGTTTTTTCCTTCGGGTCCTGAAGGAAGAAGACGCCCCCTCTTTTCAGCCCTCCTCCATCCCATGCCAAGACCGTTGCTTGTGGAGAGAAGAAAGAGGGTCTTCAGGAATCACCGTGAAAGATTGCGCCCAATGTTACGGGAAAGAAATTCTCGAGGGCCTGATGACTTGCCCGGGAGGGCATGAATTCGCCATTTCCAGGGGGATTCTGCGGGCCCTGGGAAAAAAGGCGAACGGGGACCCAGGGGAGGGCGAAGAATTTTTCCATTCACTAAAGCGCCATGGGGGGGTGAAGGCCACCTTTGACCGGGAATGGCAGATGGTCGATGCGGGCCGGGAGGTCTACGGTCATTCCCCAGAGGCCGAAGAGGAAGATTTTTTCCGGCGGTTGTGTGTGGAAGAGAGTTTTCTCCGGGGGAAGCTCATTCTCGACGTAGGCTGCGGGATCGGTCGGCTCGCCGACCGCCTCACCCAGAAGGCGGACGAGGTAGT
>DASPRR010000410.1:0-3034 GCA_035624375.1 Thermodesulfobacteriota bacterium | reverse complement strand
TTATCCATTCCTGAGCTTGTCTTCGGCCTTATTTCTTCATCTTCCCCCTGTACCAAAACTCTTGCTCGGGCTGGCCGGGCTTAGACCATACCACTGTGGCGGTAAGGGAATCCCCCTTGATGGCTCCCTTCCATTTCATCGTTCCGTCTTTGCCGCCGTCAGCCGAGGCCTCGAAGGTTGTGTTCCCCTCACCCGTTGCGACCAAATAGGGAGCTGCCCCAAATCCATATTTCTCACAGGCTGTAGAAACAAATTTTCCATCCTTAAAAATGAGGTCATCTTTGTCTCCGGTCTTTTCCCCTTTTTTGCCGAGTTCACCGGCAAAAACTTTCCCATCCAGCCCGCTCATTTGGGCCGAAACGGGCGTCCCGCTCCACAGAAACGTTAAGGCCCAAATGGACACGAAGGACATCATCACCCATTTAAGGTTGTTGTTCATGCTTCTCACCTCCTTACCCATTTAGATGACTCACCTGGAGGTAAGGTGCCGATCATTGATAGGATTGCGATTTTAGGACTTCCGGGCAGGAGCAGCGAGGATGGGGAGATAACCGGCCTAAACCCAACTACCGGCGGGCCAGCCGGAGTAAGGCGAAGGGGGAAACCCCCAGGTAATAGGCGATCACCACAGCTTCGTTCAACAGGGTCGCTCGCCAGATACCCAGTTTTTCCCACCGGCGGGCCGAGGTTGTAGCCGGGTAGGGGGCGGTGTAGATGCGGCCGAATTTCTTTAGGCCCATGATGAATTCGTAATCTTCCATGATGGTTGTCTCTGGGAACCCGCCGGCGGCCTGGAACCGGGAGGACCGGAGGAAAATGGCCTGATCCCCGTAGGGAAGTTGCAGGCGGCGGGATCGCCAGTTCGCCACCCGTTCGATGAAGCGCAGGCTGGGGGAGGTGGCATCCAGGCGGAATTCGAAGGCCCCGGCAGCGATGCCCGGAAGGGACAGGGTTGCCCGGACCGTATCTGCGTAACCCGCAGGAAGACGGGTATCGGCATGGAGAAATAAAATGAACTCCCCCGAGGCGATTCGTGCCCCGGCGTTCATCTGGCGACCTCGTCCCCGGGGACTGCTTATGACCCTGGCCCCACAGGAGCGGGCGACCTCGACGGTTCGATCCCCGCTTCCTCCATCCACTACGATGCGCTCCACTCGCGATGGGCCTTCTGTGCTTGCCAGGCAGACCTCGATGTTTTCTTCTTCATTCAGGGAGGGGATGATGATGGAGATTTTAGCGGAATCCCCTCCACCCTTACCCTCCCCCTCGAGGGGGGAGGGGAGGGAGGGGGTGGATGAGAATTTTTCCCAGACCGGAAGGTCTTCGGGGCGGTCTACGTCACCTAAGGGGTCGAGGAGGAAGGTCTTAAGAGCTAGGCTTTGAGCAACCCTTAGGGTATGGGCCAAGACTTTTTCCGTGCCCCAGGGGATTCCTTTGAAAAGCTCTTCCGCCAGCCTTCGCAGGCCAATGAGGTAGTAGCCCCCGTCTTTGGCCGGGCCGAGCACCAGATCATTTTCTTCCAGCGCCAAAAAAGCCTTCTGGACCGGTCCTTCGGAGAGTCCCGGGCAATCCGTTCCTACGACCACCACTTTGGCCATTCCGGCCCGGAAGGAATCCTGGAAAGACCGGTTCATTCGGGCCCCCAGGCTTCCCTTCCCCTGAGGGCGGTAAGGAACATCATCCCCCAGCCATTTCCTGAAGCGGTCTTGGCTTTCTCCGTCGACGTAAATTTCAACCGAGACTTCGCTTCCGCTCCGCATCTTCCTGGCCCAGGAGAGGGTATGCTCGCACATTTGCCGGTGTAAATCGGCTGCCCCTTCGGGGCCCAGGGCAGGAATCAGGCGGGTCTTGGATTTACCAGGTTCGGGGTAGCGGGTGAAGACAATCAACCGATTGCGGATTGTGGATTGTGGATTGCGGATTGGAGAATCTCCCAGGATCGCCCTCCCTGTTCTCGCGATCAAGCCTTTTCCGCCAGGAAGGCGTCCCTCTTCTGGGCGATCTCTTTCAGGAGGGCGAAGAAGGAATCGGAAAAAAGCTTGACCCCATCCCTTTCCAGGTCTGCGGTAACCTTGTCGATATCAATGCCCAACTCGGATAACTGCGAGAATACCCCTTCGGCCTCCCTGATCCCTTTATCGATCGTGACCTGAGTCTGCCCATGGTCGATATAAGCTTTCAGGGTGGCATCAGGAAGGGTGTTGATCGAATCCCGGCCGATCAATTCGTCCACATATTTTACATCGCTGTATTGAGGATTCTTGGTCCCTGTGCTTCCCCACAGGATTCTCTGGACGCGGGCCTTGGGCAGGGACTGGAAACGCCTGCTGCCGAAGAACTCCTTGTATTTTTTGTAAGCCACCTTGGCATTGGCCACGGCAGCCTTGCCCATGGTGGATTTGATTTTCTCTCTTTCCCCCTCTGAGGCCGCGGAGGCCAGGCGAGATTCCAGAAGCTTATCAACCATGGTGTCCACGCGGCTCACGAAAAAACTGGCCACCGACAGCACTTCATCGACGGGCTTTCCCTGGCGGACCCGCTTCTCCAGCCCTCGCAGGTATGCCTCGGCCACCTCTTCATACCGGCTGACCGAAAAAAGAAGAGTAACATTCACGTTCACCCCTTCAAAGGTCAGTTCTTCAATTGCCGGAAGCCCCTCCTTGGTCCCGGGAACCTTGACCAGGATATTTTTCCTGCCGATGGCCGAAAAGAGGCGTTTGGCCTCGGCCACGGATTTCTCCGTGTTATTGGCCAGGTCGGGGGAGACCTCTATGCTGACGTATCCGTCCAGACCGCCGCTTCGAAGGTAAGCCGGCCAGAACAACTGAGCGGCCCCGGATATGTCTTCCACCGCCAAACCCAGGAAAAGCTCCTTTTCATCCCGCATGCCTTCTGCGAGAAATCGGCGCAGGGATAAGTCGTAATCTTTGGAACCCGAAATGGCTTTTTGAAAGATCGTAGGATTGGAGGTAATCCCAGTTATCCCGTCTTCATAAATCAGACGCTGGAGTCCACCGGAGTTGATCAGATTCCT